>JBOIBB010000108.1:0-2793 GCA_050739335.1 Gammaproteobacteria bacterium
GATGATTTCGAGGTGCAACTCGCCCATGCCGGAGATGATGGTCTGCCCCGACTCCTCATCGGTGTGTACCCGGAACGACGGATCTTCCTGGGCGAGCTTTTGCAGCGCAAGACTCATCTTTTCCTGGTCGATTTTGCCCTTAGGCTCGACCGCCACCGAAATCACGGGGTCGGGGAATTCCATTTTCTCAAGAATGATGACCTTGTCGGGGTCGGTGAGCGTGTCGCCTGTGGTGACATCCTTCAGCCCTACGGCGGCCGCGATGTCGCCGGTGTACACCTCCTTGATTTCCTTACGCTCGTCGGCATGCATCTGCAGGAGCCGGCCGATGCGTTCCTTCTTGCCTTTGAGCGGGTTGTACACCGTATCGCCGGCATTGAGCACGCCCGAGTACACGCGGAAAAAGGTGAGCGTGCCCACAAATGGATCGGTCATAATCTTGAAGGCCAGTGCTGAAAACGGCTCGTCGTCACGCGGATGGCGCTCGGCGGGACTACTATCCCTGTTGTCGAGGTGACCCTTGATGGCGGGCACATCCGCGGGCGCCGGCAGATAGTAGACCACCGCATCCAACATCATCTGCACGCCCTTGTTCTTGAACGCGGACCCGCAGAGCATCGGTACGATCTCGTTGCGCAAGGTGCGCAACCTGAGGCCCTGGTGAATTTCCTCCTGGGTGAGCGCCTGACCCTCCAGGTATTTCTCCATGAGCTCATCCGAGCCTTCGGCTGCGGCTTCTACCATCTTGTCGTGCCACTCCTTGGCCTGATCCTTGAGCTCGGAGGGAATCGCGGTTTCCTCGAACTTCATGCCCTGGGTAGCGTCGTCCCAGTAGATGGCCTGCATCTTGACCAAGTCCACTACGCCCTTGAAATTCTCTTCGGCACCGATCGGGATCTCGATCGCCACCGGCGTCGCGCCAAGACGCTCCTTGATCTGTTTGTGCACCCGGAAAAAATCCGCGCCGGCACGGTCCATCTTGTTGACGAATGCCAGACGCGGCACGCCGTACTTCGCGGCCTGACGCCACACGGTTTCGGATTGCGGCTGTACACCGGCCACCGAATCGAACACCGCGCAAGCTCCGTCCAGCACCCGCAGGCTGCGCTCGACTTCGATGGTGAAGTCCACGTGACCCGGGGTATCGATGATGTTGATACGGTACTCCGGAAGGTTCCGATCCATGCCCTTCCAGAAACAGGTAGTGGCCGCCGAGGTGATGGTGATACCGCGCTCCTGCTCCTGCTCCATCCAGTCCATGATGGCCGCACCGTCATGCACCTCGCCGATTTTGTGCGAAACGCCGGTGTAAAACAGGATCCGCTCCGTAGTCGTGGTCTTGCCGGCATCGATGTGCGCCATGATGCCGATGTTGCGGTAACGCTCGATGGGAGTGTGACGGGGCACGATATAAATCCTCGGGAACCGGGAACGAAAAATGCTTACCAGCGGTAATGCGCGAAGGCCTTGTTGGCTTCAGCCATGCGATGCACGTCGTCGCGCTTCTTGACCGCATTGCCGCGGTTCTCGGAGGCATCCAGGAGCTCGCTCGCGAGCCGCTGTGGCATGGACTTCTCGGCACGTGCACGGGCCGACGCGATGATCCAGCGCATGGCGAGGGCCTGCTGGCGGGTAGGCCGCACTTCGACCGGCACCTGATAGGTGGCGCCGCCCACGCGACGGGATTTGACTTCCACCATGGGGCGCACGTTTTCGAGCGCACGATCCAAAACTTCTATGGGATCGCCCCCGCGTTTGCTGTTGATCTGATCGAGTGCACCGTACACGATGCGCTCTGCCACCGCCTTTTTGCCGCTTTCCATCACCACGTTCACGAATTTGGCGATCTTCTCGCTGCCAAACTTCGGGTCGGGAAGAATCGCCCGTGCACCGGCCTGTTTTCTACGCGACATGCTGCTGCCTCACCTCAGGTTTTCGGACGCTTGGCGCCGTATTTTGAACGGCCCTGCTTGCGGTCGGCGACCCCGGCGCAATCCAGCGAGCCACGCACCGTGTGATAGCGCACGCCTGGCAGGTCTTTGACGCGCCCACCGCGGATCAACACGACCGAGTGTTCCTGCAGATTGTGGCCCTCGCCACCTATGTAGCTGATCACCTCGAAGCCGTTGGTGAGACGCACCTTGGCCACCTTGCGCAGTGCTGAATTGGGCTTCTTGGGTGTGGTGGTGTAGACGCGAGTGCACACGCCGCGCCGTTGCGGGCTGCCGGACAGCGCCGGCACGCGGGTCTTCTCGGTCCTGCGGATGCGGGCCTTGCGCACTAATTGATTGACAGTTGCCATGGAGTCACTCGTGTGATGAACAAAAGCTGGCGGTATTTTCGCCTCCGGAAAGCAGAAACAGGCCGGTCAGAGCCGGCCTGTTTCGCCTGTCCCGGAAACCCTGCGGCGGCGGCCTTGCGTTGCACCGCCCGCTCCGCCTTGTAAGCCGCGGCGATTCTAGGGAGACACCCGGGCAGTGTCAAGGAAACCGGGGCTTCCACACGGTTTCATTTCGCGGGCTGAGCCACGGGTTGCTCGGTCGCCGGGGCACCGGCAAGCGTCACCCCTTCCGTAGCCGGGGCAAACAAGGCCTCCGCCTCGGAAGCCGCGAGCGCCGCCGCATCCGGCGGGGTCTCGGCACGCCGGCGGCGGCGCTGCTCATGAAAGGCATAACCGGTACCGGCCGGAATCAGCCGGCCGACGATGACGTTTTCCTTGAGGCCGTGCAGGTGGTCGTGCAGGCCGCGCACCGAGGCTTCGGTCAGCACCCGCGTGGTTTCCTGGAATGAGGC
>JBOIBB010000109.1:0-15080 GCA_050739335.1 Gammaproteobacteria bacterium
GTCTGATGGATCTGCTTCTCGGCGCGCTGACGAGCGAAATCCCAGAATTGCACCGCAACGGGGGGGGTGTGCACTTCATCGGCGCCCGCACACGCTTTTCCGCGGCTCTGCAAACTGGCATGCGGGAGGCCGAACGTCTCACGCAGGCCAATACCCGGCTGCGGCTAAACGTCGCGGCGGGCTACGGAGGGCGCCGGGATCTGGTTGAGGCAGCCCGGTGGCTTGCCGGCGGCGTTGCCGCGGGACAGATCCTGCCGGCCGACATCGATGCTGCGCTTTTGGGCCAACATCTGGCACTCGGCGACGGCCCGGATCCGGAGCTGTTCATTCGCACCGGCGGCAAGCCCCGCATCCGCAATTTCCTGCTGTGGAATCTGGCTTACACCGAGCTGTATTTCACCAACACCCCGTGGCCCGACATCGATGCCGGTGGTTTGCAAACCGCACTGCACTGGTTTGCCGAGCGCGAACGCCGCTTTGGCGGTGTGCGGGAATTGAGCGAGGCAAAGTCCGGTGCTTAAACTGCGCCTGCTCACAGCGTTGATTCTCCTGCCGCTGATCGTGGCGCTGGTGTTGCGCGCGCCGACCTGGGGCCTGGCGCTCGCGACTGGGGCGGTGGTGGTCGCGGGGGCCTGGGAGTGGGCGCATCTGAGCGCGCTGGGCCGATTCCCGGCTGGGCCGGCGTTCGTGCTGTTGGTGGCCATCCTGCTTGTCATCCTGTGGTTCACGCGTGCCGACCCGCGTGTCGTCTGGACCGTGATGCTGCTGGCGTTGGCTTGGTGGTTGTTCGCGATTGTCTGGGTGAGCGCTTGGCGGCACGAATTTCCGCGCGCACTCAAACTGATCTGCGGGTTGTTGATCTTGCTGCCCGCCTGGCTCGCGACGATTGATCTGCATGCGAGTGTGCAGGGGCCACGGAAACTGTTATTTTTGCTGGTGCTTATCTGGGCCGCAGACAGCGCCGCCTATTTTGCCGGGCGGGCCTTCGGGCAGCACAAGCTCGCGCCCGCAGTCAGCCCGGGCAAGACTTGGGAGGGAGTGGTCGGTGGTACGGTGGGGCTGCTGGTGGTAGCGTGGCTCGGTGCGCAGTGGTTTTTGCCGCTGCAGGGCTATTGGTTATTCCTTATATGTCTTGTCACAGGCTGGTGGTCGATCGTGGGTGACTTGGCGGAGAGCTTGTTCAAGCGCCAGGCGGGCGTCAAGGATAGTGGTGGCCTGTTTCCTGGACATGGCGGCGTACTCGATCGCATCGACAGCCTCACGGTAGCCGTGCCGATTTTCTGGCTGGGTCTTGCACTCACGGGATGGTGGCGATGAGCGGTGTGACACCGACGGCTGCCGCGCTTGACGGATCCGCTGAGCAGGCTCTGTGAACGTCCTTATCAGTATCCTGGCCTTCGTGGTGGCCATTGGTGTGCTCGTGACCGTACACGAGTTCGGGCATTTCATCGTAGCGCGCTTTCTGGGGGTCAAGGTGCTGCGCTTCTCGGTGGGTTTCGGCCGGCCGCTGTGGCGCTGGCAGCGTAACAAGGACAGCACCGAGTATGTCGTCGCCTGGATACCGCTTGGCGGCTACAACAAGTTCCTCGACGAACGTGAAGGCGAAGTGCCGGAAGCACAACAGCATCTGGCCTTCAATCGCCAATCGCTCACCAAACGCTTTCCGATCGTGCTTGCCGGACCGGTGTTCAACCTGCTGTTCGCGGTACTCGCGTACTGGGTGATTTTCATGGCCGGCGTGCCCGGCATCCGCCCGATCGTGGGTGCGGTTCCGGCAGGCTCACCGGCGGCGGTGGCAGGCTTCGTGTCGCAGGACGAGATCCTCGCGGTCAACGGGCATGCGACGCCCACCTGGGAGACCGCGCTGGTGCGGCTGTTCGAGGGCGTGATGCGCAGCAGCAGCGTGCAGGTTGAAGTGCGCACACCCGGCGGAGCAACGCGTGCGCTGAGTCTGCATGCCAGCGACACGCGCAAGTTGACGCGTCCCGGGGATCTGCTGGGCGGGTTGGGTTTGAGCGTCTGGGAGCCAGTACTGCCCCCGGTTGTCGACAAACTGGTCGCGGGCGGCACGGCGGCGGCCGCAGGGTTGGAGCCCGGTGACCGCTTCACCGCAGTCGATGGCACGCCGATCCAATCCTGGCCTCAGCTTTACAAGATCCTCCAGGCGGCGCCGGGCAAGACTCTGCACGTTGTGGTCGAACGCGCTGGACAAAGCGTCGCACTCGCGCTGCCGGTCGCTGCCGAGTCGCAACCGGATGGCAAAACCCTTGGCCGTGTCGGGGTGCAAGTGCGGGTGCCCAAGGGGTTTGGCAGCCGTTTGCAGACCGAACAACGGTATAATCCCGCCGCCGCTTTCGGGCAGGCGTTTGCACGTACCGGCAATCTGTCCTGGCTCACCCTGGTAGCCTCGTGGAACATGGTGACCGGCAGGGTATCGCTACAGAATTTGAGCGGACCGATTTCGATTGCGCAGTACGCAGGCTATACCGCGGAGAGCGGCCTAGTGCCGTTCCTGGCGTTTCTCGCCATCGTGAGTATCAGCCTGGGAATTTTGAATCTGCTGCCGATTCCGTTGCTGGATGGCGGACATTTGTTGTACTACGTGCTGGAAGCGTTGAAAGGTTCGCCGCTCTCGCTGCGAGCGGAGATGGCCGGTCAGAGGCTGGGTATTGCCTTGCTGCTGATGCTGATGTGTTTCGCGATCTACAACGATCTGGCACGCTTGTTCGGGTAAGGAGGATTACGCTTGGGTTTGTGCAAAGGCACCGGGATACTCCTGGCCTCCCTCCTGTTCCTGGTGTTCACCGCTCCCGCCGCGCGCGCGCAGCAGTCGTTCATCGTCAAGAAGATCGAGATCGTGGGCTTGCAGCGTATTTCGCGCGGCACGGTCTTCGATTACCTGCCGATCAACATTGGCCAGCAGGTGGATGCGTCCACCGTCCAGGATGCCCTCCGCGCGCTCTACAAGACCGGATTCTTCCGCGATGTCTCCATGCGTCGCGACGGCGACACCTTGATCATCATCGTGCAGGAGCGCCCGTCGATCGCAAACTTCGCGGTGATCGGCAACAAGATGATCAAGTCGGACGAACTGAACAAGAGCCTCAACAAGATCGGCCTGTCCACCGGGCAGATTTTCAATCAGGTGACGCTCGACGGCTTCGTCGATCAGATTACCGACGAGTACTACAGCCACGGTCATTACGGCGTAATCATCGATCCCAAGGTCACCAACATCGGTGACAACAAGGTCGATGTGCTGGTCAGCATCAAGGAAGGCTCGACCGCCAAGATCCGCGCCATCGACTTCGTGGGCAACCATGCGTTTTCACAGAGCGACCTGCGTGAGGTGTTCAAGCTCAAAACCCCGAGTATCTGGCATTTCTGGAGCAGTGACGATGAATACGCGCGCGAGAAGCTGGTGGGCGACCTCGAGTCGCTGAATTCCTTTTACCAGGACCAGGGCTATGCCGACTTCAACGTGGATTCGGCCCAGGTCGCGATTTCGCCCGATCGCACCAACGTCTACATCACCGTGAATATTACCGAGGGTGGCATCTACAGGATCAAGGGCGTCAAGCTTGCCGGCCAATTCGTGTTGCCGGAGGCCCAGATGGAGAAGCTCATCCTGGTCAAGCCCGGCGAGATCTTCTCCCTGAAGCAGGCGACCGCCACCTCCGATGCCATCCAGAACTTGCTGGGTCGCTATGGATACGGCTTTGCCAAGGTCAATGCGATCCCCGACCTGGACCGCAAGGACAGATTGGTGTCCATCACCTTCCTCGTGGATCCGGGACCGCGGGTGTACGTGCGCCATATCACCTTCAGCGGCAGCACCGGCACGGACGACATGGTGTACCGGCGCGAGATGCGCCAGTTCGAGGGCACCTGGCTCTCGAACGTGGACGTGGAGCGCTCGCGCGTGCGCCTCAACCGCTTGCCTTGGGTGGCGAATGCCACCGTCAAGACCACGCCGGTTCCGGGCACCAACGACGAGGTGGACGTCGACTACTCGCTCACCGACCGGCCTTCGGGCACCGCGAATATCGGCCTGGGATATGGCAGCTTTTCGGGCTTCATTATCAGCGGCACGGTGACCAACGCCAATTTCCTGGGTACCGGCGACCAGGTGTCCATCACCGCCAATCGCAGCGTCATCGGCCATAACTACAACTTCAGTTTCACCGATCCTTACTGGACCATAAATGGCGTGAGCCAGACGATCAGCTTGTTCCAGTCGCAGTCCTCCGCCTTGACGGTGAATACCGCGCCGCTTTCCACCCAGTCTTACGGTGCCGGCGTGAGTTACCTGGTACCGTTCAATGAGGTGAGCTGGTGGATCGCGGGGCTCACCTATTCGCACAACGAACTTTTCAGTTCCATCGGTTCCTCGCAGCAGTACTTGCAGTTCATTTCAAATCCTGCGAATGGCGAGGTATTCCAGACGCTCGGCGCCTGCTCGGACGTGCGTGGTTTCACGTTCCTGTGTCCCTATCCGGCGCTGCGCTATAACTCGCTGGAGGCCAAAATCGGATTCAGCCGTGACACGCGCAACCGCATCATTTTCCCGACCTCGGGCTCAGAGGAAACGCTCACGCTGAGTGCAGCCGTGCCAGGGCTAAACGAGGAGTACTACATCTGGTCGTATCAGCAGCTGGCATTCATTCCGCTGTTCAAGGGCTTTATCTACGGCATCAATGGTGAGTTGGATTACGGAGCGCCCTACGGGAAAACCGCCACCTATCCTCCCTACAAGAATTTCTTCGTGGGCGGTCCGGACACCGTGCGTGGCTGGCAAATTGCCACCCTCGGGCCGAAGGATTCCATTGGATTCCCGTTCGGCGGGCGTGCCGATGCCTGGGTGCAAAACGAGCTGATTTTCCCGAACTTTGGCAAGCAGAGTGACACCACGACGGCGGCCTCGAGCCGCTGGGCACTGTTCCTGGATGCCGGCAACGCGTTTGCCGACCCCGGTGATTTTCGCTGGAAGAACCTGCGTGTGTCGGTGGGCGTGGCGGCCACTTTCCTCACCCCGCTCGGCGCCATGAAATTCAGCTATGCTTTGCCGCTGAATCCCAAGCCTGGAGATCAGACGGAACGCTTCCAGTTCACTCTCGGCACCTCTTTCTAAAGCAGGCGGAGATATTGCCTATGCGGTCAATGTGCAAATGGCTAGTGCTGTTCGCGGCCGGCGCAGGCCTGATGTTGGCGGTCGGCGCGCAGGCGGCCGAGGTCAAAATCGGTGTGGTGGATATGGCAGCGCTGCTGCAGAAGTCGCCGCAGGCGGCGGCCGCGACTGCGGCGCTGCACCGGAAATTCGATGCGCGCAGCAAGGCCTTGCAGGAGGAGCAGGACAAAGTCAAGAATCTCCAGGACCAGATTAACCGCAACGGTGCGGTAATGAGCGCCAGCCAACTCCAAGGTCTGCAAACCCAACTCGATAACCTGCAGCAGGATCTGAGTCAGAAACAGAGCGATTTCTCCTCGGACTTCAACACCCAGCGTAACGAGGAATTGCGTACCATCCAGCAGGCCATCCTCAAGGCTGTGAACGAGTATGCCAAGGCGCAAGGTTACAACCTTATTATTGGCGAAGGCGTGTTCTACGCCGATGGCAGTGTCGACATCACCAACCAGGTGCTCGCGCAATTGCAGAAAAACTTCAAGGCCGGCGGGGCGGCCACCGGCAGCGGGAATTGACGGGCGCGTACCCATGAGCGTCGAGTACACACTGGAGGAGCTGGCCGCGCAGTGTGACTCGACCGTACAGGGCGATGCCGGCGTGCGTATCTGCGGGGTCGCGACGCTCGAACACGCGGGTGCGGGCGACCTGGCGTTTTTGGCCAATCCTCATTATCGCCGTTATCTCGGTACGACACGTGCAGCGGCGGTAGTGCTTGCGCCCGCGGATGCCGCCGATTGTCCGGTACCGGCGCTGTTGTCGGTAAATCCGTATCTTGCTTATGCGCGGGCCGCGAGTTTGCTCGCGCCGGCCGAGCCGTCGCGCCGTGGGGTGGATGCCCGTGCCTGCGTGGCGGAAGGCGCTCAGGTGTCGGCGCAGGCCTGGATCGGGCCGGGCGCGGTGGTCGAAAGCGGTGCGCGCATCGAGGCGCGCGCGCACATCGGGCCGAACTGCGTGGTTCAGGCCGGCGCTGTCATCGGTGAAGCCAGCCGGCTCGTGGCCAATGTCAGCCTGGGCGTGCGCGTGCGCCTCGGCCGGCGAGCGCTGCTGCATCCGGGCGTAGTCATCGGCGCCGACGGCTTTGGCATTGCCCGCGACCACGAGCGCTGGGTCAAGGTTCCGCAACTTGGCACGGTGGTGATCGGGGACGACGTGGAAATTGGCGCCAATACCACCGTGGACCGCGGTGCGCTCGAAGACACCGTGATCGAGGACGGCGTGAAGCTCGACAATCAGATTCAGATCGCGCACAACGTGCACATTGGTGCGCACACCGCGATCGCCGGTTGCACCGCGATTGCCGGTAGCGTACGCATTGGCCGGCGCTGCATGATCGGGGGAAGTGCCGGCATTTCCGGGCACATCGAAATCGCGGACGATGTGGTGGTGACGGCCATGACGCTGGTGAGCCACTCGATCCACGTACCCGGCGTGTATTCCGGCAGCCTGCCGATGGACGAGACGGCACGCTGGCGCAAGAACAGCGTGCGCTTTCGGCAGCTGGATGAACTCGCGCGGCGGGTGCAGCGCCTGGAAAAACAACGCAAGGATTGAATCGGTCATGCCTGAGGTACCATTTTTGGACATCCGCGCGATCATGCGGCAATTGCCGCACCGTTACCCGTTTTTGCTGGTGGATCGCGTGCTCAGTTGCGAGCCCGGCAAGCGCCTGACCGCGGTCAAGAACGTCACCATCAACGAACCGTTTTTCCCCGGGCATTTTCCCGGGCGGCCGGTGATGCCGGGCGTACTGATCCTCGAGGCGCTGGCCCAGGCCACCGGCCTGCTCGCGTTCGCGACCATCGGCCATGCGCCGGAAGAGGGCACGCTTTATTATTTTGTGGGCGTGGACCACGCGCGCTTCAAGAAGCCGGTCGAGCCAGGCGACCAACTGCTGCTCAAGGTCGAGTATCTTTGGGACAGACGCGGGGTGTGGAAATTTGCAGCGCGCGCCGAGGTTGGAACTCAGGTCGCGGCGGAGGCCGAACTCATGTGCGCGGCGCGGGAGTACCAAGCTTGATCGACGCACGCGCGCTCGTCGATCCCTCCGCGCACCTGGCGGACGATGTCGCGGTCGGCCCGTTTGCAGTCATCGGCGCGGAGGTGGAAATCGGTCCGGGTTGCGTGATCGGCGCGCATGCGAACGTGCTCGGCCCCACGCGCATTGGCCGCGACAACCGCATTTTCCAGTTTGCCTCACTCGGCGGCATTCCGCAGGACATGAAGTACCATGGCGAGAGGACCTGGCTCGAGATCGGGGATCGCAACAGCTTCTTCGAGTTCGTGACGGTGAATCGCGGCACGCTGCAGGCTGGCGGCAAGACCGTGATCGGCAGCGACAACTGGATCATGGCCTACGTGCACATTGCGCACGACTGCCGGCTCGGTGATCATCTGATTCTCGCCAACAACACCACGCTTGCCGGGCACGTGACCATCGAAGACTGGGCGGCGCTCGGCGGCTTCACCAAAGTGCATCAGTTCTGCCGTATCGGCCGCCACAGTTTTACCGGCATGAATGCGGACCTCACGCGTGACATTCCGCCCTACGTGATAGTCTCCGGCACCCCGGCCGAGCCGCACGGTATCAACAGTGTGGGCCTGCGCCGGCGCGGGTTCAGCGACGTGCAGATCCGCAATATCAAGAATGCTTATCGCGTGCTTTACCGCTCCAAGCTGCGTCTCGAAGAGGCGCGTTCCGAGCTCGGCCGGCTGGCCGTCGGGCGGCCGGAATTGACCTGCCTGGTGGAATTTCTGGCGAGCAGCGAGCGCAGTATCACGCGTTGAAACCGGGCGGGGCTGGCGAAGCATGTTGCGGATCGGCGTGATTGCAGGCGAGAGTTCCGGAGATCATCTGGGTGCCGGGCTAATCCGCGCCATCCGCCGCCGGCGGCCGGATGTGCAATTCGAAGGCGCGGCCGGACCCGAGATGCAAGCGGCCGGCTGCCGCGCGCTGGTGCACATTGACGAACTCTCGGTGATGGGCCTTGCCGAGCTGCTGGTGCATCTGCCGCGGTTGCTGCGCCTGCGCCGCCGGCTGCGGCGGCATTTCCTCACTGCCCGTCCCGACTTGGTGGTCGGCATCGACGCGCCGGATTTCAACCTTGGCCTGGAGTCGCGCTTGCGCAAGGCGGGCGTACACACCGTGCACTACGTGAGCCCCTCGGTGTGGGCCTGGCGCAGCCGGCGACTCTTCAAGGTGGGCAAGGCCGCCGAGCTGGTGCTCACACTACTGCCCTTTGAAGCGGAACTTTATACCAGGCACGGGTACCACGCGGTGTTTGTCGGACATCCGCTCGCAGACCGTGCCCCGGAGGAACCCGATCGTGCTGCGCTGCGCAAGCAACTGCATCTGCCGCCGACAGATCCGCTGGTGGCGCTCTTGCCCGGCAGCCGCAGCACCGAAGTCGAGCGTCTGTGGCCGCTGTTTCTCGACACCGCGCAGTGGCTGAGCGCCGAGCGTCCCGGGGTCCGGTTTGTGGTGCCAACGGCAAGCGCCCGGCTCGGGTTGTTGATCAAGCGCCAGATCCGCACGCTCAAGCCGGACCTGCCGGTCACCGTGGTCGAGGGGCGGGCCCGCGAGGTACTCGGCGCGGCGGATGCCGGCCTGATTGCGTCCGGCACGGCTACGCTCGAAGCCATGCTGTGGCGCTGCCCGATGGTGGTCGCCTACCGCGTGGCGGCGAGCACCTTCGTATTGGTCCGCGGTCTGCGCTTGTTGCACATTCCAAACGTGGCCTTGCCGAACATATTGGCCGGCCGGCAGGTGGTGCCGGAATTCGTGCAATACCGCGCCGTGCCGCATGCCATGGGGCAGGCGCTGCTCGAACTGCTCGAGGATGAAAATGCCCGCGCGCGCCAACTCGAGAGTTTTGCGGCACTGCGCTCTAAGTTGCAGCGCGGTGCGGATCAGCGTGCCGCCGAGGCGGTGTTGGCGCTGGTCGCCGGGATGCCGCTGCCGCGGGGGTAAAATGCACTTTGTGTGTACGCGAGACTTGTGTGAGGCCGGGCACGGAAACCGGATACCGGACAAAACACTGCTTGCCGGAGTGGATGAGGCCGGACGCGGGCCGCTGGCAGGACCGGTGACGGCGGCCGCGGTGATCCTTGATCCGGCGCAGCGCATCCGCGGCTTGCGGGATTCCAAGCAACTCAGTGCGGCGCAACGTGAACGGCTCGCCGCCGAGATCTGTACACGGGCAATGGCCTGGGCGATCGGCTGGGCGGATTGCGCTGAAATCGACCGCATGAATATCCTGCAGGCGTCCCTGCTCGCCATGCAACGCGCGGTGCGGGCACTCGCGCTCGCGCCAGCGCGCGTGCTGGTCGATGGCAATCGTGTGCCAGTCCTGGCTTATCAGACCGAGGCGATTATCCGCGGCGACGCCACGGTCGCCGCCATCAGTGCTGCCTCGATCCTTGCCAAGGTTGAGCGCGATGCGCTGATGCGGCGTTTCGACCGCGTATTCCCGGGCTACGGTTTTGCGGTGCACAAGGGTTACCCGACCGTCGCACATCTTGCGGCACTCGCGGCCTACGGCGCCTGTCCGATTCATCGGCGCAGTTTTGCACCGGTGCGGCGGCGGCTCGAAGCGGCTTGAGCGTGGCGCCGAAGTTCGTACATCTGCGTCTGCACAGCGAGTATTCGCTGGTCGACAGCGTAATTCGTATTCCCGATCTGGTGGAGCGGCTTGCGGCGAGCAATATGCCCGCCGCCGCACTCACCGACCACGGCAATCTGTTTGCCGCGCTCAAATTCTACGAAGCCGCACAGAAGGCGGGCATCAAGTCGATCACGGGTGCCGACCTGCAAATGCAGGCCGACAACGGCGACGGCGCCTACGCCTGCACCTTGCTGTGCATGAACGAGGATGGTTATCGCAACCTCTCGGCGCTCATTACTCGTAGTTATCTCGAGGGGCAGCAACGCGGCGTGCCCATGTTGCAGGCCGGTTGGTTCGAAGGTCATACCGAAGGTCTGCTGGCGCTTTCCGGAGGGCGCGCGGGCGACATCGGGCGTGCGCTCCTGGGCGCGCACCGTGCCGAAGCGCAAGCCTGCCTGGGTCGTTGGCAGGCCCGGTTCCCGGGGCGCTTTTATCTCGAGTTGCAGCGTACCGGCCGCGAAGGCGAAGAAGACTACCTGCGCGCCGCGGTGGCGCTCGCCGCCGAGACGGGCGTGCCGCTCGTGGCCACCAACGACGTGCGCTTCCTGCGCTGCGAGGACTTCGGTGCCCACGAGGCGCGCGTCTGTATCCAGGAAGGTTACCGGCTGGACGATGCGCGCCGCCCGCGCCGCTACAGCGAGCAGCAATATCTGCGCGATGCCGCGGAGATGCTGCAGTTGTTTGCCGACCTGCCGGAAGCGCTCGCAAACAGCGTGGTTATTGCGGAGCGTTGCAATTGTGCTTTCCATCTCGGCAAGAATTTCATGCCGCAGTATCCGGCACCGCCCGGCACCGACACCGAGACTCTGCTGCGCGAGCAGGCACGCGCCGGGCTCACGGCCCGGCTCGCGAAACTCGGTGCGGATGCGGCGCTCACGGCCCGCTACCAGGCGCGGCTCGCGAGCGAACTCGAAGTCATTGTGCGCATGGGATTTGCCGGGTATTTCTTGATCGTTGCGGATTTCATCCGCTGGTCCAAGGAACACGCGGTGCCTGTCGGTCCCGGCCGCGGCTCGGGCGCGGGCTCGCTGGTGGCCTACGCGCTCTGCATTACCATGCTTGACCCGCTCGCGCATGAGCTGCTGTTCGAGCGTTTTTTGAATCCTGAGCGCGTGTCCATGCCGGACTTCGACGTGGATTTCTGCATGCAGGGCCGCGACCGCGTGATCGATTACGTGGCGCAGCGCTACGGGCGCTCGCAGGTTGCACAAATCATCACCTTCGGCAGCATGGCGGCGCGCGCGGTGGTGCGCGACGTGGGGCGCGTGCTGGGACAGCCCTACGGGCGCGTCGACCAGATTGCCAAGCTGATTCCCTTCGCGCTCGACATGACGCTCGACAAGGCTTTGAGCGAAGAACCCGAACTCAAGCGCCGCTATGAGAGCGACGACGAAGTGCGCCAGTTGATCGATCTCGCAAAGTCACTCGAGGGCCTGGTGCGCAACGCCGGCAAGCATGCCGGCGGCGTGGTGATCGCGCCCTCCGATCTCACCGGATTCATGCCACTGTATTGTGAAGCCGGCGGCCGCCATCCCGTGACGCAGTTTGACAAAGACGACGTCGAACATGTGGGCCTGGTGAAATTCGATTTTCTCGGCTTGCGCACCCTCACCATCATCGATTGGGCGGTGCGCAGCATCAACGCCACGCGCGCCGTGGAAAAGCTCAAGCCCATCGACATCGATGCGCTGCCACCGAATGACCCGGACACCTATGCAATGTTGAACCGCTGCCAGACGACGGCGGTCTTCCAGCTCGAGTCGCGCGGCATGCGCGACCTGATCCGGCGCCTGCAGCTCGACAGTTTCGAGGATATCGTGGCGGTGAATGCGCTGTTCCGTCCGGGCCCGATGAACATGGTGGACGACTTCATCGCCTGCAAACGCAGCCGCCACAAGGTCGATTACCTGCACCCCAAGCTCGAGCCGATCCTGAAACCGACCTACGGGGTGATCCTGTATCAGGAGCAGGTCATGCAGATCGCCCAGGTGCTCGCAGGCTACACGCTCGGCGCCGCCGACCTGCTTCGTCGCGCTATCGGCAAGAAGAAACCCGAGGAGATGGCGAAGCAGCGCGGTATTTTCGTGCAAGGTGCGGTGGCACGCGGCGTCGAGCCGGAGGGGGCCACGCATATCTTTGACCTCATGGAAAAATTTGCCGGTTACGGCTTCAACAAGTCGCATTCCGCGGCCTATGCGCTGCTCGCCTACCAGACGGCCTGGCTCAAGGCGCATTATCCGGCCGCATTCATGGCCGCGGTGCTGTCGGCCGACATGGATCACACGGACAAGATTGTCGGACTCATTGACGATTGCCGCAGCCTTGGGCTTGCGATCCTGCCGCCCGACATCAACGGTTCGGTGCACCAGTTCGAGGCGGCTGATGCCAAGAGCATCCGTTACGGTCTGGGCGCCATCAAGGGCGTGGGGCGGGCGGCCATCGAAGGCGTGTTGGAAGAACGCGCACAGCACGGCGCGTTTAGCAGCCTGGATGATCTCTGCCGGCGTGTGGACTTGCAGAAGGCCAATCGGCGCGTGCTCGAGGCGTTGATCCGCGCGGGCGCGCTCGACCGTCTCGGCACGAACCGCGCAACGCTCATGGCGTCCTTGCCGAGGACCCTCGCGCGTGCCGACCAGGGCACACGTGCGCGCGCCGCGGGCCAGGACGACCTGTTCGGTCTGGCGCCGCGCGCGGTCAAAGCCGTGGACGCCGCCCCGGAGCTGGCGGACTGGGACGAAGAAGAACGCCTGCGTGGCGAGCGCGAGACCCTCGGCCTGTATCTCACCGGCCATCCGGTCAGCCGTTATGCGCCGGAGCTCGCGCGCGTGGTGAGTGCATCGCTCGCGACGCTCGCCGCCGAGTCGCCGCCGGCCAGTGACAGCGAGCGCGGCTTCGGGCTCGGTGCCAGGAACGTCACCGTGGCCGGGCTGATCGTCGAGGTGCGCAAGCGTGGCGGGCGTGTGAACCTCACCCTCGATGATCGCAGCGGGCGGCTCGAAGTGACGCTGTTCGACGAAGCTTTCAACCGTTTTCGCGCGCTGGTCGTCAAGGACAAGATTGTCGTGGTCGAGGGCCGCATCGCCTTTGACGAGTTCACCGGTGGCTGGCGCGTGACCGCGAAGCAGATGTACGCGCTCGACGACCTGCGCGAACGCTACGTGCGCCGCCTCGACATCGAGTGGAATCCCGGTGAAGCGCCGGATTTCGTGGCCCGGCTCAAGGAGATGCTTAGACCTTACGTGGGTGGAGGCTGCAACGTGTGGGTGCATTACTGCGGAGTCCAAGCCAGCGTGCCGGTGTGCCTTGGTGAGCTGTGGCGCGTGCATCCCACCGAAGCCCTGACACGGCGGCTTGGCCACTGGCTCGGCGCGCAAGCCATGAGCCTGCACTATGGCGCGGCCGCTGCATCCGAGCCCAAACGGGAGGCGGTGGGTGCCTGAAACTCCTGAGTGGCACGACTTGCACCGCGGCCGGCTCGCGGGCCGGGGGCTTGCCTGTACCCGGGCGAGCCGCTAAGGTTCATGCCCCATGGCCACCAGTGAAACCTCCGAACGCGTGATGAACCTCAAGTTTCTTGGTTTCGAGCAGCCGATTGCGGAGCTCGAAGCCAAGATCGAGGAACTGCGGTTCGTGGGCGACGGTTCGGCGGTCAGCATCAGCGATGAAATCGAGCGCCTACAGGCCAAGAGTCGCACGCTCACCGAGACTATTTTTTCCGGACTGAGCGCTTGGCAGGTGGCGCAGCTTGCCCGGCATCCGCTGCGACCCTATGCCCTGGATTACATCGGGCGCATCTTCACGGATTTCGAGGAGTTGCACGGCGACCGTGCCTACGGCGACGACGCTGCAATTGTTGCGGGCGTGGCGCGCCTCGACGGCCGCCCGCTGGTGGTGATCGGCGAGCAGAAGGGCCGCGCCACCAAGGAAAAGGTCCAGCGTAATTTCGGCATGCCGCGCCCCGAGGGCTACCGCAAGGCGCTCAGGCTCATGCAACTGGCCGAGCGCTTTCGGCTGCCGCTCATGACTTTCATCGATACGCCGGGCGCCTATCCCGGTGTGGGCGCCGAAGAACGCGGGCAGTCCGAGGCCATTGCGCGCAATCTTTTCGTGATGGCCAGCTTGCGTGTGCCGATCATCTGCACCGTCATCGGCGAAGGCGGTTCGGGCGGCGCGCTCGCGATCGGCGTAGGGGATCGCGTGCTGATGCTGCAGTACAGCATTTACTCTGTGATCTCGCCTGAGGGCTGTGCGTCGATTCTATGGAAGAGTGCCGATAAGGCGAGTGAAGCCGCGGAAGCCCTGGGCGTGACCGCGGAGCGCCTGAAGAGCCTCGGGCTCGTGGACGCCGTACTCAAGGAACCTTTGGGGGGCGCGCACCGTGACGTCGAGGCTATGGCGGCCACGCTCAAGCAGGCGCTGGTCGATCACTTGGGGCGGCTCGAGCACGGCTCCATGGACGAGCTGATCGAGGCGCGCTACAAGCGCTTCACGTCCATCGGCAGCTTCAAGGAATAAGCGTAGCGCGCGGTCCGAGTGTGATTTTCGGCCCGGAGCAATTGTTCGAGAGCTTGCGCGGCCTTCCGGCCGCGCAACGCTATTGGGTGGGCTTCAGCGGCGGACTCGATTCCAGCGTTTTGCTGCAAGCACTTGCGCGTTTGCGTCCGCGCCTGGGCGGCGAGCTGCACGCCGTGCATGTGAACCACCATATTCATCGGGATTCCGGCGAGTGGCAGGCGCACTGCCGCGCGCAGTGTGCGGCGCTCGGGGTCGCGCTCGTCTGCCGCGATGTCCAAGTGGTGCCCGCACACGGGGAGAGCCTCGAAGCCGTGGCGCGTGAGCGTCGCTACCACGTGTACCGCGAACTGCTGGAAGTCAGCGATCTCTTGCTGCTCGCGCACCACGAGGACGATCAGCTCGAGACCTTTTTCCTGCAGGCGCTGCGCGGCGCGGGCGTGCGCGGTCTGGCTGCGATGCCGCGGCTCGCCGCCTGCGGCGCCGGGCAGCTCGCGCGGCCGCTCCTCGGGTTCACGCGTGCTGAGCTGCGCGTCTGGGCCGAGGCACAGGGTTTTCCTTGGCTCGAAGATCCCGCCAATACCGAGCTGCGCTTCGACCGCAATTATCTACGCGCCCAAGTGCTGCCGGTACTCAAGGTACGTTGGCCCGCCGCGGCCGAGACTGTGAGCCGCAGTGCACGTCACTGCGCCGAAGCGGCGGAGTTGCTCGCCGCGCAGGCG
>JBOIBB010000110.1:0-9654 GCA_050739335.1 Gammaproteobacteria bacterium
TGGTTGGCCATCCCTGCGTCTCGGGTAAGCTGCAGCTTGAACTGATATTGAAGACGTTGGTGATTGGTGGCGCAGATCAGGTGGCTCATGATGTGGCTTCCAGTCGCCAGGTTCTCGCGGCACACGATCACGTTTCCGAGCTTGGGATTAGTCGAAAACTTCTGCTGCAGACCGGTCTTGATGGCTTCGAGTACCCGCAGCAGCGCTCGTTGACCGCGTACCTTGACGTTGCCAAGTTGCACGACTTGGGCTTGCGCTGCGGGCATGCCGGGACCGGCCGTGGGCGCGACGGCCCAAGACGTAGTGGCAAAGATGCCGAGCCCGATGACGAGTAGGATTGCCAACCCTGCTGGGCGAAGCGATTGCATAAAATTCCCTCCTGGAGCCGCGCCTGCGCCGTGCGCGAACGGGGATAATGCGGACATCCTCTCAGTCGGGCGCCATACCTTGATACGCTTAAATATAGTCCGGAAAAATCGTTGCCTGGATGGGCCCCTTGCAGGAGCGCTGGCACGCAACGATACCCGCAGAGGAAATTCTTCAGTAACAATGACTTGGAGCAACCCATGACGCGTACTTCCGTACATACCAATCTGGCTCCCAAGGCGATCGGACCCTATTCGCAGGCCATCCGTGCCGGCGATACCGTATATCTCTCGGGCCAGGCCGCGCTCGATCCCAAGACCGCTGCGCTCGTCACGGGTGGGATCGAAGCCGAAGCTCGGCGCGTGTTCGAAAACCTCAAAGCCGTTGCCGAGGCGGCGGGCGGGGGTTTCACGCAGGTGGTGCGCGTGACGGTGTATCTCACCGACCTCGGCAACTTCGCCAAGGTCAACGCCATCATGGCGGAGTATTTTCACGAACCTTATCCGGCACGTGTGACCGTGGGTGTCGCGGCGCTTCCCAAGGGCGCGCAGGTGGAAATCGACGCGATAATGGCAGTGTGAAACTCCCGCCGGAACTGCTCGAAGCCCACCGCGAACGCAGCGATACTCCGCTGCGTTATCTGCGTGGTGTCGGCCCGCAGCTTGCCGCCAAACTCGAGCGGCTCGATCTGCACACGCTCTCCGATCTGCTGTTCCATTTGCCCGTGCGCTACCAGGACCGCACCCACGTCACCGCGATCGGTACGCTCATGCCGGGCGCGACCGCCGTAGTCGAAGCCACCGTCGAGCTGGCCGAAACCATCCTTTACCGGCGCCGCATCTTGCTGGTGCGCGTGAGTGATGGCACCGGTGCCCTCACGCTGCGGTTTTTCCATTTCAAGCAAGCCCAAGCCGGGGCCTTCGCACGCGGTGCGCGGCTGCAGTGTTATGGCGAGGCGCGCGCGGGGGTCGCGGGTTTCGAGATGGTGCACCCCGAATACCGGTTCGTGCATAACGGCGAAATTGCGCCCGGAGCCGCCACGCTCACGCCCGTGTATCCAGCGACCGAGGGCGTGGCGCAGAGCCGCTTGCGGGCGCTCGCCGATCGCGCGCTCGAGTTGCTCACGGCGGACCCACGGCGTCTGCCGGAGCTGTTGCCCACCGAGTGGCTCGCCGAGGCGCGCCTGCCCGAGATCGGCGCGGCCCTGCGCTACGTGCATCGTCCGCCCGCGGATGCGCCGGTCGAGGAACTCGCGGCAGGCAAGCATCCGGCGCAACAGCGCCTCGCGTTCGAGGAATTGCTTGCTCATCATTTGAGTTTGCGGCGCCTGCGTGCGCAGGCCGACCAGAGCCGCGCGCCGGTGATCGCCGGCGAAGGCGAACTCGCACACAAGTTTCTCGCTGGCTTGCCGTTCCAACTGACGGGCGCGCAGCAGCGCGTAAGCGCGGAGATTCTGCAGGACCTCGCCCGCCCGCATCCAATGATGCGGCTCGTGCAGGGCGATGTCGGCTGCGGCAAGACCGTGGTCGCGGCCTTGGCCGTGTTGCATTGCCTGGACAGTGGTTTCCAGGCGGCCCTCATGGCGCCCACCGAACTTCTGGCCGAGCAGCATTACCAGACCTTTTGCCGGTGGTTTCAGCCGCTCGGTCACGAGCCCGCGTGGTTGAGCGGACGCCAGTCGGTCGCCGAGCGCAAGACGGCACTCGACCGGATTTATTCCGGCGAGGCGCTACTCGTGGTCGGCACGCACGCGCTGTTCCAGCGCGACGTCGCCTTCGCGAAGCTCGCGCTGGTGGTGATCGATGAACAGCACCGTTTCGGCGTACACCAACGGCTCGCCTTGCGCGAAAAAGGTGCGCGCGCCGGCGAGCATCCGCACCAGCTCATCATGACCGCGACGCCGATTCCGCGCACCCTCGCGATGACGGCCTACGCGGACCTGGACGTGTCGGTGATCGACGAGCTCCCGCCTGGACGCACGCCGGTCAAGACCGTCGCGATTGCGGACACGCGCCGTGCCGAGGTCGTGGCGCGCGTGCGCCACGCTTGCGGCGTGGGACGCCAGGTTTACTGGGTGTGCCCGCTCATCGAGGAATCCGATCTGTTGCAGTGCCAGGCCGCGGAAGATACCGCGGCGGCGCTGGCCGCGGCGCTGCCGGAGTTGAATGTCGACTTGGTGCACGGGCGCATGCCGGCCCGCCAGCGCGCACGCGCCATGGCGCATTTCAAGGCCGGCGATCTCCAGTTGCTGGTGGCCACTACCGTCATCGAGGTGGGCGTGGATGTGCCGAACGCCAGTCTCATGATTATTGAGAACGCCGAGGGTTTGGGCCTCGCGCAACTCCACCAGTTGCGTGGACGCGTGGGCCGTGGCGCGGTGGAGTCGAGTTGCGTGATGCTCTACCATGCGCCGCTGTCGGCGGCGGCGCGCGCGCGGCTCGCGGTCATGCGCGAGACCGGCGACGGCTTCGAGATTGCGCGGCGCGATCTCGAGTTGCGCGGACCGGGGGAACTCCTCGGCACACGCCAGGCGGGCGAGTTGCGTCTGCGGATCGCCGATCTGACGCGGGATGCGTCGCTCATTCCCGCGGTGCAACGTGCGGCCGGCCTGCTGCTCAAATCCTGTCCCGAGCACGCCGCACCGCTCATCGAGCGCTGGCTCGGTGACAACAGCCGTTACGGCGAAGTCTGACTATGGCGGACGGGCAACGGGTGCAATCTTCAGCGGCAATCATGCGTGATGCGATTATGAATTGGCGACTCCTGAGTGCCTGGGGCACAGACGAGCGCCCGACCAGGCTCTGGCCGTGGCTTGGCCACACGGGCTCCCTCACCGAAAAACTGCGCGGCGCCGTGGGCGCGGCATTTCACGTCGAGGTATTGCGCGAATGCACCGCGCCGCTCACCGTGGAGGACGCGCTGTTGCTGCACCAGCTGCCGGGAACGGCGGCGAATATGCGTGAGGTGTATCTCTGCGGCACGCGGCCGTGCGTGTACGCACGCACGCTCGTGGCTGCGGATGCCCAGCACTGGCTGCGGAACCTGAACGCGCAGCCGCTCGGGGACCGCGTGTTCGCGGCGCCCGGTACCGAGCGCCTGCCGATTCAAGGGGCGCGGCTTGCGTCCGGGTGCGAGCTCTACGCCGCGGCTGTGAAGCGCTTGGCACACCCGCCCGCGGAGCTTTGGGCGCGCCGGTCAGTGCTGGTGGCCGGCAGCGTGCGGATACTTATATATGAGTGCTTCCTCGGCCTGGACTTCCCCTGATGGATCCGCGCCTGCGGCCACTGCTTCACAAGCTCAAGTACAACCGCGTACGCCGGCGCTGGCTGCCGTTTGCGCTGAACCGCGGTTGGGCCTATCTGCGCCTCATGCGCATGCACCGCCCGATCGGCGCTTTTCTGCTCCTGTGGCCTACGTTGTGGGCCCTGTGGCTTGCGAGTAATGGACGTCCGAGTCCGAAGCTCTTCGCCATCTTCGGCGTGGGCGTCTTTGTGATGCGCTCGGCGGGCTGCGTGATGAATGATTTTGCCGACCGCAATTTCGATCCCTACGTGCGCCGCACACGCGAGCGGCCGCTTGCAACCCGCGAGGTGAACGTCCGGGAAGCCTTGGGCTTGTTCCTGGTACTTTGCGCGATGGGCGTCGTGCTGGTACTCATGTTGAATCGACTCAGCTGGTACCTTGCGATCATCGGTGCGGTGCTGGTGCTCACCTATCCTTTCATGAAGCGCTACACCTATCTGCCGCAGCCCTATCTTGGCATGGCTTTCGGTTGGGGCATTCCCATGGCTTACGCCGCCGCGAGCGGCCATCTGCCGCCGGTCGCCTGGCTGATTTTCATCGGCAACATCATCTGGGCGACGGTGTACGACACCCAGTACGCCATGGTCGACCGGCGCGACGATCTCAAAATCGGCGTGAAATCTACCGCCATCCTGTTCGGGGATCTCGACCGCGTGATCGTTGGTATTCTGCAGGCGCTGCTGCTGCTCGACCTGATTCTGGTCGGACAGCAGACACACATGAGCGCGGTGTATTACGTGGGGCTCGCCTTTGCGTTTTTGTTCGCGGTTTACCAGCAGGTGCTGATGCGCAAGCGCGAGGCGCGCGGCTGCTTTCAGGCCTTCATGAATAACAACTGGTTCGGCGCGACGGTGTTCGCCGGCATTCTGTTGCACTACACGTTTACCTTCGGAATCTGACCGGGCCCTCGCGAGTGCGCGTCAGCGTGGCCTGGGCGCCCGTAGCGCGGGCGGCTCAGAGTGCCGGCGGCGTGTAGCTCTCGATGAATTTGACGAAATCCGCCGCCGGCAGCGGTTTGCTGAAGTAATAGCCCTGGGCGTAGTCGCAATGCAGGCGCGCGAGTGCCTTGAGGATCGCGAGGTTCTCCACGCCTTCCGCCACCACCGGCAGGTGAAAGGTGCGCGCGAGCTCGAGCACCGCGCGCACGATGTTGGCGTCGGGCTTGTGATCGAGCATGCCCATGACGAAGCCCTTGTCGATCTTGAGTTCCGCGGCCGGCATGTCGCGGAAGTTTGCGAGTGACGAGTAGCCGGTGCCGAAGTCATCGATCGATACCGGCACCCCGGCTTCCTTGAGTACGCGGATCGCGTCCAGGCTCACTTCGGGGTTGCGCAGCATAGCCGATTCGGTAACTTCGAGTACCAGCCGGCCGGGGCGCGTGCCCCAGACGTTCATGGCATCGATCACGCGATTCACCAGCAGCGGATCCTCGAGCAGCGAGGGCGCGAGGTTCACGGCCACCGACAGGGGTCCAAAGCGCGTCGGCCAGTCGTGAGCCTGCTGCAGCGCCATGTTGAGCACCGACCACGTGAGCGTGCCGATCTGGCCCGACTGCATGGCCACGGGAATGAATTTGTCGGGCGGCACCAGCCCGCGCTTCGGACTGCGCCAGCGCACCAGCGCTTCGGCGCCGCTCGGCAGGCCGCCACGCACCCGCACCTTGGGCTGGTAGAAGACTTCGAGCTCGCCGTTTTCGAGCGCCGCATCGAGCTCGCTCTCGATGTCCCACTCGGCGGCGAGTTGCCCGGGCGCCTCCGGGGTGTAGAGCGCGTAGGCCACGCCCCGCCGCTCGGCGTCCGCGCGCGCCTGCTCGGCGCGCTGCAGCAGATCGTCGGGGGTATGCGCCTGGTCGGGGAACAGCGCAATACCCATGCTGGCTCCCGCAGAAATCGCCTGCACGCCGACTTCGAAAGGTGCGCTCAAGCTGCGCAGAATCTTGTTGGCGGCGAGGATCGCGTGACCCTCGTTGCTCAGCTCCGGCAGGATCAGAGCGTACTCGTAGTCGCCGGTGCGCAGAATGCGGTCGCGGCTGCGGCAGGCGCCGTCGAGGCGCTCGCCCAACTTTTTCATCAGCGCCTCGACGTTGCGGAAGCCGAACAGTGCGCCGAGCTCGCGGCCGCGCTTGACCTCGACTACGAGCAGCGCCAGCACCTGGTCGCCCGCGCGCTCGCGCTCCAGGTAGGCGTCGAGGTGCCGGATGAGCGACTCGCGGTTCGGGCGCAGCGAGAGAATCTTGTCGGACATGCACCGGCCCCTGGATAGCGCTCAGAGATAGAGTTCTTCGGGGTCGACGCCGTAGGCGCCGGGCTCGAGGCACTTCTCGATCATGAGCTTGTCGGTGCCACTCAGGTGTGAATCGAACATCAGGTCCATGGTGCTGAACTGTTGCAGGCGCTGTTTGTGTTCGTCGAGGATCAGCATGATGCGTGGACGCAGGCGTCGCGTTTCGTTCTGCGCGATGACCACCGCAACCGAGCCGTTGTTGAGTTCCACCAGCGAGCCGGTGGGGAATACCCCCACGACTTGCATGAACTGCTCGACCACTTCGGGTTGAAACAGGGTCCCGCGCCAAGTGTAGATTTCGCGCACCGCCTCGTACGGAGAGCGCAGGTGACTGTAAGGCCGCTCGTTGGTGATGGCGTCGTAACTATCCACCATGCCGGCGATCTTGGCCGAAGTCGGAATCTGGTTGCCTTTGAGGCCATCCGGATAGCCGCTGCCGTCGAAGCGCTCGTGATGGCTGCGCACCAGCTCGCGGGTGCGCGCCGTGACGTTGTTCGCCCCTTCCAGCAGGTTCAGGCTGTAGTCCACGTGGTTGCGCATCACGTGCCATTCGGTGTCGTTGAGCTTGCCGGGCTTGCTGAGCAGGGCATGCGGCAGCTTGATTTTGCCAACGTCGAACAGCATGCATCCCAGGCCGATTTCGCGCAGCGTGGCCTTGTCGAGCCCCAGATGACGCGCGAAGGCAATGCCCCAGATCGCAGTACCCACCGAGTGGTGGTACATGTAGGCGTTGTGCTTTTTCATGCGTGTCAGCCAGATCATGGCGTCCGGGTTGCGCAGCACGCTTTCCACCATGGGCTCGATCGTATCCATGGCCAGTTGCACGTCGAGGCGCCCTTCGGTCTCGAGTTTAGTGACCAGCTCGTGCATGGCGCGGTTGGCGTCGTCGAAAGCGGACTCCGCGGCTGGCAACTCCTTTTCAAGCGGCCGTGCGTTGCTGTACACGGTGCGGTTGCGCGCCGCGGCTCCGCCACGCGGCGCGGCGCGGTGCAACCGCGTCACTTCGGTGATGGTGCGGCTTTCGCGCGCCAAGTCGGCGCGCCGGCTCTCCGGTGCTGAGCGCTCGCGCGCCAAGTCAATGTAAACGTAGCGGCACAGCCGACGCAGGTCGTCGAGTTCGTCCGGGCCGCGGATGAAAAAACCCTGGAACAGGAACGGCGTCTCGGTCCACGGGCGGTCGAGGCGCGCCACGTACATGCCGGTCTCGAGGTCCGCGGTGTTGACCTTGAGTTGGTTGCTGGCTTCAGTTTCGCTCATCTGGGGTAGCGCAGAAGCGCCCTTTTTTACAGTATGGAGCGCGGTGTGCACCTTTGGCAATTGCCCGCGCCGCTGCGGTTGCGCGCGCTGCCTCCGGAGGTATGCAAATGGTCCAGGCCGTCAGGCAGCGGTGGTCGAATCGCCGCCGAGATTAGGTTGCGCGCGGCTGCCAAGGGAGCATCGGCATGAACAGGCGGGGATGCGGGCGCGCGGCGTGCGTTGCGGGGGTGCTCGCGCTGGCGGTGGTCACTGGTGCCGCGGCGGATTCGGGGACGGCACTCAAACTGCTGAGCATCACGCCCGCCGGTACCGACGTGCCGCCGGGCCAGGAAATCGTACTGCAGTTTGATCGCCCCATGGTGGCGCTTGGCAACATGGCGCGCGGTGCCAGCCGCGTACCGGTACACGTCATGCCGGCGCTCCACTGCGAGTGGCGCTGGTTGAACAACGACGAACTTGCTTGCCGTCTTCCAGGCGAGCAGCACCTGCGCCCGGCGACAAAGTACACCGTGCAGGTGGAAACCGGCTTCACAGCGCTCGACGGCGCGCGGTTGCAGGCGGCGGTGACGCAGACCTTCACCACCGAGCGCCCCCGAGTCAAATCCGCCTGGTTCCAGGACTGGCGCTCGCCGGTACTGCCGGTGTACCTGGTGTCCTTCAATCTGCCGGTCACCGCTGCAGAAGTTTCCCGACATCTGCGCTTCGTGCGTGCGCGCGATGAGAACTTCGTGCCGGCGCGTGCACAACCCTATACGCGCGAACGCCACGGCCCGCTCTGGCTCCCGGTCCCGGGTAAACCCGGCGCGTGGTTGTTCATCGCGAACCCCCAGCCCGTAAAACCCGAAGATGCCGGCAGGCCGGAGTATGCGGCGCGTGAGACCTGGTTGGTCGAGCCACGGGCAGCGCTGGCAGCGGCCACGGGTTATACGCTCACGCTCAATCCCGGATTGACGACGCCACTGGGGCCGCTGCCCGGTGCGGGCGGAATTCCCGGTGACACCGCTTTGACTACCTACGGTGCATTTCGTTTGCAGGGTGTGCGTTGCCAGGCAGGCGACGGCCAGGAGATTAGCTTCACGGCAGATGGCACCTCGGGGGGCACAACGCTGCGTGCCGGATTCGATGCGTGTTGAGTTCAGCGCGCCGGTGCCACTTGCGACTCTGCAGGCGGCCGTGTGGTCGCCGGCATCGGTGAGTGGCGGCAAGCGCTCAAACAACTGTGGGAAAACTATCCACAATGGTCGTTGCAGCCAAATTGGAGCGCGCGTGCACTCGCGAGCGATTACCGCTTGCCGTTTGCGTTTGATCCGATGCAAAGCTACGGGGTTTCCGTTCCGGCCGGAGTAAAGGACGTCTTTGGCCGTGTGCTGACAGCGCCCGTGACAGTGAAATTCTTGACCGGTCACTTGCGTCCGGCCATAAACCTGCCGAATGCGACCGCGATACTGGAAGCCGGACCTCGAAACTGACGCGGACGGCCGCGCACAGTTCAGTTTCACAGCACCCGACAATCTCACCGGCTCGCGCGTGCTGGTTATGGCTCTAACAGACGGCGCCGCCATGGGTCTCGGTCAGTCCACGGTGCGCGTCAATCTGCCGCTGCAACTCGCACCTGCGCTTCCAAACCAGTTGCACGTTGGCGATGCGTTCTCCGCGGGCTTTGATGTGACCAACCGCACCCCGGCGGCGCAGCAGGTGCAGGTCGCAATTGACGCCCAGGGTGCTGCGCGCGGTCAATCGGCGACGCAACTCGAGCTTGCGTCCTATGCGCACGGCCTCGCATGGCTGAATCTCGCTGCCAATAAGCCGGGGGACATTACGCTCCTTGCCACGGCACGCGCCGGCAAGCTCGGCGACGCGCTGCAACAGACGATCCCGGTAACGGTTGCCGGCACACGCGAGGTCGCGGCAGAGTATGGCAGCACCACCGGTGCGGCCGCGAGTGTGCCGATCGAGCTGCCGGCCAATGCCCTGCCGGGTTCCGGGCGGCTCAGCGTCGATCTTGCACCCACGGCCCTCGCGAATCTTGCCGGGGCGTTTGCACATATGCGGGCGGACCCGTTGCGGACTTGGGAAGTAAGCCTGAGCCGCAGTGTCATGGCCGCCGATTACCTCGCACTCAAGGAGGCTCTGCCCTCGACGGTGCAATGGCCGGGTGCACAACAGCAGATCACGGACACGCTGCAACATGCCGCGGATTTCCAGGCGCCCAACGGCAGCATGGCGTTCTGGATCCCGCGCGATGAATTCGTGAGCCCATGGTTGTCGGTGTACACCGATCTCGCATTCGATTGGTTGAGTGCCGCCGGCTACAAAGTACCGGCCACCGTGCAGGCCGCGCTCGATGGCTATCTGGAGAATCAAGTCCTAAACAGTTCCAACAGCGGCGGTGGGCCGGCGGCGCCGGTGCTGGCCGCGGGCGCGCTCGCGGCGCTGGCCATGCAC
>JBOIBB010000111.1:0-46480 GCA_050739335.1 Gammaproteobacteria bacterium
TGTGCCGGTGTTGAAGCGTGCGGTGCCGTCGGCGTAGTCGAACTGTGTGGCATCGAAGTTGAAGGGATTGGCGCGGCCGAACCATCCGGTCACGGTCGGTTGCAGGCGGTTGGCGAGGCTTTTCTCGGCCTACGTGTACATCGCGCGGCATGCGCCTTTGAGCGTCCCAGATCATATGCGAAACTCTATTCAAAACGTTGTTTTTTGCATATGATCTGGGCATGGCTACGCTTGACCAATACATTGAGGATCGCCTTGCCGAGGGTCGCGCCTACTTGCTGCGGAAAGACGCGCAGGCAGCGCTCGGCTCCTCGCCTGAAACGCTGAACATGGCGCTACTGCGCCAAGCCAAAAAGCATCGCCTGGCAAGCCCCCGACGAGGCTTCTATCTGATCCTTCGCCCGGAAGACCGGGCCATCGGCGCGCCTGATCCGGTGCGCTGGATCGACCCGCTGATGAAATACCTGCGAACCGATTATCGCATCGCGTTGCTGCGTGCGGCCGCCTTTCACGGTGCCGCACATCAGGCGTCGATGGTGTTCCAGGTGATCGTGCCCAAGCAGATGCGCAGTTTCGCGATTGGCCGACACCGATTGGAGTTTGTCTATCAAAGCCCCGCCGCATTTGCCAAGGTCAATCGGCCGGAGGCGTTGGATTCGCTGAAAAGCGATGCAGGCTTTGCGAAGGTCGCCGGTATCGAATTGACGCTGCTCGACTGCGCGCGCTATTTCCACAGGACTGGAGGCATCAACATGCTGGCTCAGATCGTAAAGGACCTGGGCGGGCAGGCTCGATCAGGCAAGCTCGCCAAGCTCGCCGCGCACTACGAGAATTCGTCCGTACGCCGGCTCGGTTATTTGCTGGAGCGCATGCGCTATGCGCGGCAAGCCGAGGTCCTGCGACCCTTCGCCAGGAAAGCCAAGACGGCCGTGTTGCTGAACCCTTCCGTGAAATCTTTGATTGAAGGATTGCCCAGCCTGCACGAAAACGAACCTCAATGGCGGCTCATTCTCAATGAGCCGGTAGAGGTCGACTTCTGATTCCACGAACCTATCTCCAGGCTTGGAGCGCAAAGGCACCGTGGCCTGACCTTAATCAGGTCGAGCAGGATCTGATCATCTGCCGCGCGCTATGCGACTTGTTCAGTGCGCCGGCGCTGCGCGACAAGATTGCGTTTCGCGGTGGCACCGCGATTCACAAGTTGCTGTTCCGGCGGCCGCTGCGCTACTCCGAGGACATCGATCTGGTGCAGACGCAACCCGAACCCATCGGTCCGACCGTCGATGCGATCCGCACCACGTTGGCGTGGCTCGGCAGATGCCGCCGAGAGCAGGCGGAGCATTCGATGCATCTGGTGTTCAGGTTCACTCCTGAAGCCGATCCGCAATCGACGTTGAGGTTGAAAGTCGAGATCAACACGCGCGAACACGAAAACCTGTTCGGCATTTGCCACTACCCCTTCGCCGTCGAGAGCGGTTGGTATCGCGGCAAAACCGAAGTCGCATCGTTCGCACCTGAAGAATTGTTTTGCACCAAACTGCGCGCACTCCTGCAGCGGCACAAGAATCGTGACTTGTTCGACCTTGGAGCGGGGCTCACAGAACTGCAACTCGACGCCCGCAAGTTGGTGGCCTGCTTCGCGCACTACCTCACGCTTGAAGGCGAGCCGATCACGCGTGCGGTAGCGGAGCAACGCATGCTGGGGAAGCTGAGGCGCAGCCTGACGGAAGATATTGCGCCGTTGTTGTCCGCCGGCGTGCGTTTCGACAACGATGACGCGCTCAATGCCTTCGAGCGTGTTTGGACGGAGTTGGTGGTACGGCTCAATGGTGACGCCTGGAAGTTGACCGACAAGGTGATCGCCGAGTTACGCGAGAAGGGATATCCGAGCCTACTGAAGCTGCGCTGACCATGGTCAAGCACGGCAACGTGCGGACGGTGGGCGGTGGCTTCGTCGCGTGTGCTGCAACGGAACTGGACGGTATTCCTTGGCCCAAGGTGGCTCCGGGCTTCCGGCCGTATCGGGATGGGCATGGCGTTTGCCCGAGCGATGCCGGCCCGGTCAGGGGAACCGTCACCGATTTACATGCTTGTGTATAGCACTCAGTGCACCATCGAGTTCCGCTTCAGTCGTAAAAAAATGCGGCGCGAGACGGATCACGTCTTTGCGTGGGGACACGATGATTTTGTCTTTGCGCAATTCGGCGCCGAGGGTGTCTGCGTCTTGTACGTGGATGGCGGTGTTGGCGCCTTTTTCGTGGACCGTGATCGGACTCGCGATCTTCAGGCCATATTGCTTGGCTTTGCGTAGAGTGAATTCCGATAGTTCGTCAATGCGCTTTTCGATCGCCGCAAGTCCGACCCGTTCGATCAACTCCATGCCGGCGAGTGAGCCGTAGGCTGCAATGACGGGTGGTGTGCCGGTGTTGAAGCGTGCGGTGCCGTCGGCGTAGTCGAACTGTGTGGCGTCGAAGTTGAAGGGATTGGCCCGGCCGAACCAGCCGGTCACGGTCGGCTGCAGCCGGTTGGCGAGACTCTTCTCGACGTACATGTACGCGGTGCCGGGCAGGCCAAGGAGGTATTTCAGATTCCCGGAGATCAGCACGTCAATGCCGAGCTTCTTGACGTCAAGCCTGCAGGTGCCCATGGACTGGTACGCATCCACGACGAACTGTGCGCCGACCGAGTGCGTGAGCGCGGCGATGGCGGCAAGATCCTGTTTTGCGCCGTTGTAATAGGCGACGTGGTGCACGCAGATCACGCGCGTATTGCTGCGCACGGCAGCCTTGATTTCCGCGACGTTGAAAACGCCGTCTGGACGCGCGGGCCGGACGAAAGTAACGCTGCAGTTGCCGTGCTGCTGGTGCGCGCTCCAGACGTGCCCGACGGTCGGGAATTCGCTCGCGGTCGTCACCACATGTGCTGGCTTGTGTTCAATCAAACACCCGGCGATGCTCGACAAGGCATCCGAGAGCGATGAAAAGATCGCGATCTCGTCGGCTGCGGCGCCAATGAGGCGTGCGAACGCGGCTTTGGAGCGCGTGGCGACATCCATCCAGGTTTCCCAGTCCGGCGCGTTGCGGTTGCGGCTATCCAGATATTCGTTGACCGCGTGGCGCACCGGTTCCGCGAGCGGGGCGGCTGAGCAATTCGCGAGGTAGGCGATCCCGGGCTGTTGCGCGAAGATCGGGAAAAGGTTGCGGTATTCATTCAAGCTGTGCGCTGCCATCTCTTTCGGCCCTCGGTTTGCGTTTGCGGTAGAAAAGCCAATACACGATGAACAGGAAAATTATATAAGGCGGGCCGACGAACCACGCGAACCGCCAGCTTGGCTCGAACGCCATGGTGACGAGCACCGCGCCGAGCAGCGCGATGCCGAGGACTTGCAGCCAGGGGCTGAATGGCGCCTTGAAGCTGGCGCGTGCATGGTTCGGCGACCGCCGGTAGGCGATGAAGGTGACGAGAATCATGATCCAGACGAAGATGCCGCCGAAAATCGAAACGCCGAAGAGGATGTTGAAAGCCGCGGGTGTGTAAACGTTGAGCGCCAGCGCCACGATGATCCCGATGCTGGAAAAGCCTAGCGCCCCGGCTGGGATGCCGTGCTTTTGGGTAACGCGGCCGAGGAGCGCCGGGCCCTGGCCGCTGCGCGCGAGGGAAAAAATCATGCGCGTGCTGACGTACAGGTTGGCGTTCATGGAGGAGAGCGCCGCAGTCAGGATCACGAAGTTCATAACGCCGGTCGCGAGCGGGAAGCCCAGTTTGTCGAGCGTCAACACGAAGGGACTCTGTGAAACGGTGACGGCGCCGGTGTCCGTCCACGGCACGATCGCGAGCATTACCGAGAGCGACAGGAGATAGAAAACAATCAGACGCACTACCTGCAGCCGGAAGGCCTTGGGGATGTTTTTCTTGGGCTCGCTGGTTTCACCCGCGGACACCGCGACCACCTCGACGCCGTAGTAACTGAACACCGCCATCAGCACCGCGAACCACACGCCCGTCCAGCCATGCGGCATGAATCCGCCATCGCTGTAGAGATTGTTTACGCCGTGTACCCCGGCGAAGTTTCTGAAGATGAGCACGAGTCCCGCGACGATGAACGCGATGATCGCGGTGATCTTGATGGTGGTGAACCAGTATTCGGCGCGGCCAAAATTTTTAACATTGCTGGCGTTCAGTGCAATCAGCACGGCGGCCGCGCCGGCTACCCACACCACGTGCGGTACGGCGGGGAACCAGAAGCCCATGTACAGCCCAATGGCGGTCGCTTCGCCACCGATCGCGAGCACCTGTGCGCTCCAGTACATGTAGCGCGTGACGTAGCCCGCGCCGCCCCCGAGGTAATACTCAGCCTGCGCGCCGAAAGCTCCGGCCGTCGGGTGCACCACAGTCAGTTCGGCGAGGCTGTACATCATGATGAGCGCGATCACGGCGCCGATCACGTAGCTGATGAGGACCGCAGGCCCCGCCGTGGCAATCGCGATACCGGCACCGAGAAACAGTCCGGTGCCGATGGAGCTGCCGAGCGCGATCATGGCCATCTGGCGCGCCGACACGCTGCGGCGCAGGCCGCTTTCGCGTGCGCTTATGGCGTCCTGGTCGAGATTCTCCACTGCCGGTTGAGTGTCAGTAGTCGTCACGCTGTTGCCTTGCCGACAGTTGGAATTTTTACCCGTAACGGTCATGCGGTTCGCGCGCGGCGCTCACCCCAACCTGCATGTTGTGTCGATCACTGGTGCCACGGAGCATAACAGGGTGATTTGGTCTGTGCATCGTACTGACGTTGAGGTTCGCGCAACGCGCTCACCCCAAGCTACCAGCTAGGGCCGGTCAGGCGATGGTTGAACTTTGACGGGGAGCACGGCTCCAAGCAAGCGGAGGCGGCGACCACTTGATTACAGACGATTGCGTACGCAGGATGCTTGAGAACACGACAAGCGCGAGGCTTGTGGAAGAATCCGGTGGGAGCGAACGCGGTTTTCCTGCCGCGGTCACCACGCCATGAACAAGCTCGTGACGCTGGTTTGCGTTGGCGCGCTTGTGGGGGGATTCGCGGGTGCGGCCTGCGCACGCGGCAATCCCGCCGCGGAAATCGCCACTGCATATACGCTCGCGCTGATGGCGCGCGAGTCGACGACAATCGGTTCGGTGCACTTGTACCTGCACCATGTGATCAACTGCTTGGTGAGCCCCGGCGCGCAGAGCTTTGATCGTGCAGCGGGTGATCCCTGCCGGGGCGAGGGCGGCGGCGCGATCCCGGATATAAGTGGTGCAAAGGCCTTGCACGACGACCTGGAGGCCGCCCCCATGTCCGAGGCGCGTGCAGGCTTGCAGTTGAATACTTTGGCGGTTGCGCTTAGGGATGACGCCAAGCTGGAGCACACGCGACAGCGCGGCCAGATGCTGACCGCGCGTAGCGGTTATGTGCCGTAAGCGTACGGGTTGACGCACCGCGAAGCGGTGCGACGCGCCGTTACCCCTTTGTGTAGCTCGAGTCGATGAACGCGGCGGTGGCGTCGTGCAGCCCTTTGTGTGCCTCGGGGTTCAGATACACCATGTGACCCGACTGGAAAAAGTCGTAGCTGATGTTCTTCTGCAGCGACGCGGGTATGTTGAGGTGTTCGAATTCGTACTTGGCCGCATAGAACGGCGTGCCGAGGTCGAAGTAACCGCCGGCCAGCATGACTTTCATGTTGGGGTTGATCTTCATGGACTGGCTGATGAACGGCATCACATTCACCGTGAACGGCAGTTTGAAGCCCGACCCGGGATACCCGATGTTGTATTGCCACTGCCCGATCGCGTTGGTCATGGGCTTGTATACCATGCCCTGGCCGAACTTCAGCGTATTGCGCACGTACTGATTGAACGTCGCGATGACCGGCGACATGATTGCCGACATCATCGGGCTGTACTCGGCTTCTTCCGCCAACGGGTCGAAATCCGGTCCGGTGTAGCGCGAATCCAGGCGGCCAGTGACCATGTCGCTTTCATGCAGAAGCTCGTGGCGCAGCATGCCGTCGTCGACGCGCAGGTTCGCCTTCACGAGGTAGGACACCGACAGTCCGGTGTACGCATGCATCTGTTGCGCAATCTGCTGTTTGGTGGCCGCATCGAGCAGGTTGCCCTCGTCAAGCGCCTGCAGGTAAGGCCCCATGGCGAACTGCTCGACTTGCTGCAGAAACGGCAGGAGTTTCGCCGGCGGGTTCGGAACCTGATGGTGATACCAGGCGGTGGCCGCTTCGCTCGGGAATCCGGTCGCGTAAGCCAGGCTCAGTCCGGGTTCGGCTTTTGCGAAATCGAGCATCAGGTTCCAGTTCAGAACCGCAGACTGGAATACCACGCCGTTCAGGCCCACACCGGCTTGGTTGAGGTCATACGACAACACGGCATCGCGCGTGGTCCCGTAGCTTTCGCCGTACAGGAACTTGGGCGAATCCCAGCGGCTGTGCGCGGTCAGGTATTGGGTGATGAACTGGGAAAAGGTGCTGGCATCCTGCGCCGTGCCGTACACCATCTTGGGTGTGCCCACGCCGCCCATCTTTTTGGTGATGATGCGGCCGAATCCGGTCCCGGGTGCATCGACGAACACCTCGTCGGTCGCGTCCAGCAGGCAGTTGTTGTTATTCACGAGTTTGTACGGAGCTGGCGGCGTAAGGGTACCGTTGCCAACGTTCACCATTTCCGGGCCGAAGGCCAGCATGTTCAGCCATACGGTCGAGGAACCCGGTCCGCCGTTGTAGAAAAAGGTTATCGGGCGGTCGGCTTCGTTGTTCACGCCCTTCTTGATATAGGCCACGTAGGACATGCTGACGTAGGGCTTGCCCTGGCTGTTCTTGACGACCATCAGGCCCGCGATTGCTTCGTAGGGGATGCGCGTGCCATCCACCGTTACCGAACCGCTGGTAACCGATTGTTGTGATTTGACCGTTGTGGCCGCGGCCGCTGTGCCCTGCGGCTCCTGGCCTTTGGCCAGTGTGGGCATTGAAAAGCCGGCCAATGCGAGCGTCGCTGCAATGCCGATTGCCGCCGTGAATGACTTTTTCATTTCTGCCTCCAGTAAGTGGTATTCAGCTTTTTAAACAGGACGTGCGCGAATGCGGCCATCGGGCCAGGGGCAGCCGGGTGCCCCGCATGGGTCCGGTGTCGGGTTACCGATCTGTCCGCGTGTCAAGGAAGCACGTGGACGTCGCGTTTGACAGTCGCCGGCGCCATTGGTTGCATCCGTCGCGGGCTGGGCCGCATCCCGGAGGCCCCGGTCCTCAGCCGATGTTCGGCGGCAGCGCCTGGCGTGCAAATGTGGCGAGATCAATATTCGAGCCGCATACGATCACGCCGACGCGCTTGCCGGCGAGCCGCTCGCGCAGGGGCCCGCAGAGCGCGGCGGTCGCCGCGGCGGCTGCCGGTTCGACCGCGAGCTTCATGTCCGAGAACAGGAGCCCCATGGCGTGACGCATGGCGTCGTCCGGAATGCGCACGATAGTATCGACAAAGTGCCGGGCAATTCCGAAGGTGTAGGGCAAGGCGTAGGGCGCCCCGAGACTGTCGGCAATCGTGTTCACGTGTTCGAGCTTTTGCGGTGCGCCCGCCTCGAAACTGCGCGTCATGCTGTCGGCGCCTTCGGGCTCGACGCCGTAGACGGCACAATGCGGCTGCAGTTGTTTGACGGCGCAGGCGACGCCGGCGATCAATCCGCCACCGCCGATCGGCGCGATGACGGCGTCGAGATTTTCAGTCTGCTGGCACAGTTCCAGGCCGACCCCAGCCGTGCCGAGCACGATCAACTCGCTCTCGAACGGATGAATGAATGTGCGGTTCTCGTCTTTGCGGATGCGCTCGACTTCCTTGAAGGCCGAAAATACGTCCTCCACGAGCACGACCTCGGCGCCGTAGCTGCGGCAGAGCACTACGCGTGCCGGATTGGCGGTTTTCGGCATGACGACCTTGGCGGTGGTGCCGACGCTGCGCGCCGCGAAGGCCACGGCGATGGCGTGGTTGCCGGCGCTTACGGCCGTGACACCGTGGCGTTTCTGGCTGTCGTCCAGCGCGAGCGCGCAGAGCAGCGCGCCGCGCGCCTTGAAGGTACCGGTGTACTGGAACAGCTCGAGCTTTAAAAAAACTTGCGTCGCGGCACCGGCAGCACGTTCGATGGCGCCGCCCCGCCAGTGCCACAGGGGTGTCTCGCGTACGCGCTGCCCGAGCCGCTCGCGTGCGGTGCGGATCGCTTCTAGAGTTGGGTAGTCCGCCATCCGCGGCTCAGGGCACTCCCGGTACCGGCACTTTCTTGGTGCCCTTGAGCTCCTCCGCGGTGAGCTCGATGTCCTTGGCAATGAAATACTTGTACCAGCCCCAGTCGCCGTAATTCTTTTGCAGTTGCGGCAACACTACATCCACTAGTGAACGGCCGGACTTACCCGTGGCCTGTGCCGCGGCAATGTCCCGGCGCAAGGTCACGAGGTAATCGCGGAAGGCGCGCACGTCTGCGACCTTGCCGATGCCGCCATGACCGGGCACGAAGGTGTAATCGGGATAGTCCTTTATATAGGTGTCGTTACTCGCGATCTGTTCCCGGGTGTTGGCATCGACCAGGTTCGGCAAGGTGTGGTCCCAGAAGATGTCGCCGGTGAACACCACCTTGGCGTCGGGGATGATCACGGTCGAATCGCTGCCGGTGTGGCCTTCGAGTGCACGCACGATGATTTCGCGGTCGCCGAGCCAGACGGTGATGCCGTGCTCGTAGGTAACCATGGGCAAGCCGAGATGCGTCACGAATTCCTTCTGTTTTGCGCTCGGATGCGGACCAAAGAACTTGAGGTTCTGGGTGCGCTCCCAGGTGCGCACGTTGGCCTGCGCGAGGATCGTGGCGCCGGCCTGGATGAAGACATTGTTCCCCGAGACGTGATCGATGTGGTAATGGGTGTTGATCACGTAGCGGATGGGTTCGCTGGTCTTCTTCCGGATGTCGGTCAGCAATGCTTCGGCTGCGGCCGGGTCCTGGAAGGTGTCGACCACCAGTACCGCGTGCGGGCCAATCACGAAGCCCGAGTTGGCGCCAGCCTTGCTCGTCGGCGGCGAAATCGCGGCCCATACGCCATGGCCGAGGTCATGCAGTGTGAAATAGCTCTGCGTGGGAGCCGCCGCGAGCGCGCCTGCCTCCACGGTGCTGAGCAACAGCGCCAGGGCAATCCGATATTTCCGCAGCATGTTTATTCGCCTTGCGCGAGCGCCGGTAACCGGCGCGTCATATTAGCGCGCCTGGCCGTCCCGCGTAGGAACGGCGCGCGGCATTGGGAATACCGGCTCAGTGCAAGCCGAGACTGCCATATCTAGGCATGGCGTAACTCGCGCGCGGCTTTGAGGACGTCGGTCAACACGCCGGCGGCGGTCAGCTCGGGGCCGGCGCCGGGACCGGCGATCGACAGCGGCACCGGCCGGTAGCGATCCGTCCAGATGCGCACCAGATTTTCGCCGGGCGCGAGCAAGGCAAAGGGATCGGTGGCGGTGACGTGCGTGACGTTCACCTGCGCGCGGTGTCCGTCGTAACGCGCGAGGTACACGAGCCTGAGGCTGCGATGGTGTGCGGCCTCGGCGTGCTCGGCCCAGGCGGCGTCGTGGGCGGCGAGACCGGCGAGAAAACATTCGGCGTCGGTCTCGTCCGCGAGCTCTTCCGGCACCAGGTTTTGGACGTTTATTTGGTCGGGTTCCCATTCGAGCCCGGCTTCGCGCAACAGGATCAGAAGTTTGCGGGCGCTGTCCAAGCCCGCGAGATCGGAAGCCGGATGCGGCTCGGTGTAGCCGCGGGCCCGTGCTTCGCGTACCGCGACCGAAAAGCGCTCGCCGTTGTTCACGCGGTTCAGGATGAAGGACAAGGTGCCGGAGACCACCGCCTCGATGCGCCGCACGTGGTCGCCGGTGCGCGCGAGCTCCGCGAGCGGGCCGAGCACCGGCAAGGCGGCGCCCACGGTGGTTTCATAGCAGTAGGGCCGTGCGCACTGGCGCGCGGTGCGCTGCAGCTCCATGTACTGCGCCTGGCTCGCGCTGTTCGCAAGTTTGTTGGGCGTGACGATGCCGACGCCCTTGCGCAGCAACTCGGCGTAATGCTCGGCAAACACCGTGCCGGCGGTGCAGTCCACGAATACGCGTGCCGCGCCCGGCGAGGCGAGTAAGCAGCGCAGGATGACCGGCCAGTCGTCGTGGCTGCGGGCAAAGCGTTCTTCACCACGGCCGTCCGTGCCGCTCCAGATGAATTCACTGCGGTTGAAGCGGCCGGCGATGTCGAGGCGCACGCCCTCGGCGCCGAGCCGCGCGGCCTGTGTGCACAGTTCGCGGCAAAAGGCGCTGCCGATCTGCCCGGTGTGCCCGGCGATCAGCAAGTGCACAGTGGCTGCGGCGGGCGCTGCACGGCTTGCCGGTATCGATGGCACGGAGAGGCGATCCGCGGCGATGGCTTTGGCTAGGACAGGCATGCTCGGGATTCCTTGAAGATATGTCGGTTCGGGGTATAGGCGCGGGGCGCGCGAAACTCGGCGATCAAACGGTTCAATGGTTCGACTTCAATCAGGAAGGCGTCGTGGCCGTAAGGCGAATCGAGTACGGCGAGCTCGGCGTTCGGGAGCAGCGCCGCGAGTGCCTGCTGTTCAGCGAGTGGATAGAGCAGATCGCTGGTGATGCCGACCACGAGCGCGCGGGCCTGCAGAGCGGAGAGATCCTGGCGCCCGCGCATGAGGTCGTGGCTATCCATGGCCCGGGTGAGCGCAACGTAGCTCGCCGCATCGAAGCGCGCCACGAGTTTCTCGCTGTGGTGCTGCAGCCAGGACTCGATCTGGTATGCACCGGCCTGGTTTTGCGCGCGGCCGAAACGCCGTCCCAATTCGCCCCAGTGACGGTAGCTCAGCATGGCTACGGCACGAGCCGCACCCAAGCCCGCGGTGGGCGGCGCGGACGGTAGATAGTCGCCGGCGTTCCAGTTCGGGTCGGAGCAAATTGCCTGGCGCTGCGCTTCGGACCAGGCGATCGCCCAGGGAGATTGCTGTGCACCGCAGCCGATCGCCGCGATCGCCGCCACGCGCTCGGGATAGAGCGCCGCCCACTCGAGTGTCTGCATGCCGCCGAGCGAGCCGCCGATCACCAGCGTCAAGCGCGCGATGCCGAGCCGGTCAAGAAATGCCGCCTGCGCACGCACGATGTCGCGCAGCGTGATCGGTGGAAAGGCGCCGCCGTAGCGCCGCCCGGTGACCGGATTGATACTCTGCGGGCCGGTCGAGCCGTAGCAGCCGCCGAGCACGTTGCTGCACACGATGAAATCCCGTTCGGGATCGAGCGCCCGGCCCGGACCGAGAAGTCCGCTCCACCAATCATCGGCATCCGCCGAGCCGGTCAGCGTATGACAGACGAGCACGGCATTGTCACCCGTCGCGTTCGGCTGCCCCCAGGTGCGGTAGGCGAGCGTCGCGTCGTAGAGCCGCGCACCGCACTCGAGCGTCAAGGGCTCCGTGAGTTGCACGAAGTGCGTGCGGCCCGGAGAGGTCACCAGGAGGTTCACGGCGCCGCCGCTCCGTACAAGCATGAGATGGACGTAGCCGACAGCTTTGTTGGCGCCGAGCGTCCGATGACACCACGCGAGGTTTGGAAGATCTTCGTTGACAGTCTCATGCGACCGCTCTCAAGCGTGCCTGCTCGAAGGCCCGAGCGAAATCGGCCTTGATGTCGTCGATGTGCTCGATGCCGACCGATACGCGCACCAAGTCCGGGGTGACACCGGCGCTATGCTGCTCTGCGGCGGAAAGCTGCTGGTGCGTGGTCGAGGCCGGATGAATCACCAGCGTCTTGGCATCGCCCATGTTGGCGAGATTGCTCGCGAGCTTGACGTGATCGATGAAGGCGCGGCCCGCGGCTTCGCCGCCGCGGATGCCGAAGCTCAACACCGCGCCAAAACCGTGACGCAAATACTTGCGGGCACGCTCGTGCGACGGATGCTGCGGCAGACCGGGATAGTTCACCCAGGCGACGTCCGGCTGCTTTTCCAGCCAATGCGCCAGCTCGAGCGTGTTGTCGACGTGGCGCTGCATGCGCAGCGACAGGGTCTCAAGGCCCTGCAGGAACAGAAACGAATTGAAAGGCGAGGGCGCCGGCCCGAGGTCCCGCAGTCCTTCGACGCGCGCACGCACAATGAACGCAATGTTGCCGAACGGGCTGTGCGGGCCGAAGACCTCCCAGAATTTGAGTCCGTGGTATCCGGGGGAAGGTTCGGTAAACACCGGGAACTTGCCGTTACCCCAGTCGAAGCGGCCGGAGTCGACGATCACGCCGCCAATCGAGGTGCCGTGTCCGCCGATCCACTTGGTGGCCGCGGCCACTACGATGTCGGCGCCGTGTTCGATCGGCCGGATGAGGTAACCGGCCGCGCCAAAGGTGTTGTCCACGATCAACGGGATGCCGGCTGCGTGCGCGATCCGGGCCAGTGCGTCGAAGTCGGGAACGTTGAAGCCCGGGTTGCCGATGGTCTCAACGTAGAGTGCCTTGGTGTTGGAATCGATCGCCCGGCGGTAAGGCTCGGGGTCGTCGCCCTCCACGAATTTCACCCGGATGCCGAGCCGCGGCAGGGTGACCTTGAACTGGTTGTAGGTGCCGCCGTAGAGCGCGCTGCCGGACACGATGTTGTCGCCGGCTTGGGCGAGCGTGGCGATGGCTAGGAGTTGCGCCGCCATGCCGCTCGCGGTGGCGAGCGCGGCCACGCCGCCCTCGAGCGCCGCCACGCGTTTTTCGAACACGTCGGTGGTCGGGTTCTGAATGCGCGTGTAGATGTTGCCGAATTCCTGCAGCGCGAACAGGCGCGCGCCGTGTTCGGCGTTGTCGAAGGTGAACGAGGTGGTCTGGTAAATCGGCACCGCGCGTGCGCGGGTGCCGGGCGCCGGTTCCTGGCCAGCGTGCACTTGCAGGGTTTCAAAACGGTAATCGTTCGATGCTCCGGTACTCATGCATAGGCTCCTTAAAGTTGCAGTTCAGTCACAGTGTCCGTACCGCGCTCGCGGACCGACACATACATCGCGCTCGCACACACAGGTGCGACGTTCCAGTCACCGCGGGAGCAGTCGTTGGGGGTTAGGATCGGAATTTAGGCATGAAAAAACCCGCAACGGCTGCGCCGTGCGGGCTTGGAAATCTGCCGGTTTGTGGCCTTATTCGGCCGGCAACACGGCTACCCGCACGGAGGCGCGCATGCGCATGCACATCGCCATGCAGGCGAGCGCCGAAGTCGTGCGAGTCAAAATGGTTTGCATGGCGCGCGACTATCCATGATGTGGTCGGTCTTGTCAAGCGCCGGCAGGCTCGCTACCTTGGTGCGGTCGCCAAGGCTTGGGGTGGGCCATGAGCCGCTGGAAACGCGCCGGCTGGATCGCCGCGTTGTTTGTGATTCCCTACGGGCCGATGCTGTGGGTGGGCCTTTACAACCACGCGCAGCCGGCGCTCTTCGGGATTCCGTTTTTCTACTGGTTCCAATTCGTGTGGATCATTGTCACGGCGGTGGTCACCGCCGCGACGTATTTCGCCAAAGTCTGAACAACAATAACCGGGGCGCCCATGAACTGGCCGGCGTTGAGCGTGTTCATCCTGCTGTTTGCATTGGTGACGATCCTTGGTTTCGTGGCGGCGCGCTGGCGGCGCGGCAATCTCAATCAGTTGAACGAGTGGGGCTTGGCCGGCCGGCGTTTTGGCACCGTGGTCACCTGGTTTCTGCTGGGTGGCGACCTGTATACCGCCTACACTTTTATCGCGGTGCCGGCGCTGGTATTCGGCGCGGGCGCCATCGGGTTTTTCGCCCTGCCGTACACACTCATGGTGTATCCGTTCGTGTTCGTGGTGTTTCCGCGCCTGTGGTCGGTATCGCGCCGCCACGGTTATGTGACGGCGGCGGATTTTGTGCGCGGCCGCTACGACAGCGGCCTCCTGGCACTGGTGGTGGCGATTACCGGCATTCTCGCCACCATGCCGTACATCGCACTGCAGTTGGTCGGCATCCAGGTGGTGATCGCGGCCATGGGTTTCAGCGGCACCGGCATCGCCGGGGACCTCCCGCTGATCATCGCGTTCGCGATTCTCGCGGCCTTTACCTATACCAGCGGTTTGCGTGCGCCGGCCTTGATTGCCATCGTCAAGGATCTGCTGATTTACATCGTCATCATTGCCGCCGTGATCATCATTCCCATGCAGCTCGGCGGTTACGGGCACATCTTCGCGGCGATTCCCAAGGACAAGCTGCTGCTCAAGCCGCCGGCCGGCGCGAACCTCGGGAGCTACAGCGCCTACGCCACGCTCGCGCTCGGCTCGGCGCTGGCGCTGTTCCTGTATCCGCATGCCGTGACCGGGGTGTTGAGCGCCAAGAGCCGGTGCACCATCAAGCGCAATATGGCGCTGCTGCCAGCCTATTCACTGGTGCTGGCACTGATCGCGTTCTTGGGCTACATGGCGTACGCCGCCGGGGTGCAACACGATCCCGCGTACGCCGGCTGGTTCAAACAATACGGCACCACGTTTGCCGTGCCGGCGCTGTTGCTGCATTCCTTCCCGGCGTGGTTCGCGGGGGTGGGTTTCGCGGCGGTTGCGATCGGCGCGCTGGTGCCGGCGGCGATCATGTCCATCGCCGCATCGAATCTCTTCACGCGCAATATCTACAAGCAGTATTGGAAACCGGAGGCTACACCCGAGCATGAGGCGCACACGGCCAAAGTCGTGTCGCTGGTGGTCAAACTCGGTGCGCTGGCCTTCATCATTTTTCTGCCGGAACAGTACGCGATTCAACTGCAACTGCTCGGTGGCGTATGGATCATCCAGACGCTGCCGGCGGTCGTGGTCGGGCTGTATACGCGCTGGCTGCATCGCGGGGCGCTGGTGCTCGGTTGGGCGGCCGGCATGGCCGTGGGCACCGGCATGGTCGCGGCCGAAGGTTTCAAGACCTCGATCTTTCCCCTGCATCTGGGCGCACTCACCATGCCCGGATATGCGGCGCTCTATGCTCTGATCGTGAATTTCGTCGTGGCGATCGTGCTGAGCGCACTCCTGCACCGGCTGCGTGCGCCGTCCGGCCGCGACGAGACCCGTGCCGATGATTACGAGAGTGAGGCCGCGTGAACATTTCGCCCGTGATCGGTTTTGTCGCCGCGGCTTGCACCACGCTCGCGTTCGTGCCGCAAGTGTGGCGCTCGCTGCGCACGCATAATACCGGCAGTCTCTCGCTCGGCATGTACGCGGTGTTCACGCTCGGCACCATGCTCTGGGTGGCCTACGGCGCCTGGTCGCGGGATTTGCCGGTGCTGCTCGCGAACGCAGTCACGCTGTGCCTCGCGGGCGTGGTGTTGATACTCAAGCTGCGCTATGGCTGATGTCCGGGACGCAAATACAACTGAGGCTGCATAGCGGGGAGTAACGGGATGAATCACTGGATCGCCATCGGGTTTCTCGCCGCCGGAATCATTCTCGCGGCCCTTGAGATGGCCACGCTCACGTTTTATCTTGCGGCCCTGTCGTTTGCGGCGCTGGTCGCGGCGCTCTGCGACTGGCTCATTGCACTCACCTGGTGGCAGGCGGCCATCGTGTTTGCCGTGGCCGCGGTGATCGCTTTGCCGCTTGCGCATCTCTTGCGCCGGCGCCTGCAGGCGAATCGCGCGAGCAGCGCGCTCGACGACATGGACCGGGGCGCTGTGGTCATCATTGCCGAAGACCACCACGGCCTGCTGATGGTGAGTTATCGGGACTCGCTCTGGGAGGCGGTCTGGGAAGGTTCCGGCAAACCCCCGGTGGGCGGGCGTGCCGAGATCGTGGCGCGCGAGGGCTCGCGTTTGCGCATCCGGGCCGTCACTGACAACCAAGATCACCTTTAATCGGGAGAACACGCATGGGAATTTCAGTCGTCATCGGAATTCTGATCATCATCTTTGCCGTGGTGCTCGTTGTCCGTTCGGTGCGCATCGTGCCGCAGCAGCACACTTGGGTCGTCGAGCGGCTCGGCAAGTTTCACGGTGCACTCGGTTCAGGCCTCCAGATCATCCTGCCGATGTTCGACCGCGTGGCGTACCGCTTCGACATGCGCGAGATTCCGATGGACGTGCCCGAGCAGGTGTGCATCACGCGTGACAACACCCGGCTGTCGGTGGACGGCGTACTGTATTACCAGATCACCAATGCCCAGAGCGCCGCCTACGGCACTACCGACGTGGTGACCGCCGTGGTGCAACTCGTGCAGACCACCATGCGTGCCGAGGTCGGCAAGCTCACGCTCGACGAGTGCCTGTCGCAGCGCGAAACGTTGAACAAGGGAGTCGTGGACGTGCTTACCCAGGCGGGTTCGAGCTGGGGCGTGAAGGTGCTGCGCTATGAGATCCGCAACTTGACGCCGCCCGACGAGATCCAGAAGGCCATGGAACTGCAGCTCACGGCCGAGCGTCAGAAGCGTGCGGTCATCGCCCAATCCGAGGGTGCGCGCCAGCAAGCTATCAACCAGTCGGAGGGGCAGAAACAAAGCCTGATCAACAACGCCGAAGGCGACAAGCAGTCGGCGATCCTGCGCGCCGACGGCCAGTCTCAGGCCATCGCCACGGTCGCCGCAGCTACGGCCAAGGCCATCAACGATATCGGCCGTGCGGTCGCTGGCGAGGGTGGCACCGAGGCGCTCCACTACCAGCTCGGCCAGCAGTGGGTGCAGCAGTGGGGGCTGATCGCCAGGAATTCCACCGTCACCGTGGTGCCCGCCAACATGGGCGATCTCACCGCGATGATCGGTACGCTGCTTTCACAGGCAGGTAACGCCAAGCCGGCGATCAAGGCCTGAGGCCGCGCCGAGCGCGGGGCGATCTGGGCTATTCGTGATGTGTAAAAAAATGTTGCAGTATTCGGGTCTTCAACGAGCGGAGATTTCCATGCGCAAGTCACTTGTCTTCTGTGCATTGCTTACATTGGTTCTGGCTGCGTCCCCAGCCTTGGCCGCTTACCGCAAGGCGACGATCAGCCTGGCAGTAGGCGTCACCGCGCCCCGCCAGCACGTCTTCTACGTGACCGAAGGGATTCCGGTGACGCCGGGCCCGCTCACGCTCTATTACCCCCAATACATACCCGGCGAGCATTTTGCCGCCGGGCCGATTGCAGACGTCGGTGGCCTCGTGTTCACGGCCAACGGCCAGACCGTCGCTTGGCGGCGCGATCCCGTGGACATGTACACCTTCTATCTCGATGTACCCGAGGGTGCGAGCACGCTTACCGCGCAGTTCCAATATCTCTCACCGATCGGGGGCGGCGTCGCGCTCACGCCCTACATCATGGATCTCGAGTGGAACCGGGTGGTGTTCTATCCGGCGGGATTCGCGAGCAAGGATCTCACCTTCAAGCCGAGCATCACCATTCCCGCGCAGTGGCAGTATGCCAGCGCGCTGGTGACGGCCTCGGCGGCGGATGGGCACGTCAGCTTCGCGCCGGTGAGCCTCAACAATCTGGTGGACTCGCCAATGATCGCGGGGAAGTACTTCCGCGAGGTCGACTTGTCGCCCGGCAATCCGGTGCAACATTACCTGGACATCGTTGCGGCTTACCCGCAGGCGCTCGATCTCGGCGCGGCACGTACCGAAGAGATGCGCAATCTCGTGGTGCAGGCCCAGCAGCTCTTTGATTCGCATCATTACCAGAGCTACCGTTTCCTGCTGGTGCTCTCCGACCCGATGTCGAGCGGCGGCCTAGAGCATCACCAGTCGAGCGACAACACGCTGTTCGCCGATCTGCTCACCAACCAGGAGAAATTCCTTGGCGAAGCGAGCCTCATGCCGCATGAGTACGTGCACTCCTGGAACGGCAAGTTCCGCCGGCCCGCACAGCTTTGGCAGCCGAATTTCCAGATCCCGGAGCACAGCCACATGCTGTGGGTGTACGAAGGCCTGACCGACTACTGGGGTCCGGTGCTCGCCGCGCGCAGCGGGCTGTTCACGCAGGATCAATATCACGAGTTTCTGGCCTACACGGCCTCCGGCATGGTGTACACCACGGGGCGGCAGTGGCGCCCGCTGGTGGACACCGCGCTCACCACCGGCAAGTTGCACGGCGGGTCTGCGGGCTACGGCAATTGGCTGCGCGGAGGTGATTACTATCCCGAGGGCGATCTGATCTGGCTCGGTGTGGACACCAAGATTCGCGAGCTGACTCACAACCAGCGCTCGCTGGATGATTTCGCCAAAAGTTTCTACGGCATGGACAACGGCAGCTACGTCACGCTCACCTATACTTTTGACGATATCGTCAAGGCGCTGAACGCCGTTGCGCCCTACGACTGGGCGAGGTACCTGCACGAACGCGTGGACGCAGTGCGCGATCACGCGCCGCTCGCCGGCATCACGCGCGGCGGGTGGAAGCTCGTGTACACGGACCAGCCGAACGCTTACGAACAGGCGCGCGCCGTGATCCACGACTTCACCGATGTCATGTCCTCGGTGGGACTCATGCTGGGTCGGGACGGGAACATCAATGACGTATTGTGGAATGGCCCGGCGTTCAAGGCGGGCCTCGCGCCCGGCATGCAGATTGTCTCGGTGAACGGTGCGACCTACAACAACGGTGTGCTGCTACGTGCGATCGCCGCAACCGCCCAGCCCGGCGAGCACAAGCTTACCATCGTGGCGAGCCAGTACTCAGTGACCGCAACCTACACGATCGACTACAGCGGCGGCTTGCGCTACCCGCACCTCGAACGGGTCGCGGGCATGCCGGATTACCTCGACGAGATCATTGCGCCGGTGAAGGGCTGAGAACCCGCCGGGCTGGTTGGGAGGCCTGCGCGCTCCGCCTAGCGGCTGCGCAGGTAACGCTGTTCACTCGCTTGGTGACGCGCGCGTGCAAGTTCGTTCACCGCACGTTTCTCAGTGTCGCTCAGTTTCGACCAGTCGCGGATCTCATCGAGCGTGCGCCCGCAGCCGAGGCACACGTTGTTCTCGTTGAGACAACAGTTGCGGATGCAGGGTGACGCGGTGGGCTCGGGGGTGGTGCTCATGATGCGCGGCTGAGGCTTGCGTCAGTGCAGCAGTTGCAGTTCCTGCCTGAGGATGCCGCGCACATCGACCTGCTCGGCCTCAGGATCGAGAATCTCCTTGATGCGATGCTCCTGCGCGACCGGGCCAGGATCGAGGGACGCCAAGTTCAGCACACGCCGCGGCAGTTCCGACTCGCCGTCCGGAGTGCGTACCAGGAGTACCGTCGGATGCAGGCGGCGCTTCTCGTCCGAGGCCACGATAATGCCAACCGCGCCGTTTTGCAGGCGCACCAGGCTGCCGAGCGGATAGATGCCGATCGAGCGGATGAATTTCTCCACCAAGTTCTTGTCGAAGTGTCGGATGGAACGTTGCGTGAGGCGCCGCATGGCGGCGGAAGGCGTGACCTGTCTGCGGTAAGGTTTGAGCGTGGTGTAGGAATCGTAGACGTCGCAGATCGAGACCACCTGTACCCAGGGAGAGATTCCGCCACCCTTCAGGCCATCGGGGTAGCCGCTGCCGTCGAGCCGTTCGTGGTGATGACGCACGATCTCGAGTATGCGCGGATCGAATTTGTCGCTACCTTCCAGGCGCTTGCCGCCGTAGCCGGGGTGCAGTTTCACCAAGCGGTATTCCGCCGCGTCGAGCTTGCCGGGCTTTTGCCGCACCTGCGGCGGCACGCGTGCCATGCCGACATCGTGCAGCATGGCACCTTCACCGACGATCGCTTGCAACTGTTTGTCCCAGCCCAAGTCGGCTGCGAAGGCCACGGCCAGCGTCGCGGTATTCACCGAGTGCTGGCCGATACTGGCGTCCTGGTCGGAGAGAATGCGCATCCACTGGCTGGTCTTGGGGTCGGCGGTGATGTCCTCGATCAGGCTGCCGATCGCGGCGCGGGTTTGCTGCATATCCTCTGTATTTTCGATGCTGGTGACCGCGGCGAATTGCGTAAGCCGGCCGCGTGCCTCGGCGCTGACGCGCTCTCCGCGTTTGATGGTTTCGCGCAGTCTGTCGACACCGCTCCATTCCTGGAACACCACCGTGGTGATGGTGCTGCCGCGCACCGCAGCGTGGAGTTTGTCCTGCAGTGCCTGGTCGGCTTTCGACTGCAAATCGTCGACGAACACGTGTTTGCAGTGTTGGCGAAGGAGCACGAGGTCGGCGTCGCTATCGATCAGAAAGCCCTGGAACAGGAACGGCGTGCCTTCCCAGGGCCGATCGAGCTCGTCCACGTACATGCCCTTTTCCAGGTTCTCCACCGAGTACTGGATTTTCATACCCCGCTTTCCCTGTGCCGCGCGGCGCGCCCGGTGGTCCCCAATAGGTTGCAGCTTTGCTGTTGCCCAGAGTATAACCAGCCGGGGCGGGCCCGGTGAATGATGCACCGTCGAGAGGGACGCGCCGCGACTGGCCGGCAGTGGGCAGCTTATGACGAGCGGCGCGGCGCGTGCAGCAGACGGCTGCGTGACAGCCGATCCTGCCAGCCGAGACGCTGCGGATCGAAGGCCGGCCAGAGAAAGCCCGCAAGTGCCGCAATCAGCACCAGCCCGGCGAATATCCGCGGCGGCAGCGCATTGTGCAGTTGCCGCGAGGTCACGAAGAGTTCGGCGCTCAACAGCAGCAGCAGCCACGGAATCAGCAGCGCTACGTAGCGCAACAGGGCGCGGTACCAATCCATCGGCGTACCGTCGGTGCGCACTACTTGGAGTTGCCAGGCGCGCATGCCGACGGTCTGCCCACCATGGATCCAGAACCACGCAAAGAACACGTAGCCAAGCGCCAGCAATCCGATCTGGTACAGGATCTTGAGCGCCGGTGCGTGCGCGTAAAAAGATTCGAAGCTGTGACTGCGGGTAAACGGGATGACCGCGATCAGGGTCGCGAGCAGCCAGATCGCGAGCACGATCAGCGTATCGTAGAAACCCGCCGCCAGCCGCCGGAACAGACCGGGAGCAGGGCCCGGGTTTAAAGACGGATCAGCGGGCATGCCGCAGAGCTACGTTGTCGCCCAATGGATCAGGCATTGGCGCTTGTACAGGGGCCGAAGCGGAGCTGCGGGCGAGCTGCCATGGATGGCAGCTCTGGAGCAAGCACCACGGAGGGTTCTGTGCATGTCGAGTTCAAGTTGATTGGCGCTCCCTACCGGGCGAGACCGGTGTCTCTAATTGGACTGCCGGCAGCCGTCCAATCCGGTTGAGCGCCCGGACAGGATGTCCGGGCCGGTATGAGCGCCAGGGACGGCGACGTGCTCCTTGGTTTCGAATTCATTGTGGCGCTCCCTACCGGATTCGAACCGGTGTTTAAGCCTTGAGAGGGCTCCGTCCTAGGCCTCTAGACGAAGGGAGCGAGGTCGCAAAGGGAGTGGTATTATACGAGCGGCCCGGATTCGCTCAAGTTTGAATATAAAGAATTCCCTGCCGCATCCGGTTTGCATGCCGATACAGGAATCATCCGTTATTTCTCCCGTCGTTATTCCGCGTGTCGATCACAATATTTCCCGGTCGCGCATTTCCGAAAGTGCACTCAAGGTGCTCTATCGCCTGAAAGACGCCGGCTACGAATCCTACCTTGTGGGCGGCGGCGTGCGCGACCTGTTGCTCGAGCGTGAGCCCAAGGATTTTGATGTAGCCACCATCGCGCGCCCTGAAGAGGTGCAGGCGCTGTTCCGCAACAGCCGCGTGATCGGCCGGCGCTTTCGCCTCGCGCACGTGCAGTTTGGCCGCGAGATCGTGGAGGTGGCGACCTTCCGCGCCAACCGGGCAGTCGATGCTTCCGCTGCGGCGGGACCCGTCGATCCGAACGGCCGCCTGCTGCGCGACAACACTTACGGCACGCTCGAAGAAGATGCCGTCCGGCGCGACTTCAGCGTCAATGCTCTCTATTACGACATCCGTGATTTCTCGGTACGCGACTACGTGGGTGGGCTCGCCGACCTGCGTGCCGGTGTGCTGCGCCTGATCGGCGATCCCGAGACCCGTTATCGCGAAGATCCGGTACGCATGCTGCGCGCGGCGCGGTTTGCCGCCAAACTCGGTTTTCACCTGCATCCGGATACCGAAGCGCCCATTCGACGGCTTGCACCGCTCCTCGCCGAGATTCCTCCACCCCGGCTGTTCGAGGAGATCCTGAAACTTTTCTTGTATGGTTTCGGTGCGCAGTCCTTTGCCGAGCTGCGGCGCCACGGCCTGTTGGCGTATCTGTTTCCGCGCACCAATCAAGCGCTGGATGGGCCGGAACACGAGCATGTTTACAGTTTCATCAGCAAGGCGCTCGCCAGTACCGATGCACGCGTGGCGGCCGGCAAACCCGTGACTCCGGCATTCCTGTTTGCCGCCATGCTGTGGGAGCCGGCACAGAGCGACGCGCAGCGCCTCGAGGCGCAAGGCTTGCGTGCACCCGACGCGCTGCGGCGGGCGGCCGATGCGCTAATGTCGGAGGAAGTCTCGCGTGTGGCGCTGCCACGGCGCTTCTCCGCGCCGGCCGTCGAGATGTACCAGATGCAGGCGCGCTTTCTCCAGCGCCAGGGCAAGCGCCCCGTGCGCCTGTTGACGCACCCGCGGTTTCGCTTTGCCTACGATTTCCTCATGTTGCGCGCGGCGGCGGGCGAAGCCGATCCGGAGCTCGCGACGTGGTGGACCGAGGCGCAAACCGCCGGTGTGCCGGGTGAAGCCCCAGCGGCGGACGCTGCGGCCGTCGACGTTGCACCCACGCACCGGCGCAGGCGTCGGCATCGGCATTCCGTGTCGGCCTGATGGTGCCTGCTCGAGTTACGGCATACATAGGTATCGGCAGCAACCTCGGTGAGCCCGCGCGGCAGATTGCCCGGGTTTTTACCGAACTTGCAGCCTTGCCGGAATCGACACTGCATGCGCAGTCACCGCTCTACAAGAGCCGGCCGCTCGGACCGCAGGATCAACCGGATTTTGTCAATGCAGTCGCAGCGTTGGAAACCGGACTCGCGCCGCTCGACTTGTTGCGGGAATTGCAGACACTCGAGGTCCGGCACGGGCGCCCGCGTGAACATCGGCGTCATTGGGGACCGCGCAGCCTCGATCTGGACATGCTGTTATACGATGCTCTCTGTATGCAGACCACAGAATTGACTTTGCCGCACCCGGGTTTGCACCAGCGGAGTTTTGTGCTCTGGCCGCTCGCCGACGTGGCGCCCGATCTCGTGATCCCGGAGCACGGGCCGGTACGGGTCTTGCGCGACGCCTGCAGCGAGCCACCCATCGAGCGCTATCGGGAGCCGGCCGGTGGCTGAGGCGCGCGCCCGCTACATTGTGGTGGAAGGCCCGATCGGGGTCGGCAAGACCAGTCTCGCGCAGTTGTTGGCCGAGAGCCTGGATGCCGAGCTCCTGCTCGAGCGCGCGGAAGAGAATCCGTTCCTGGAGCGCTTCTACCGCGATCCCGAGCGTGCGGCGCTGCCCGCACAGTTGTCGTTTCTCTTCCAGCGTGCGCGCCAGTTGCAGCAACTGCGCCAAGGCGACATCTTCGCGCCGGCGCGCATTGCGGACTTCATGCTGGAGAAGGACCGGCTGTTCGCGCAGCTCAATCTCGACGCCGACGAATTCACGCTTTACGAGCAGGTGTACCGGCACCTTGCGCTGGATGCACCGGTGCCCGACCTAGTGGTGTATTTACAAGCGCCAGTCGAAGTGCTGCTGCGTCGCATCTTGAGGCGCGGCACCGCCTTCGAGCAATTCATCCGGCGCGATTACCTGGAGCGCGTAACCGAGGCGTATGCGCATTTCTTCCATTATTACAACCGCTCTCCGTTGCTGATCGTGAATGCGGCCGATATCAACGTAGTCGACAGCGAGGCGGATTACGGCTTGCTGGTGGGCGAAATCGGCCGCATCCGAAGCGGCCGGCACTATTACAACCCCGGCAAGAAGCGCGCTTGAAGTCGCCTCGAGCGAAGTGCATGCTGAACGCTCGGTGTTGAACGGTCCCGCGCATGTATACGCAACTGTCAAAAACTTCCACGGAAAAACCCCTGACACTGGCCGCGCTCGGCAAAATGAAGCGCGCGGGCGAGAAGATCGCCTGCCTCACCGCCTACGACGCGAGTTTTGCCCGCCGCGAGGATCTGGCGGGCACCGATCTCGTGCTGGTGGGCGACACGCTCGGCATGGTGGTGCAGGGGCAACCGAGCACGGTGCCGGTCACGGTCGACGATGTTGTGTATCACACTCGTTTGGTGGCGCGCGGGCTCGCACGCGCCTATCTCGTGGCCGACATGCCGTTTCTGAGCTACGTGGATGTACCGACCGCGGTGCGTAACGCCGGGCGGATGATGCAAGAAGGCGGCGCGCGCATGGTCAAGCTCGAGGGCACGGCGGATCAGGCGGCGATCGTTGCGGCCCTGGCGGCCAACGGTATTCCGGTGTGTGCGCATCTCGGCTTGCGTCCGCAGGCGATCGAAAAGCTGAGCGGTTTTCGCATCCAGGGACGCGAACCCGAGGCTGCCAAACGTATCATCGAAGATGCGCACAAGCTGGAGGGGGCAGGTGCCGATATCATCCTGCTCGAGTGCATCCCGCGTGCGCTTGCCGCCGAGATTCACGCGGCCGTGTCGGTGCCGGTCATCGGCATTGGCGCCGGGCCGGACGTCGACGGGCAGATTCTGGTGCTCTACGACGTGCTCGACATCACACCCGGGCGCAAGCCGAGTTTTGCCAAAAATTTTCTGCAAGGGACGCAGAGCATCCAGGCGGCGCTTGAAAATTACGTGCACGCGGTGAAAGACGGCAGCTATCCCGCAGCAGAACACTGGTTTGAATAATTCCGTCGACGTGGCGTCGAGCCGCGCGGGATCCATGCCGCTGCTGCACAGCGTGGCGGAATTGCGTGCAGCCGTACGGCCCTGGCGGCAGCGGGGTGAGCGGATTGCCTTGGTGCCGACGATGGGCAACTTGCATGCCGGTCACCTCAAGCTCGTCGAGGAAGCACATGCACGCGCGCAGCGCGTGGTGGTGAGCGTGTTCGTGAACCCATTGCAGTTCGGGCCTTCCGAAGATTTCCGCAGCTACCCGCGGACGCGCGAAGCCGATCGCCAGAAATTGCAGGAGGCCCGTGCGGATCTGCTGTTTGCACCGTCGGTCAAAGAAATGTATCCGCACGGGCAAGGAGAGGTCACGCGCGTGACTGTACCGGGGCTTTCGGAGATTCTCGAGGGCGAGTCCCGTCCGGGGCACTTCAGCGGAGTCGCGACGGTTGTCACCAAGCTCTTCAACATCGCGCAACCCGACGTGGCGCTGTTCGGCAAAAAGGATTATCAGCAATTGCTGGTCATTCGCCGCCTGGCGGATGATTTGTCCTTGCCCATCGAAATCGTCGACGTGCCCACCATGCGCGAAGCGGATGGCCTGGCCCTGAGTTCACGCAACCAGTACCTCACGGCGGCCGAGCACGAGCAGGCACCGTTGCTGCACGCCACGCTCGAGAAAACCGTGGCAGCAGTACGCCAGGGACAGAGGAACTTCGAGAGTCTCGAGGCGCACGCCATCCAAGCGTTGTCCGTATGCATGCGTCCTGACTACGTCGCGATTCGCGATGCACAGACACTCGCCCGGCCCCAGGCCGAAGCAAGCGGCGTCGTGGTACTCGCGGCTGCCTGGCTCGGCAAGGCGCGCTTGATCGACAACATCGACTTCAGTTTATAAGGCTACGTATTCGATCGGTTGTGAACGCCCGCGGTTGAGCATGTGGCCCGGCGCCGGTAGAATGCCGCCGGGTTTCCGTGGACTCCTTGCCATGCAACTTACCCTGCTCAAGGCCAAACTGCACCGCGCACGCGTCACGCAGGCGGAACTTGATTATGACGGTTCCTGCGCGATTGATGCGACTCTGCTGGAAACCTCCGGCATCCTGCCCTACGAGCAGATTCAGATCTACAACGTCACCAACGGCGAGCGCTTTACCACCTATGCGATCCGAGCCGCCGCGGGTTCGCACACCATCTGCATGAATGGCGCGGCGGCGCACCGCGCGAAACCCGGCGACATCGTCATCATCTGCGCCTACGCGGGAATGAATGCAGCCGAAGCGCTTGTCCATAAGCCGCACCTCGTGTATCTGGACGCGGACAACCGTATTGTCCGAACGTCGAACGGCATTCCTGTCGAGGCTGCTTGAGCTATATCGCCGGTGGGCCGCGATGCGCGCGGCGTTCCAAGCACGGGTATTTTTCGCGATCGCCTGCGGCGTTACGCCGATCCATACGGGCCGGTATTATGGTCATGGCGTTCTGGTTGACTACGAAAAGCAAGAGATTAAGCTGAGTCGCACCGCTTTTCTGGTTACTGCACGTAAGTACTCGAATGTCTCAGGTGCCAGCCGCATCCGGATCCGTGGACCAATTTCGCCGCGACGGTTATGCCGTCGTGCGGAGCGTGATTGCCGCCGATACCGCGCGGCTGGCGACACGTTACGCGCTGCTGCAGCGCAACTGGCCGGGGTATTACACGCGCGAAGACACGTTCCGCGCTGCGAACGGTCGCTACGCAGACGCTTTGAGTGAAAGTCTGCTGCTGACCGTGCAATCCAAGGTGGAGCAGGCCACCGGCCTGACGCTGCTGCCGTGCTACTCGTTCCTGCGGATTTATACCAAGGGCGCCATTCTCCAGAAGCACACCGACCGGCCTTCCTGCGAAATCAGCACGTCGCTCACGCTCGGCTTCCAGGCGGACGCGCTCTGGCCGTTGTGCGCGCAGTCCCGTGGCGAGGACCATGCGGTGGAACTCGCGCCCGGAGACATGCTCGTATACCGCGGCGCGGATTTGGTGCACTGGCGGCCGGTATTCGCAGGCGAATACTGGGTGCAAACCTTCCTGCATTACGTGGATGCGCATGGTCAGTACACTGATTTCAAGTTCGACGGCCGCGAGCGCATCGGCCCCTTCGACAAGCTCACCATGCAGCGCAAATTCCAACGCCCGGCGAGCGCCACTCCCGGCGATCTCGGGACCCCCGCTCCCGGGGAGGGGCCCTGTCCCTGCGGCAGCGGCCTGCGGTTTCGGGACTGCCACGGCCGGAGTTCGCACTAACTCTGGTTCATCGCGGCTTTAGGCTCGGCGGCGGATGCTTCCCGGAGGCGGCGCGATTCGTATGCACGCAGATGCGCGTGGACGATCGGCAACAAGCGTGGCGGAGATTGATCCTGGGCCGCGCGCGCAAGTAATTCACCAATGATGTGTTCGCCTTCGGTGCGTGCGTGACGTTCGATGTCCTTCAGCATCGAAGCTGTGATGGCGGAGTCCGGGCGCTGCACGAAAGCACGCATGCGTTGCATGGCGGCGGGCCGTGGTGCATGCCCGTTTGCCGCCGCGATCGTGGCGCAATCGTCGAGAATGCCGAGCGTGAGATTGTCGGCGCCCGCGCGCACGATATCGCCGATCGCCGCGCGCAACAAACAAGTCGCACCCGCGACGGCTGCGATGAAAACCCACTTCTCCCACATCTCTTGCAGGATATGCTCGATCGCGCGTGCCTCGCAGTTCGCGGGCGCAAACGCGGCGGCGAGCGCCTGCACGCGCGCGGAGCGTGTTCCGTCGAGTTCGCCGAAAAGCAGGGTGTGTGAATCGTTCAAGTGCCGGATCACGCCGTCCTCGGCTAGCGCGGCCGAAATCATGCATTCGCCGCCGAGCACGTGCTCCGCACCAAAGCGTGCCGCCAGCCGGTCGAGATGGCTGAGCCCGTTGAGGAGCGGCAGGATTGTAGTGCGTGCAGCGACGGCCGGTGCAAATGCATTCGTGGCGGATTCGAGGTCGTAGGCTTTGCAGCCGACCATGATCACGTCGTAGGTATCGGCCAGGTTCTCGGCCAGCACGCAGGGCGGCGCTGGGAAATGCGCATCGCCATGCGGGCTTCGGATCACTAATCCCGTGTTGCGTATCTGGGCGAGGCGCCGCGGCCGCAGCAGGAAGGTGACATCCGCGCCGGCCTCGAGCAGCCGCCCGCCGAAATAACCTCCCAGCGCGCCCGCGCCGACGATGAGCCATCGCATGGTGTTGCCCTCAGGTTGGCGAAGCCGACGCCCGGATCGAATTACAACTTGGCGCGATCGCGACTGCCACCAGCGGCGGGACGGTGATCAAGGCTTGCTTCTGCCGGCAAGCTGGCATTGACAGAGCCGCTCTCGCGCGGATAGACGATCACCGGGCCGATGACGCGGAAGCGTACCTGGTCGCCTGGAGTGGGCAAGTTGATTCCGGGTACCGAGGCGCGAAAACGCACGCCGCATTCGAGACAAAGCGCGATCTGGGCGTCGTGGCCGTAGAAACTCAGTTTCTCAACCTGTGCCAGGTGTGCCGGGCCATCGCTGTGTTTCAAATCCGGTTCGACGACGTACAGGCGGAATTGTTCCGGACGGATCATGACATCCACGGGGGCCGTTCCGGCCGGTAGCAGCGCGCGCATCTCGGTCGCCAGCAGCAGATGCCCGAAGCAGCACTCGACGCTGTCGCCGTGGATGGTGCCCGGCACCAGCACCGCTTCGCCTACGAAACGCGCGACCTCGCGATTGACCGGGAACCGATACAGGGTCTGCGGATCGGCCACCTGGGCGAGCCGGCCGTTTTGCAGCACCGCGACCTGATCGCTCATGGAAAGCGCTTCGTCCTGATCGTGTGTGACGAGGAGCGCGGTCGCGTCCACGCGCTTCAGGCTCGCGACCACGGCAGCACGAGTCTCGGCGCGCAACCCGGCGTCCAACGCGGAGAACGGTTCATCCAGCAGCACCACGGCGGGCTTGGGAGCAAGCGCGCGCGCAAGCGCTACGCGTTGCTGCTCGCCGCCTGAAAGCGCCGCCGGCATGCGCCGCGCGTAGTAGCTCGGCAGGTCCATCAGTTCCAGCAGGCGCAGCACCCGTTCCAGGTTTTCACTGCGCCCGGCCTTGCGCAAATGCCGGGGCAGGCCAAACAGGATGTTTTCGGCGACGCTCAGGTGCGGGAAAAGTGCGCCTTCCTGCGCCACGTAGCCGACGCCGCGTTTCTCCGGCGCGACATGCAACTCCGCGCCGTGCGCTACGGTGCGCTCGCCGAGTTCGATCCTGCCGGCATCGGCGCGTTCGAAACCGCACAACAGGCGCAGCAATGTGGTTTTGCCGCTGCCCGAAGCGCCGAGCACCGTGACGAGCTTTCCCTGATTCACTTCGAGATCAATGCCCTGGAGCACTCGGGTTTGACCGAAGGATTTCCAGAGGCCGCGTACTCGCAGGCCCGTCGCGGCGGTAGTAATCGCTTGGGGCTCGAGCGTCATTCAGGTCATCTCGATGGGAGTGTGGCCGAAACGGTTGGCGAGAATCCAGGTGGCGAACATCGAAATACCGACCAGGATCGCAGCATAGGGGGCGGCCGAAGCAAACGCAAAAGTCGAGCTCTCGGCCCAGACTTGCGTCGCGAGCGTCTGCGCCCCGGTCGGGATAAGGAGCAGGGTGCTCGTGAGTTCGGTGCACACCGAAATGAAAACCAGCGCCATCGCGGCACCGAGGCCGGGTGCAGAAAGGGGCATCACGACGCGCCGCAGCACCTCGAGCGGACGGCTGCCGAGCACGCGCGCGGATTGTTCGAGGTCCGGCGGGATCTGCGCGAGCGATACACGCACGCTCACCACGGCGAGCGGCATGAAGATGACCGCGTAAGCCACGATCAGGAGCGCGGTGGTCTGATAGAGCGGAAACAGGAACTTCAAGCTCAGCGCGACCAGCGCCAGGGCCACCACGATACCCGGCATGCCGCGCGGGAGATAGGTGGCGCGCTCCATGAATTGCACGATCCGCTGCCGGTAACGCACCGAGAGGTAGGCGATGGGCAGCGCGAGCAGAGTGGTGGCGATGCCGGCCGCAAGTCCGTAACCGAGCGAGTGGAGCGTCGCGTGGGTGAGCGCCGCGGCCGACACCGAGGCCGTGGTGATGGCCGCCGCATCGTGCTGCGTGAGCCAGTAGGCAATGACCGCGAGTGGCACGCCCATGGTGACCACGCCGATGCCCAACATGCCGCAGAGCACCGGGATGCGGGCCTTGCCGAGCGCGTAGCGCGCCGGTGGGCGGCGCGCGCCCGCGCCCACGCGCGCGTACTGATGCCGGCCGCGCAAGCGGGCTTCGAGCCACAGGAAAAACAGACAGAGCACCAGCAGTACGCAAGCGAGCATCGCACCCTGCTCGGTGGAAAAGCCGGCGGTGTATTCCGCGTAGATCACCGTGGTGAAGGTGCGAAACCGCAACAGCGAGAACGCGCCGAATTCGGCGAGCACGTGCAGCACCACGAGCAGCATGCCGCCGAGCAGTGCCGGTCTGAGTTGCGGCAATGTCACGCGGAAGAAACAGCGCCACGGCGAACAACCCATGGTGCGCGCGGATTCTTCCAGCGCCGGATCGATACCACGCAACGCCGCGACCACCGGCAAATACACCAGCGGGTAGTACGATGCTGTGACGACCAGCAGGGCCCCGGCGGCGCCTTCAAATACCGTGCTGGTCGAGAGCCAAGCGTAGCTTGCAATGAACGCCGGGATCGCGAGCGGCAGCGGCACGGCCACGGCCCAGAAACGGCGGCCCGGCAGATCGGTGCGCTCAACCACCCACGCGACCGCGGTGCCGAGTACGGCGGCCGCAAATGTCGTCGCCAAGGCAATAGCGAGTGTATTGAGCAGCAGTTGCGCGACGATCGGCCGCAGCAGCAGGCCCAGGGTGTGCAAGGCGCTGCCGTTCGCCGCGTCGTACACGGTCATGGCGAGCGGCGCGATCACGCCGGCACAGACCACGGCGGCGAGCAGGACCAGGAGCCGCGGCGGGCGCTTTGCACCTGCGGCGGCGCGCCTCAAGTTCAAGACGCGAACGCTTGCGTTCACAAGACTCCGGCTTGCTGCAGGAGCTTCAGCACTTCGCTGTTGTCGCCGAGTTGGGCGACCGTGATTGGCGGCGGCTGCAGTTGATCGAGGGGCTTCAACGCCGCATCGGCCGCCACCCCCGGACGCAACGGGTATTCATAATCAATGGCGCTGTGCGCCAGCAGGTTCTGCGCCTGCGCGCTCACGAGGAAGGCCAGCAGCTTTTGCGCCGCCGCCGGATGCGGCGCGTATTTCATCACGCCCGCTCCCGACACATTGATTACGCCGCCCGGGTCCCCGTGGCTGAAGTGGTAGACGCGGCTCACCATGCGCTCGGCGCCGAGCTGTTGGCGCAGGCGGTAGTAGTAGTAACTGTTGCTCACACCCACGGCGACATCGCCGTTATTGACCGCGAGCACGGTGCCAGAGTTTTTCTGGTAGAGCTTGGCGTTGTTTTTTACGCCCTCGATCCACTGCAGCGCGGCCGGGCGCCCGTATTTGACCGCGATGGCGCGAATCAGCGGCATGATGTCGCCGCTCGTGAGGTGAATGCCGATCTTGCCCTTCCACTCGGGTTTGGCGAGATCAAGAATGGATTTCGGCAAGGCGCTTTCCTGAACCAGCTTCGGGTTGTAGGTGAGCACGTTCTCGCGCGCCAGCACACCCACCCATTCACCCTTATCCGAGTTGTAACGTGCGGGGATTTGCCTGAGCGTCGCTTTGTCCACTGGCGCCAGCAGGCCTTTCTCCTGCAGGCGCATCAGTTCGGGCGAGTTCTCCGTGAAGTACACATCCGCGGGCGTGCGCTGGTTTTCCAAGATAGTCTGGTGTGCGAGTTCCGAGCCGCCGCCGTAGCGCACGTTGACGTGGATGCCGGTTTCGTTCTCGAAGGTTTCCGTGAGCAGACGCACCATTTGCTGGTGCTGGCCGGCGTAAAGCGTAAGGCTTTCGGCAGCCGAGGCCGCAGGCGCCAGCGCAAACTGCGCGGCGCCGCCGAGCAACAGGCAGGCGAGCCATCCGCTCAGCGGGCCTGCGAAGAAATTTTTCAAGTGATGCGTTGGATAAAGGCGCATGGTTTGATTCCTGAGGGGTAGAGGGTCGAACTCACAAGATGCCGGCTTGCTGCAGTAACGCGAAAGCTTCGTGGTTATCGCCGAGCTGGCTCACGGTGATGTCCGGAGGCTGGAGCTGGTCGAAGGGACGGAGCTCCGGGTTCGCGGCGACACCGGGTCGCAACGGATATTCAAAATCCACGTTGCTTTGCGCCAGCATGCGTTGCGTTGCCGCGCTCACCATGAAGGCGAGCAAGCGCTGTGCTTCCGCCTGATGATGCGAGTACTTCAGAACGGCGGCGCCGGAAACGTTGATCAGTGCGCCGACATCGCCGTGGCTGAAATGATGGATCGCACTCTGCATGCGCGTTGGCCCCATCTGCTGGCGCAGGCGATAGTAGTAATAGTTGTTGACAATGCCGGTGGCTACCGCACCGTGGTTGACCGCGGCGGCCACGCCTTCGTCGTCCTGAAAGATCTGGCTGTTGCGCTTCAAGCCTTCGAGCCACTTCAGGGCGGCCTCACGGCCGGCCTTGGCCGCGACCGCACCGACCAGCGGCAGGAAATCGCTGTCATCCGGAGCAATGGCGATCTTGCCGCGCCACTCGGGCCTGGCGAGGTCGAGCAGGGATTTCGGCAGCGCCGTTTCCCGAATGAGCTTCGGGTTGTAGGTGAGCACGTTCTCGCGTGCCAGCACGCCGACCCACGTGCCTTTGTCTGAGCTGTAGCGTGCGGGGATTTGCGCGAGCGTGGATTTGTCGACGGGCGCGAGCAGCCCCTTCTCCTGCAGACGCACCAGTTCGGGCGAGTTCTCGGTGAAGAACACATCGGCCGGAGTGCGCTCGCCCTCGAGGATGAGCTGATTGGCGAGTTGCGGGCCTTCGCCATAACGCACATTTACGTGGATGCCGGTCTGCTTTTCGAAGGCGCCGATCAACAAGCGCACCATTTGTTCGTGCTGGCCCGCGTAGAGCGTGAGCGTGTCGGCGGCGGCGGCTGGCGCAAAGGCACCGGCGCTGCCCAGGCACATCAGGGCGAACAGGATGCCGAGCGGGCGCAAGAGGCTGGTCTTGATGCGGCTATAAGAGCGGAAATTCATGTTTTCTATCCTGAGTAGTGCGCTGAAATTAGCGTGGAGTCTTTGCGAACAACTCGACGCCGTCCGTAGTGCTGGGGACAGATACGAACTCTAGTGCGACTAATTCGCATTTGCAACATAGAATATGTAAGTATTTGATTGCCCGGATATTCCAGATGGGAGCCTTTGGGGTGTGGTTATTGGGACCGAGCGGCCCGGATCGTCAGAGTGTGGGGTGCGCAGATGCGCGGTGCTGGTCGAGTGCCCAAGCTATGTGTTCGCGTACCAGCTCCGAAGGGTAGTCGGCGCGCGATTCAAGTGCGGCGATGATCTCGGGTGAACTGGGTGCGTTGCCGAGGCCGACGGCGAGATTACGCAACCAGCACTCGTAGCCGGCGCGACGGATGGCGCTGCCCTCGGTGCGCGCCAGAAACTCCGCTTCGGTCCAGAGGAACAACTCGGCCAGCTTTGCGTTGTCAAGCCCGTGGCGTGGTTTGAAACTGTCTTCGTGAGAGCGCTGGGCAAATTTGTTCCAGGGGCAGACGAGCTGGCAATCGTCGCAACCGAACACGCGGTTGCCCATGGGCTTGCGCAGCTCGACCGGGATCGAACCCTTGAATTCAATGGTGAGATAGGAAATGCAGCGGCGCGCGTCCACTTGGTAGGGAGCGACGATCGCGTGCGTCGGACAGGCGTCGATGCAGGCGTGGCAGGTGCCGCAATGATCTTCGGCTGGTTTGTCCACCGGCAACGGCAAATCGGTGAAAAGTTCACCCAGGAAAAACCAGGAGCCCGCGTCCTTATTGATCAGCACACTGTGCTTGCCGATCCAACCCAGGCCTGCGTTGCGCGCCAGCGCCTTTTCGAGTATTGGCGCGCTGTCGGTGAAGGCGCGGTAACCGAACGGCCCGATTTCCTTGTGTATGTGTTCCGCCAGTTTTTGCAGGCGCTTGCGGATGAGCTTGTGGTAGTCGCGCCCGAGTGCGTAACGCGATACGTAGGCGTGGCACTCGTCATCGAGCAGCGCCGCTGAATGCGTGCGATCTGCCAGCGGACGGCGTTGATCCGCCTTTACGCTTACGGCTGCGCTTGCAGTTGAATTCTGCGCTGCGCTGGGATGGCGATCTTCTTTAGTGTCCGCCGACCAGTAGTCCATACGCACTGAAATCACGCGTAGCGTGCCCGGCACCAATTCAGCCGGGCGGCTGCGCCGTGTGCCGTGACGCAGCATGTAGTCCATTTCACCGTGACGCTTTTGCTTGAGCCAGTCGAGTAGACGGTGCTCATCGTCCGCAAGGTCCACGTCCGCGACGCCGCATTGCTGGAACCCGAGTTCCCGCGCCCAGTCCTGGATTTTGCGCTTGAGTGCCGTGAAATCGGGTGGCACTTCTGAAAGTGGCGGGCTGGCGGCCACCGGTGATGCGACAGGCTGAGCCGTAACCCCGGGGTTACTCGGCGCCCTGATGCGGATAATCGACAGTGGTCGGGGGCGCGAAGTTTTCCTTGATGCTGCGCGGCGAAGTCCAGCGCACGATATTCAGGAAGGACCCGGCCTTGTCGTTGGTGCCGGAAGCGCGGCTGCCGCCGAAAGGTTGTTGATTGACAACGGCGCCGGTCGGCTTGTCGTTGATATAGAAATTGCCGGCTGCGTGGCGCAGTGACTGCGAAGCCGTCGCGATCGCCGTGCGGTCACGCGCAAAGATCGAGCCGGTGAGTGCGTAAAGCGTCGAGGCGTCGCAGAGTTTCAACGTGTCTGTGTATTTGGCGTCGGGATAAACATGCACGGTGATGACCGGCCCGAAGACTTCCTCGCACATCAGCCGGTCCTTGGGGCTTTCGCTCTCGATCACGGTCGGCTCGATGAACCAGCCGCGGCGGCCGTCGGCCTTGCCGCCCACGAGGATCTTTACGCCGTTGGCGCTGCGCGCGTAGTCGAGGTAACCACGGATTTTTTCAAACGACCGCTCGTGAATCACCGCGCCCATGAAATTGCGGAAGTCCTGCACGTCGCCCATCTTGATCTCGCGCGTAAGTGCCACCACGCGCTCACGCAGCTTTGGCCAAATCGAAGCCGGGATAAAGGCGCGCGCCGCCGCCGAGCACTTCTGCCCCTGGTACTCGAAAGCGCCGCGTACCATCGCGACCGCGAGCGCTTCGAGGTCCTCGCCCGCGGAAGCATGCGCAAAGATGAAGTCCTTGCCACCCGTCTCGCCCACGAGGCGCGGGTACTGGTGGTACTCCTGCATGTGTTCGCCGACCGTGCGCCAGATGGATATGAATACCGTGGTGGAGCCGGTGTAGTGCACGCCGCCCAAATCCGGATGTGCGAGCACGGTGGCCGTGATCGCGGCCGGATCGCCCTGCACCAGGTTGATGACGCCCGGGGGCAGACCCGCGGCGCGCAGCATCTCGAAGAAATGCCAGTTGCTGAACATCGCGTAGGGCGAGGGCTTGAACACCACGGTGTTGCCCATGAGCGCCGGCGAGGTCGGGAGGTTGCCGGCGATCGAGGTGAAATTGAACGGGGTCGCGGCGTACACAAAGCCGTCGAGTGCGCGGTAATCCATCTGGTTCCAGGTGAGCCGCGCGCTCTGCGGCTGGTTGGCAAGCAACTGGGCGCCGAAGGCCACGTTGAAGCGCAGAAAATCGATGAGCTCACAGGCCGCGTCTATTTCCGCCTGGAAGGCGGTCTTCGACTGGCCGAGCATGGTGGCGGCGTTGAGCGTCTGACGGTAGCGTGTTGCGAGAAGATCGGCGGCGCGCAGGAAAATCGCGGCGCGCTCCGCGAACCCCAGTGCTTCCCAGGCGGGTTTGGCGGCAAGCGCCGCCTCGATCGCGGCGTTGACCTGCTTGGCTTCCGCCTGGTGGTAGGTCGCGAGCACGTGCTGGTGGTCGTGCGGCATGCGCACTTCGCCGAGCGTGTCGCTGTGCACCTCTTGGCCGCCGATGACCAGCGGGATCTCGATGCGCTCCGCGGTCATGCGTGTCAGCACGTTCTTGAGCTCTTTGCGTTCCGGGCTGCCGGGCGCGTAGGAAAGCACGGGTTCATTGCTGGGAGTGGGGACACGGATCTTGGCGTTGAGCATCACTGGGGCCTCGGAGAATCAAAAGGGGAGCGCGTTTTGCCTGTATATAATGATGCTTCCATGCAGCAACTTCCAGAAGCCCTGTATTCCGTCGCGCAACTGCGCGAGCTTGAGCAGCGCGCGATCGAAGATCAGGGCGTGCCACAGTTGACGCTCATGACGCGCGCCGGCACCGCGGCGTGGGAATGTTTGAGGCGGCGCTGGCCCAACGCGCAGTGCGTCGTGGTGCTCGCCGGCTCCGGCAACAACGCGGGCGATGGTTACGTGCTCGCCACACTGGCACTGCGCGCGAAATGCGATGTCCTGGTGGTGGTTGTTGGTGAGGTGGACAAGCTTGCGGGCGCGGCCGCGTCGGCGCGCGGGCAATACCTCGCGGCCAAGGGCTGCGAGCAGGAATTTCAGAACGCCTTGCCGGATACGGCAGATCTGTTTGTGGATGCGCTCTTCGGCGTCGGACTTTCGCGCGCGCTCGAAGGCCGCTGGGCGGAGGCTGTCAATCTGCTGAACACGACTCGCAAACCCGTGTTGGCTATTGATATACCCTCCGGCGTGAATGCCGACACCGGGGCGATTCTCGGGAGCGCGGTGCGCGCCGACGCCACCGTTACCTTTATTGGTTGGAAGCCCGGACTGTTTACCGGTACGGGGCCCGCTTGTACCGGTGCGCTTGAACTCGACGCTCTCGGGCTGCTACCTGGCATGCGCGCGACGCTCACTCCGACCGCACGCTTCATTGCCGACGCTGAGGCGCATCTGCCGCGACGCGCGCGCGACGCCCACAAGGGCCGGTTTGGTCACGTGCTCGTGATCGGCGGCGATCACGGCATGGGTGGGGCGCCGCGCCTCAGTGCGGAAGCCGCACTGCGTGCTGGAGCCGGGCTCGTGAGCGCGGTCACCCGCCCGGCGCATGTCGCGGGATTCCTAGCCGGCTTGCCGGAGGTGATGGTGCGCGGTCTGGATGAACCCGGAGAGCTCGCCGCCGTGCTTGAGCGCGCCAGCGTCGTCGCCGTGGGACCGGGGCTCGGACGTGGCGACTGGGGGCGCATCCTGTTTGCGCGCGCCCTGGATACACCGCTGCCGCTCGTGGTAGACGCGGATGCCCTGAGTTTGCTCGCGGCCCATCCGCTGACGCGTGGCCAGTGGATACTCACGCCACATCCCGGAGAGGCTGCACGGCTGCTGCAAACGACGGTTGCCGAGGTCGAGCACGATCGCCTGGCAGCCGCCAGCCGTCTCATCGAAAAATACCGCGCCGTGGTGGTGCTCAAAGGTGTGGGCACGATCGTCGCGGCCGAAGGCGAAACCCCCTCGATCTGCCGGTACGGCAATCCGGGCATGGCCGCTCCCGGAATGGGCGATGCGCTCACCGGCATCATTGCCGCGCTCGTGGCGCAGGGGCTGCCACTGCCCGCGGCGGCGCGCGCCGGTGTGCAGGTACACGCGCGTGCGGGCGACCGGGCCGCGCAGGCCGGCGAACGCGGACTTACGACCCGCGATCTGATCGCGGAATTGCGTGCCGTGGTAAACGCTTGAACACGCTCGCCGCCAAGGATGCCGGGGAAACCGGAGTACTCGGGCAGTGTCTCGGCCGGGCGTTGGCGCATGGGGTGGTCGTGTACCTAAAGGGAGAACTTGGTGCCGGCAAAACCACCTTCGTACGCGGGGTGCTCCAAGGGCGGGGCTATCGGGGCCCGGTACGCAGCCCGACCTATACGCTGGTCGAGGGTTACGAGCTCGACGGGCGCATGCTGTATCACCTCGATCTTTACCGGATCCGGGGAATTGTGGAACTCGAGTACCTGGGTATCCGCGACCTGGATGATCCGGATCTCTGGGTGTTCATCGAGTGGCCCGAGCGGGGCGCGGGCGGCTTGCCGACGGCGGACCTGACGCTGCGCTTCGATATGTGCGAGCCGGGTCGAAACATCAACATCGAACCGGCAAATGCACGCGGGCAGGAGCTGGCCTCAGCCTGGGGGGCGGCGCTGCGCGCGAACCATGCGCGGGCAGAGGCGCATTTCGGCCACCAACTTTAATGTTTCACGCAAATATAGACGCGTATCTCAATAAATTTATTAGATAAAAAACTTGAAATTTACCCATGAGCATGTGTAACTTAGCGCATGCTCTCACCCAGCCAACTTGGCCGGCATGCACTTTGGGCGGTTTTGCTGCTCTGCCCGGCGACCGCATTGGCCGCGCAGGTCCAGGTCCAGGGCATCAAATTCGTGCCGGCGAACGGGCACGCATCGCTGGTATTCAATCTCTCCGGGCCGGTGCAGCATCGCATCTTCACCCTGGGTCATCCGGACCGGGTGGTCATCGACATAGACAGTGCGCGACTCGCCACCCGGTTGCCGGCCGGTCAGGGAGTGGTCAAGGACCTGCGCAGCGGCATCCGCCATGGCACCGACCTGCGCGTGGTGCTGGATCTCCTGGCGCGCGCCAACCCACAGAGCCTGCTGCGTACCGGCAAGCACGGTGCCGAACTTGTAGTGAACCTTTACGCCGACAGTCGCGCGCCGGCGGCGCACGTGGGTCCGGCACCGCGCCGGCCGGTGTTGACGGCGGCGGCCGCAGTGCCAGACACCGGGCGTGATGTCGTGGTGGCAATCGATGCGGGCCACGGCGGCATCGATTCGGGTGCGATCGGCCCGGGCGGCGTGATGGAGAAGACCATCACTTTGCAGATTGCGCGCAAGCTGGCCGCGCTCGTCGCCGAAACACCCGGATACAAGCCGTTCCTGACTCGCGATGGCGATTATTACCTCACCTTGCGCGACCGCATCGACAAGGCGCGCACTGCGCACGCCGATATTTTCATTTCCATCCATTGCAATGCTTCGCGTGACCACTATGTGCAGGGGGCTGCGGTGTTCGCACTGTCGCAGCACGGCGCGACCAGCGAGCAGGCGCGGCTGCTGGCCGAGCGTGAGAACGATTCCGACTTGCTTGGCGGCGTGAACCTAGCCGACAAGAGCAGCATGCTGGCCTCGGTGTTGATCGACCTGTCACAGACGGCGACCATCGGCGCGAGCCTGGACGTCGGCAACCTGGTGGCCGGACAGCTTGCCAAGTTCGGACCCATGCACCGCGACAGAACCCAGCAGGCGGCCTTCGTTGTGCTCAAATCGCCGGACATCCCCTCGATTCTGGTGGAGACCGATTTCATTACCAATTCGCACGAAGAGCGCCTGCTCGAAAGCGGCTGGTATCAGGAAAAGATCGCGCACGCGGTGCTCGCGGGCGTCGAACACTACTTCAATCAATACCCACCGCCGGGTACCGAGCTTGCGATGCAAAAGGCGCGCCGCGGCCAGCAGACCGTTACCGCCGAAGCCCTCGACGTCGCGAGTCGCGGTTCCGGGCGCTGAGTCCCGCAAGCTTTCGCAGGCATTACGCAGCGGCTAAGCTAGGCACCTGCCTGACCTGCCGGTGACCTGTGCCGATTCGTGCCCTGCCTCTGCAATTGATCAACCAGTTCGCCGCCGGCGAGGTGGTTGAGCGCCCGGCTTCGGTGGTCAAGGAACTCGTGGAGAACAGTCTGGACGCCGGCGCCACCCGCATCGAGGTGGACCTCGAGCAGGGCGGCATCCGCGGGGTGCGCGTGCGCGATGATGGCAGTGGGATCCCACGTGAGGAACTCGCGCTCGCGGTCGCACGCCACGCCACCAGCAAGATCGCGAGCCTGGCGGATCTCGAACGCATTACGAGTCTCGGCTTTCGCGGCGAGGCGCTGCCGAGCATCGGCGCGGTCGCACGGCTCGAGGTTACGGCGCGGGTAACTGCGGAGGAGCACGGCTGGCGTATCGAGGGGGACGGCTACGGGCACTACAGCGCACCCCAGCCGGCGCCGCATCCGGTCGGCACCACCGTCAAAGTAAAGGACTTGTTTTTCAACACCCCGGCGCGGCGCAAATTCCTGCGCAGCGAAGCCACCGAGTTCGGCCACGTGGATACGGTGCTGCGGCGCTTGGCGCTCGCACGCATGGACGTAGCGCTCGTCGCCCGCCACAACCAGCGTGCCGTGTATACGCTCGAAGCAGCCACCATCGCGGCCGAGCGCGAGCGGCGGTTGCACAGTCTGCTCGGCGCGGAGTTCACCCGCGAGTCGCTGAGTATCACGCACACGTCGGGCGGTCTGGAGTTGCATGGCTGGATCGCGCGGCCGACCTTCTCCCGCAGCCAGCCCGACCTGCAGTACTTTTACGTCAACGGCCGGATGGTACGTGACAAGCTGCTCGCGCATGCGGTCAAGCTTGCCTATCACGACGTGCTGTTCCATGGCCGGCATCCCGCCTACGTGCTGTACCTCGAACTCGATCCCGCCCGGGTCGACGTCAACGCGCACCCCGCGAAATACGAAGTGCGTTTTCGCGACAGCCGGCTGGTGCACGACTTCGTGTTTCGTACCGTTGAGGCGGCACTCAGCGAAACCACGCCGCATCACGCCGCCGTCGAGCCTGCAGCGCCAACGGTCGCGCACGCACCGGCGTCGTTTCCCGCGACCCAGCACGCGATGCCTTTGCATGTCGCGGAACAGGTCATGGCTTACGCTCAATTGCATCCGGCACCCGGTACGCCGAGCGCGATACCGGACGAGCACGTGGTGCCACCGCTCGGCTTTGCCTTGGCGCAATTGCACGGCGTCTATGTGCTCGCCGCGGTCGCCGACGGTCTGGTGCTCGTCGACATGCACGCCGCGCACGAACGCATCACTTACGAGCACATGAAAGCCGCACTCGCCACGGGTCAGGCCGCCTCGCAACCGCTACTCGTGCCCGTGAGTGTCGGCGTGAGTCGCCAGGAAGCCGAGAAGGCCGACACCGCAGTTGAGGATTGGGCACGGTTTGGTTTCGTGCTCGAACGGCGTGGACCGGAAACTCTGCTGGTGCGCTCGGTGCCGGCACTGCTGCGTGACGAGGATGCCGCGCAGTTCGTGCGCGATCTGATTGCGGATCTCGGCGAGCACGGCGACAGCCGGCGCCTCGCCGATGCAATCGACCACGTGCTCGCGACGCGTGCCTGTCATACTTCGGTGCGTGCGCATCGCGATTTGACGCTCGCCGAGATGAACGCCCTGCTGCGCGAGATGGAGCGCACGCCGCGCGCCGATCAATGCAATCACGGGCGGCCTACCTGGACTCGGCTCAGCATGACGGACCTCGACCACCTGTTCCTGCGCGGCCGCTAGTCGGCATTGCTATCCGGCGCGCTGGCGGTGGACGGAACACAGGCTTGAGTCTTTGAAAGCAGCTTGTATGGACAGCAAGTTACCTCCACCCGCCATCCTGCTCATGGGTCCGACCGCTTCGGGCAAGACCGCGCTCGCCGTGGACCTGGTGCAGCGTTTCCCGCTCGAGATCGTGAGCGTGGACTCGGCGATGATTTACCTCGGCATGGATATCGGTACAGCCAAACCGAACGCCGCGGTGCTCGCGATCGCGCCGCATCGCCTGATCGACATACGTGATCCCGCCGAGAGCTATTCCGCCGGCCAGTTCCGCCGCGACGCGCTCGCGGCCATGGCGGAGATCACCGCGGCCGGGCGTGTGCCGCTGCTGGTTGGCGGCAGCATGCTGTATTTCCATGCGCTCGAACACGGGCTCGCGGATTTACCCGGCGCCGACGCGCTTCTGCGCGCCGTGCTGGATGCGCGTGCCGCGCGTCTCGGCTGGCCGATGCTGCACGCCGAGCTTGCGCGCGTGGATGCGGCCGCGGCCGCACGTATTCACGCCAACGATCCGCAGCGCATCCAGCGCGCGCTCGAGGTGTTCTATCTGACCGGTCGGCCGCTGTCGGAGTGGCAATCGGCAAGCACCGGCAGGACGTCAGGCTACGGGTTGGTGAAGCTCGTGGTGGCGCCGGCCGAACGCGCGCAGTTGCACGCGCGTATCGCGGCGCGTTTCGAGGACATGATGCGCGCCGGATTCCTGGCCGAAGTGACGCGGCTGCGCGCGCGCGGCGACCTGTATTTCCGCAGTCCGTCGATGCGTGCCGTCGGCTACCGGCAGTTGTGGGTGTGCCTCGATGGGCACGAGAGCCTGGAAACCGCCGTGCAGCACGCTATTGTCGCGACACGCCGTTACGCCAAACGTCAGTTGACCTGGCTGCGTGCCGAGCGCGCTGTGCAGTGCTTCGACAGCGCGGCGCTCGATCTCGCTGCGCGCGTGCGCGCGGCCGTTGGCGAGGCGCTCGCCGCCGAACCGCATGCGTCGCTGTGTTAGAATATTCGCCCGTTTAGAGCGGCCGGCGCGGCCCAGAAACATAAGCCGCAGGCCGCGGCAATAACTAGAACGAGGATGTGAGTCATGACAAAAGGTCAGTCTCTACAGGATCCTTTCCTGAACACCTTGCGCCGCGAGAAAGTCCCGGTTTCGATTTATCTCGTCAACGGCATAAAGCTGCAAGGGCAAATCGAATCCTTTGACCAGTTCGTCATCCTGCTGCGCAACAGCGTGAGCCAGATGGTGTACAAACATGCCGTTTCCACCGTCGTGCCCAGCCGTCACATCAGCATGAGTCCGACGCCGGAAAGTGAAAACGACGAGGTGCCCAATCCCGACGCATGATAGCGCTTGGCCGGGCATCTCGCCCCGGACGCGCACCCGCAACGGTGAGCGCGCCGTTCTGGTGCACCTGAATCTCAATCCGGCCGACGGCGACGCGTTGCTATGCGAATTCGCGGAGCTAGCGCGTGCCGCGGGCGCCGAGATCGTGGCGACCGTTACCGGCAACCGGCGGGTGCCGGAGCCGCATTTCTTCATCGGTACCGGCAAGGCCGAAGAAGTGCGCAGCGCGGTGCGCAGCACCGGCGCAGACTTGGTGCTGGTGAATCATGCGCTCTCGCCCAGCCAGGAACGCAATCTGGAAGAATTCCTGAGTTGCCGGGTACTGGATCGTACCGGCCTGATCCTTGACATCTTCGCCCAGCGCGCCCGCAGTTTTGACGGCAAGCTGCAGGTGGAGCTTGCACAGTTGCGTCACCTCTCGACGCGCTTGGTGCGTGGTTGGACTCACCTCGAGCGCCAGCGCGGCGGCAGCATCGGCTTGCGGGGGCCGGGCGAAACCCAGCTCGAAACCGACCGGCGCCTGATCGGCAAACGCATCCAACAATTGGTAAAACGCCTCGAACATGTACGCGCGCAGCGCGCACAAAACCGGCGCACGCGCGAGCGCCGCGCGGTACCGACAGTATCCCTGGTCGGCTACACCAACGCCGGCAAATCCACTTTGTTCAATGCGCTTACCGGCGCCAGCGCTTTGGTTGCCGACCAGTTATTTGCAACCCTCGATACCACGCTGCGCCGCCTGCCGCTCGCCGGCGGCCCCGAGGCGGTGCTCGCGGATACCGTCGGATTCGTGCGCGACCTGCCTCATGATCTGGTGGCGGCGTTCCGTTCCACCCTGCAGGAGACCGCCGCCGCGGCACTTCTGCTGCACGTGGTGGATGCCAGCGACCCGCAGCACAACACTTATATAGAGACTGTGAACGCGGTGCTGGCCGAGATCGGCGCCGAGCAGGTGCCGCAACTCGAGGTGTTCAACAAGGTGGACATGACCGGCCAGCCGCCCGCCGTGGAACGCGCTGCGGACGGCCTCCCGCGGCGCATTTGGGTTTCGGCGCGCAGCGGTGTCGGGCTTGAAGCCCTGCTCGCGGCCATCGCCGAACACCTGAGCGGGGGCACGGTGCAGGGCTGGCTCGAGCTCGCACCCGCCGAGGCCCGCGCGCGTGCGGCGTTGTTCCGGGCCGGCGCGGTGCGCAGCGAACGCTTGAGCACAGACGGCCATTATCTGCTACAGGTAGAATTGCCCCGCAGCGAGTATCGGCGCCTCTGCCAGCGAGAAGGCTGGCCGCCGTCGCGGCTTGCCTAGATTCCTTTTTCGGGAGTGGGTATTCATGGTTTGGAAAGAGCCGGGGAAGGACAAGGATCCCTGGAACAGCGCCGAGCGCTCACCGGAACTCGAGCGCGTGGTCAAGAAACTGCAGCAGCGGCTCGGGCGCTTGTTTCACGCCAAACCCGGGAACCGTCCGCACCGCTTCCATGTCGCCACGCTTTGGTGGGTGGTGCCGGTGATCGTTGCGGCCTGGCTGCTGTCGGGTTTCTACCGGGTGCCGGCCGGCGAGCGCGGTGTGGCTTTTGTATTCGGCCGGTACCAGAGTGTGGGTGAGCCCGGTTTGCACTGGCATCTGCCCTGGCCGGTCGGCAGCTCGACGCTCGTGAGCGGGGTGCAGGGCCGCGATTACACGCATACCTATACCAATCTCGTCACCAGCGACGGCAATCTTGTGGTCGTGGACGCGAGCGTGCACTACCACGTCACCGATTTGCGCGACTTCCTGTTCAACACGGCGGCCAATACTCCGGGTGCGGCGGCGGGTGCGGGCAGCAGTGCGCTGCTGGGCGAGCTTGCCGACAACGCGATTCGCACCGCGGTTGCGCATAGCACTCTCGAAGCGCTCTTGGGCAGCGGCCGCAGTGCGGTCGGGTCGGCGGCCAACACGCGCCTCGATGAGTTGCTCAAGCCCTACGCCAGCGGGATGGGCGTTACCGGCTTGACACTGCAACGCATAGCTTTGCCGGCGGAGGTCGCAAGTGGCAATGCCGGCGTCGAGGACGTACAGCAGAAGGTCGGGGCACAGGCCGACGCCGCCCACGCCTACGCGAGCCAGATTCTCGCGGCAGCGCAGTCCGAGGCCGACGCAGAAGTGCGCGCTGCCAAGGTTTTCCAGACGACGCTGGTCGGCCAGGCCCAGGCGGACACCGCGCGTTTTGATGCGGTGCTCGCCGCTTATCGTAAAGCGCCCGAGGTCACGCGTGAGGAACTTTACCTTCAGACTATGAAGGACATCCTGGCGAATGCCGACAAGGTGATCGTCGACAGCCGCGATGGCCGGGTGACCGTGCAGCTTGGCCGGCCGTTCACGCGCGCTGCGGCGGCCGCCTCGTCGGTGCGTGCTGCAGGCAAATCCGCGGCGCCGAGCGCCGCGACTGCGGTGCGCAAGGTGCAGGCCGTGCCGAGCGCGATCAGCGGAGGTGCCGAGCCGTGAAGCTGCATCGCTCGCTGGTAAGTCTCATCATCGCGGTGATCGTGCTGCTCTTGATCAGCCAGAGCGTGAGCATCGTGAGCCAGGGGCAGAGCGGCGTGCGCCTGCACGGCAGCGAGGTAGTGGCTTCCGGTCTCGCGCCGGGCCTGCATTTCCGCGTGCCCTTCGTGGGGCGCATCGTCGGTCTCGACAGCCAATGGATCACGCTCGATAGCAATCAGCAAAACGGCGGGCGCATCAAGCTGGCAAGCCAGGATGGCAAGGCGCTCGACACGGCCTACGTGGCGGTCTGGCGCATTACCGATCCCGGGCTTTTTTGCCAAGAAACCGGATGTGACCGGGGCGTGGCGGCGCGGCGCATCGGGGACCGTATTACGCCGGCCCTGCGCCAGATATTCGCCGCACACAACGCGGCCGAGCTGACAGCGGACGCGGGCGGCGCGCTGCTCGCCGGTCTGCCCGCTGAGCTCAATCCGGAGCTAGCCAAGTTCGGCGTGACACTCCAGGCCGTGCACCTCACCTCACTCGGTTTGCCGAGCGATGATCTGCAAGCGGTTTACGCGCGCATGCGTGCCGCGCAGTCAGACCAGGTGTCGCAAACCAGCATGCGGGGGCAGGCTGCGGCCGACCAGATCCGCACGCAGGCGGAGCAACAACGCGCGGCGCTACTCGCCAAGGCCGCCATCCAGGCGCAAACGATCCGCGGCCAGGCGGAAGCCGATGCCGCCGCGATTTACGCACGCGCGTATCGCGAGGATCCGGAGTTCTACGGCTTTTACCGCAGCCTACAGGCGTACAAACAAACCATCCGGAGTGGCAACAGCGTGATCGTGCTCGGACCGGACAGCGGCTTCCTCAAATATTTTGACGGGCTCAAGGGGTCCGGCACGCCGCGCGGCTGACGCGCGTTTTCAGCTTGCGACGGGGGATCCGGACATGTGGTTAGGACTGTTGTCGGCCGTGGGTCTGATGCTGGTGCTCGAAGGCATCATGCCGTTTCTCAATCCACGCGGTTTCAAACAGACGCTGGGCACCGTGACCCAGGCGCACGACCGCGTGCTGCGCGTGGCTGGCTTGACGAGCATGATCGTGGGCGTGGCGGTGCTGTATCTGGTGCGGCGTTTCTTGTGAGGGAGCGTGGGGAACATGCTGGGTAAAAACGTTATCGTCCTGGGCGCCCAGTGGGGCGACGAGGGCAAGGGCAAGGTGACGGACTGGCTCACCGACCGGGTGAGCGCAGTGGTGCGCTTTCAGGGCGGCCATAACGCCGGTCATACGCTGGTCATCAACGGTGAAAAGACCGTGCTGAAATTGATTCCCACCGGCGTGTTGCACGCGCGCGTGCAATGTCTGATCGGCAACGGCGTGGTGCTCTCGCC
>JBOIBB010000112.1:0-33162 GCA_050739335.1 Gammaproteobacteria bacterium
TCGTCACCCTGCGCATGCGCCTTGAAGTGATGGGGCAACGAAGTCAGGAACGCGGCGATGCGCACGTTGGCGGCATGATCACCGTTCAATCTTTCGAGCCGCGCAATCTGTCCGCTCGCCGAGCGCAGCATGAGTTCGAGCAGACCGGGAACCCGTTCAAACAAAGTCAGCAGTCGCGTATAGGACAACGAGGCCACACGGCTGTCTTCGAGCGCGACGAAATTCGCCTGGTAGCGGCGGCTGGTGATGGCGTGCAGCCCCATGAGATCGCCGGGCACACCAAACCCCCAGACATGCTCACGGCCCGCAGCATCGCTCACATAGGCTTTGAAAGCCCCGTCGTGCACGGAATAAAGATGATGGAATCCGTCGCCGGAGCGCACCAGGTGCTCGCCGCGCCGTACCACGACCGGGAAGCGGATCGCGGCTGCGATCTGGCGATGCGCCTCGGCGTCCAAACCAGGGAACATGATGTCCACTTGCTTGCCTCGGCTTTCCCTTTGGGCAAGGCGCAAGTGTAGGCGTGTGCTCCGAATCAAGACAAGGACGCAGTCACGACACTCCCGGGTGCGTCACCGCAGACAAGGGCTGAATTGGCAACTTTTTACCGACTGGGACCGTATCGCCGCGAGGTGGTTGACGGTATGCAACCCCCGCCTATCTCGGAACCGGCGGGCCGGCTCGAACCGCGCCCGAGCTCTTCAAGCACATCGCTGGCCGTGACGATCCCCACGAGCCGCCCATCAAGGACGACAGGCAACGATCCGATCAGCCGCCCGCGCATCAGGTTGGCCGCCTGGCGCAGCGTCATGGTAGGGGCAGCGACCGCAGGCGAGCGCGTCATCAGCTCGGCCACCTTGCGGCCACGCCGCACCGCCGCGCCCTGATTGCCCCCCAAGTCGCGATCGGACACCACGCCGACCACGCGCCCGCGTTCGGTCACCACCAAGTGACGGATACGCGCTTCGCGCATGCGGGTCCAGGCAGATTCCGCGGCGTCGCCGGGCTGAACGGCAATAACCGGCGTTGTCAAAATCTCCTGCAAACGCACCTCGGCCCTCCTGTGTATGGCTCGGTACCCGCTCGCCGTCAGGCCACCGGCACGCGTCGGCCGCCACGCACGGCGCCCTCACCCTCATGCTCGCGTTGGCAATCGATGCAGCGCTTGGCCGTGGGATAGGCGAGCAGCCGCCGGTACGCGATGTCAGTGCCGCAATCAATGCAAATGCCGTAGTGCCCGGCTGCCAAGCGTCGGCGTGCGGCGAGGATGTCGCGCACGTCCAGGACGTCCTGTCTCACGACTGCATAATCCGACGCGAGCGTCACGTCCGCGAGCGCCGCATCCAGTTGATCCGCCGGGCGCCCGGCCATGAGCTCCTGACTGCGCTCGCTGCGCGAACGTTCTGCCACGGCGTGAATTTCTTCCATCTCACGCACAAAACGCTCATCCATGAGCGCCCGCAGGTGCTCGGTTTGTTTTGCCGTCAATCTAGCCATGTCTGCTGCTCCTCCTGTCATGCCGCGCCCCTACGGGCACGCCTATCGCCAAGCCCGCCACGCTCAGATGAACATCGGCACGCGGTCGTCCTGGCGGAACACCTCGCGCAGTTCGATCGGCAATTGACTGCGCACGTCTTCGGCTTCTCCGCGGCTGATGCTGCCGGCGATCATTCCGGATACGGTGGCGAGTATTTGCTCGGCCGGTGCCGCGTCCACGCCCAGCCGGTCCTGCAGTTCCCCCACGATCGAATCTAGACCGACCGATTTGTCCGGGCCCGGAGGCTCGGCCCGCAAACCGGGTTGCAGCAACGCCGGCAGTTGGGCAATGAGCTGGTTCGCCTCCGCAGACGTGAGCCGGCGCACCAGCGCCGTGAGCACGGTGTCGAGCGCGGTACGTGCCTGCTCGAGATCCTCGAGCTCGGTGCGCACACGTACGGTATTCAACCAGCGCGTGAGAGTTGCGGTGGTGCGCGCGAGGCGCCGTTGCTCGGCGGTGCTGCGTGGCGCCGGGGCGGGGCCGCCGGCGCCGATCTGCGCCTGCACGATGGCGGCCAGCGCCTCGAGGGGTGCGGCCTCGTCGAGCAAGAGATCGTCGAAGGTCACCATGCCGACCACGCGCTCGCCCTCGACCAGAGGGATGCGCCGCACATTACGCTCCTGCATGAGGCGTACGGCATCGGCGACGCTGTCGGCCGGGGTGAGCGTGACGGGGGATTCGGTCATCACGTCGGCGACCGGCGTGGTGTCCGGATTGCGCGCCTGTCCGAGCGCACGCACCGCGAGGTCGCGGTCGGTGACGATACCGACCACTCGCCCCCGATCCTGCACTACCACCGCGCCGATGCGGTTTCTCTCGATGGCGCGTGCGGCCTCGAGCACCGGGCTGTTGGGCTTTAATACCACGAGACGTGGACGTCGATACCAGCGCAATGACATGTGCAAACTCCCGGCCTTGCGGCGCGTGTGTGACTAGCTATGTGTCATTGTATGGACTGGTCACACGCGCCGTGTGACGTGGATCAAGTCGCGGGCAAATCGTCGATACACCAGGAAAATTCACACCCGCAAGTGCAAAGCAATGTCAGGTTCCGCGGGCACGAGCAAACGGCAAAGGCCGGCGTGCCCGCGTGCAACCTCCGGCGCACGCGCGTCAAGCGCGGAATGGATGCCGAGCCGCCTGCCGGCAGAACATGTGGTTTTTAGCTTGGCCGCATATCAGCTTCGGTCTCGGTGGTCGCGCACATCCGCTGCAAGCGCGCGAGGTCGAGCAAGTGCACCGCGCGCCGATCGATCTCGATGAGGGTCTGCGCGTGGTAATGCGTGAACACGCGCGTCACGGTCTCGGTGGCTAAACCCAGATGGTTGGCGATCTCGCGCCGCGACATGCTGAGGTTGAAGCGCGTGGCCGAGAGCCCGCGTTGCCGCAGGCGCTTCGACCAGTCGATGAGGAAATGCGCCACGCGCTCTTCGGCCGTGGAATCGCAGCTCAGCGCGGCCACCTCACTCAACTCCTGGCTCAGCCGCTCGAGCATGCGGGCACGCAGCTCGCTGCTGCCTGCCGCGCCTTGCTGCAATTCGGGATAGGGGTAAATCCACACGGTCGAGGTCTCGAGCGCTACCGCCGCGTTGGGATAGCGCCCAGTGGATATCGCGTTCAAGCCTAGGGATTCGCCCGGGAGACGGAAACTGGTCACGTACTCCCGTCCGTGGCTGTCGATGGTGTAGCACTTGAAGGATCCGGAGCGTACCACGTAGAAATTGCGCAGTACATCGCCCACGCGGAACACATGCACGTGCGCATGCAGCGGCGATGAATGTTCGGGCGCCAAGGCACAGCGTATGGCGCGCCCCGCTTCGACAACGACCGGAATCCATGCTGGCTGCAAACGTGCAGCCGGTACCGCGACAACATTCATGGCAGTGCACCTCCCGGAGCAGACGCGCGACCGTTTCTGGACACCTCGAAAAGCAGCGCGGCGTTGCTGCCCACAACGGACTCCGGCCACTCCCTGGCGACTTGCACCAGAACGTGACGCATCGTACGCGGGCGACGCTCGTAGCAAGCCATGTCGAGGGTCTTCGGGAACATGCCACAGCGCGCCTTAACAGTCTCGATGGGCAAATTTATAGGAGTGAAACCGGACGCACGCCTTGACCCAAGTCAGTCAAAAAGCGGATTTCTGCAGGCCTGGGCGCGGGTGTGAACTTGTGGTAACGCGCGCGGCAGACGCCACATCGGACGCACGCCGCGGAGCCTCAAATCAACGGTACGTTGCGCGCCAAGGCCGTGAGCCGCCGAAGATCGAGAATCCTCAGATCGCGCCGCTCCACCGCGATCAGCCCTTGCTCCTGAAACTCGGCCAGCGTGCGGCTCACGGTTTCGGTGGCGAGCCGCAGGAAATTGGCGATGTCACGCCGCGTCATGGCGAGCAGAAACTCGTGCGGCGAATAGCCGCGCTGCTGCAGACGCCGCGACAGGCTCAATACAAACGCGGCCATGCGTTCCTGTGCGGTGAAGTCGCCGGTCAATGCCTGCGAACCCACGATGTCCTTGCTCATGAGGCGTAGCAGTTGGCGCTGCAGACTGGGGATCTCCGCGGCGAGCTCCGCGAGCGAGCACCGGCTGCAGGCCTGGCGCAACTGCTTTAAATCGAAGCGGATGACACTCCTCGCAACCACCACGCATCTGGTCCGCTGTTCGGGGCGCACAGATTATCCCATCCAGGCGCTCCGGCGAATCCCGTGGCGGCTCAAATGACCCGCGAGAAGTGCGCCGCGCGGTCGGCGGGTGTGGGCTGCGGATGCGGCGCCGTCGGGCGCAGGTAGGCATCGAACACCATGGCCACGGCACGCGTGAGCAGGCGCCCGGCCGCGGTCAAGTGGAAACCATCGGCGTCGAACTGCAGCACGCCGTTCCCCGCCATGGGCTGCAGCTCGCGCACTTCGCGGGCGAAGTAGCCCTCGAAATTGACGCCGAAACGCCGCGCGTGACGCGCGTAACTTACCCGCCCTTCGCAGGTGAGCTGCTGCAGCACCGCGCGCCGCACGCGGTCGTCGGCGGTCATCACCCAGCCGCGGCCGACCGCGAGCTGTCCGGCATCGAGAACTGCGTAATAGCCCTGCAGATTTTTCAGGTTCTGGCTGTAGGTGTCGTGCACAAGCCCGATCGCGCTCATGCCGAGACCCACGAGATCGCATTCCGCGCCGGTCGAGTAGCCTTGGAAATTGCGTTGCAGACCACCCTGGTGCAGCGCGCGGGTGAGCGCGTCCCCGGGCAGCGCGAAGTGATCCATGCCGATGTACTCGTAGCCGGCCGCGGTCAGCACGCCGACCGCCAGGCCCAACAATTCGAGTTTGGTCTCGAAATCCGGCAGGCTCGCAGCGTCGATGAGCCGCTGCATCTTGAACTGCTGCGGCAGATGTGCGTAGCTGTAGACCGCGAGCCGGTCCGGGCGCATGTCAATGATGGCGCCGAGCGTAGTAGCAAAGCTCGTGCGCGTCTGCAGCGGCAGGCCGTAGATAAGATCCATGTTGACGGAATCGAAGCGCGCCGCACGTGCGGCCTGCAACAGCTCGCGGATCATCGCTTCGGACTGGATGCGGTTTACGGCCTTTTGTACCCTCGGGTCGAGATCCTGCACGCCGAAACTGATGCGGTTGAAGCCCAGCTCGCGGAGACCGGCCAGCGAACCGCCGGTGACCGTGCGGGGATCGATCTCGATGCTGTATTCACGCGTGGCGGCACGCGTTAGGTTGAAATTCCGCCCCAGCACCTGCATGAGCTGACGCAGTTCGGCCGGCACCAGAAAGGTCGGCGTACCGCCGCCCAGATGCACTTGGTGGACCTCGCGGTCTCGGTGAAAGAGTGCCGACTGCAGCTCGATTTCACGGTACAGGCGCTCGAGGTAAGCGCCCGCCTTGGCGTGATTGGCGGTGATGATGCGCGTGCAACCGCAATACAGACAGGCGTGCTCGCAAAACGGCAGATGTACATACAGCGAGAGCGGCGCCGGCACGGGGTCATCGTTGCTCTCACGCGCGGCTTCGACATACTGCGGCGCCGTGAAATCGTCCGAAAACTGCAAGGCCGTCGGGTACGAGGTGTAGCGCGGACCGCGCCGGTCGTAACGGCGCACCAGGTTCGCATCGAAGACTATGTTGTTGGCCACAGCCCGGGCTCCACCCCGAAGTTGGGCCAAGCGTAACCAGGGACGCTGCGGGCAATACTGATCTGAGTCAAGCCGCCGCCAGAAATCTGGCGACAGGACTTGCCACACACGCGTGATACCGGTAGCTTGGCCACGTCAGTCACTGCACCGGGAGGGACCCCGCGATGCGTACGAGTCCTCTGGAAATACTCCAGCGTGAGCACATCTGGATGGCGTGCGTGCTGAAGCTGGTACGCATTCAGTTGAGCCTGCTCGAGCGGCGCGCGGCGCTCGACCGCACGTTGCTCAGTAACAATTTGTGGTATCTGCAACGCTACGCAACGGCGGTGCACCATCCCAATGAGCGCTGGCTTTTTGCACGCTTGCGGCAAGCCGATTCACCGCTCGAGGCGCAAACCCGCGCGAGCGCGCTCGAACACCAGCAACTCGAGCTCCTCGGAGCACGGCTGGTCGCTCTGGCGTCCGCGAGCGGCGCGGGCAGCCGCGCGGTCCCGGCTGAGTTCCCGGAACTCGGCCGCGCATACCTGCGGACGCACTTCGCACATATGGACCGCGAGGAAAACCGGATCTATCTCGCGGCTGCGCAGTGCCTGAAAGCCCGCGATCGGGAATACCTTCGGGCGCGCTTCGACAAAATCGACCGCAACCTACCCGCTGAGCACGGGCCCGGGCGCTACCAACACCTGTATGAGTTCCTGTTACGCACGGCCACGGAGCAGGGCTATGGCCTGCACCTGATGAGTGAGCCGAGGCAGAAGACGTATGTGGGTTTCACCTGCAAATTGACGGCCGGACGCGCTGCGCCTCAGCGCCGGCGGCGTGCCGGGGAACGCTGAGCACGTGCGGTCCCACGCGGGATTCCTGCCCGCAGACCAAGGGTAATGAACTCAGGGAGACAGGCACGGCCGTGCTCGACCGTGCGCATGCCAATCGCTGCGTGCCCGGTTAGTGCGCGGCGAATTCCGGCTCACGCTTCCACAGACGTTCGACGGCCCACGGTCCGCCGCCGGCCGCCGACAGGAACAGGAAGGTAAAGCAAAAAGCGACGGCATCGCTACCGCCGTTCAGGATGGGAAACGCGTGATTCACCGGAAAGTGTGCCATGAAATAGGCGAAGGCCATTTCGCCCGAAAGGATGAAGGCAATCGGGCGGGTAAACACACCCAGCAGTATCAGGAAACCGCCCCCCAGCTCGAGCAGCCCCGCGAGCCCCGGCACCAGTGTCAACATGTGGTCAGGTGAGATCAGGCTGAGGTGTGCCGGCGAGCTCGGAAAACCGAGGAGCTTCTCACCGCCGTGCTGCATGTAAAGAAATGCCGTAACGATGCGCAGGATGCTGAGGAAATAAGGCGAGAATCTGGTCCAGAAGAAGCCACTGCTGCCGGCCATAGAATTGCCCTCGGGATTGTGGTTGCTGAACAGATACTCGGCCGGTGAAAACCGGCAGAGCTTGGTGGCGCAAGATACACCCACAGTTAGGCATACGGCTACTCACCGCCGCCACTGCAGCATCGATGGGCACTACTAAGGAAGCGCCGGGATGCGGCGCTCAGACCGGACGCGTATGAATGACTTCAGGGTCGTCCGCATGCTCAAGCAGCAAGCGGCGCACACGATCCTGCCAGAGAGATTGGAACTCCTTGAGGGCTTCCCGGTTGCTGCTGTCAGTCAGGCAGACCGGCAGGAGCTCGCGCACCCGCGGGTCCATCGGTACCGACGCCAGAGTTGCCGAGACCTCTACGGCCTTGCCGTCATCCATGCGCGTGAGACGCAACTCCGCGTCGGCACCACTGCCGAATTCGAGCAGATGGCGGCGGTCGAAACGCCCCGCGAGACCCTTGAAGCCGGTTTCCTGGGTGGCGCCGGTGATGAAGGTCGCGACATTGGCCATGACGCCGGTGACGCCCTCGTCGGGCGCACCGCTGAATTCGACGCCGATCGCGCCGCGTTCGGGAAGCTCCTCCGGATAAAGTGCATTCAAGCCGGCGCGCAGCATGAGAAACGTGGAGGCCACCGTCGGACAGGAATGGCCGGCAAGCGTGACCACGTCGGCGTAGTGATATTCCATGCGCCCGTCCTGCATGGCGCCAAGAAACTCCGCCAGCGGATCATGCAGGGCGATCACCGGGGCAGCATCGAAGAATTCAGGATAATGCATCATGGTGGCGCACTTTCTAGAACATCGCGGCCCGCGTGGCCTTGATCCGGGTCAAGGGTGCATTATGCGAGCATAGCGATGCAGCATTTGACCACGTGCACGTCGTCTGCACGCGCCCGACCAAACCAGGGGCCCAAGCCGTCATGATCATCGAATCGCTGCTGGATACCGATCTCTACAAATTCACCATGATGCAGGCGGTGCTGCACCGCTTTCCGGCGGCCGAAGTGGAATACCGCTTCCACTGCCGCACCCACGGCGAGGAACTCGCGGCCCAGGCCGCCAAGGTACGCGCGGAAATTGCCGGGCTCTGCCGCCTGCGCTTCCGGCCGCGTGAGCTTGACTACCTGCGCAGCCTGCGCTACGTCAAGAAAGACTTCGTGGAGATCCTGCGCATCTTCCAGCTCCAGGAAGACAACGTGCAGGTCTCGGAAGCAGGCGGAGCGCTGCAAATCGTGATCCGTGGAGCGTGGCTGCACACCATCCTCTTCGAGGTGCCAGTGCTTGCCATCGTGAGCGAACTCTGCAGTGCGCGCCATCAGGACGCCGATACGCTCGCCACCGGGACGGCGCGCCTCGAGGAAAAAACCCGCCTGGTGCAGGCACTGCCAGACGCCCAAGGATTTCGGTTTGCCGAATTCGGCACGCGTCGACGTTTTTCCCACGCTTGGCAGCGCCAGGTGATTGCGCGGCTCGCGGCGGCCTTGCCGCAGAACCTGACCGGCACCAGCAACGTGCTGTTCGCGATGGAGCTCGGGCTGATGCCGATCGGCACCATGGCCCACGAGTTCCTGCAGGCCTGCCAGGCGCTCGGACCGCGGCTCGTCGACAGCCAGCGTTTCGCGCTCGAGGCCTGGGCGCAGGAATACCGCGGCGACCTTGGCATCGCGCTCACCGATGTCATTGGCCTCGAGGCGTTTCTGCGCGACTTCGACCTGTATTTCTGCAAGCTCTTCGACGGGGTGCGTCACGACTCGGGGGACCCGGTCGCTTGGGGCGAGCGCATGCTCGCGCACTACCACGAGTTGCGCATCGACCCGCTGGCCAAGTCATTCGTGTTCAGCGACGGGCTCGATATGGCGAGTGCCATCCGCTTGTACAGGCACTTTCGCGGGCGCACGCACGTGAGTTTCGGCATCGGCACGCATCTCAGCAACGATCTCGGCTTCACGCCACCCGACACGATCATCAAAATGACACGCTGCAACGGCCAGGCCGTCGCCAAAGTGAGCGATGACCCGCAAAAAACCCTGTGTACCGACCCCGGTTATCTGGCCTACGTGAAGAAGGTATTCGCCGTATGAACAGTGTCGCCTCACCGGCACGCGTGCACGCCTGGCCTCCCATCCTGAGCCAGCCCTTCCGGCCCTTGTTCCTGTGCGCATCGCTCGCGGCTTCAGCCGGCCTGTTCCTGTGGTCCATGTTTCTGCACTTGGGATGGCTGCCGGCCTCGGCGCTGCCGCCCCTCGAGTGGCACGGCCACGAGATGCTGTTCGGCTTCGCGAGTGCGCTGGTCGCGGGCTTCACGCTCACCGCGGTGGCCGAGTGGACCAAGCTTGCCACGCATACGCCGGCGTCCCTGCTCGCGCTCGTGGCGGTGTGGATTGCGGCACGCGTGCTGTTCCTGCTGCCGGTGCAGGTGCCTTACGTCGCCACCTCAATCGTGGATTGTGCGGTCTTCGCACTGCTCCTGGTGATGATTGCGCGGCCGATTCTCAAGAACCGCAGCCGCCGCAATTATTTTCTGATCGGCCTGCTCGCGGCGTTTACGCTCGCCGACATCGCGTTTCACCTGAGCGTCGGCGGTGTACTGCACCTCGCTCCCGTGCGCGTGCTCTTTTGGGTGATCGATCTCTTTGTAGTGTTGATGCTTGCGATCGGCGGACGGGTCATTCCGTTTTTCACCAGCCGGCGCATCCAGACAGCACACATCCGCCGTTACCAATGGATCGACTGGAGCGTGAACGGCGGCGCCGCACTGCTCGTGCTCCTGGACATCCTGCTGCCGGGTTCCGCGATACTCGCGGTTGTCTCACTCGTCGTCGCGGCACTGGTACTTACGCGCTGGTGGCTGTGGCAGCCCTGGTGCACACTACGCGAGCCGATGCTCTGGGTACTGCATGTGGGGTACCTGTGGCTCGCGGCTGGTCTCACGCTGCGCGCCGTGGCATTGCTCTTTGGGGCCTTCCCGGAAATCACTGCAATGCATGCGCTCACGGCCGGAGCGCTTGGCTCGCTTTCGATCGGTATGATGACGCGCGTCGCGCTCGGCCACACCGGCCGCACCATGACGGCCGGCCCGTTCCTGGCCACGGCCTTCGCGCTGGTGAGTGTGGGCACCATCCTTCGTCTTATTGGTACGCCCGGGCTCTTGCCGATCGCGGGGGTGCTCTGGGCGCTGGCCTTCGCGATTTATTTCCTGCGATTCCTCCCGGTCATGTTCACACCGCGCGCGGTCTGAAGACGCCGGAACGGCGCTTCGATTTGCGGCGCGGCCTTGAAATTTTCAGCGATGCGCCCCACTCATCACGCTGGCGTATCATTCTTCCGCTAGATTTGGTTACCAGGAGTTCTTCAATGAAAACCGCTTTGACTCTGTTCGCCGCCGGTTTGCTCGCCTGTCTTACGGCCGCCCCGGCAATGGCCCAGCAACCCGCCACAGCCAAGAAGACACAACCCGTCGTTTACGTTGCTTACCTGCACGGCATGAACCGCAGCGTGGTAGGCAGCGACCCGAGCGGGGTCGCGCATTTCACCGTGCGCGGCGATCGGCTCACGATCCGCATCAACATGCGTGGTGTACCGCCTGACCTGCAGCACTGGCAGCATTTCCACGGTTTTGTCGATGGCCGGACGGCACGTTGCCCAGGGCCTGACGCTGACGTGAACCACGACGGTATCATCGACCTGCTGGAGACCGAGCCTGCGTCTGGCGTCACCATGGTGCCTTTCAACGCCAAGCCTGCGGCCATGGACGTGACTGCTAACACCTACCCTCGGGCTTCGGCACGCGGCACCTACATCTACAGGGCCACGGTCTCGATGAAGGCGCTGCAGGCGGCTTTCGGCAAGGCTTTCAAGGGCGCCTCGCTCGACCTCGACAAGCGCGTGGTGTACATCCACGGCGTGCCCGCCGACACCAAGCTGCCGGCGACGGTGAAGTCGCTCGGCACGATACCGGCGCAAGTCACGCTGCCGATTGCCTGCGGCGCCATTCGCCGCGTCTCGAACTGACGACGCGCACCATCCGGTGCGTCAACAAAAACCCGGCTGCAACGCCGGTTTTTTGTTGACGCCCCAAATACCTGATAGTTACCGGCACACCGCCGAAGGCCCGCGGCGGCGCGCTGTACACGTGATAAGTCGGGCTCGTGGCAAATTGCGCGGGTGGATTCCACATGCTCTGCCCATACCATCCCGCCCAGCCCACAATGACGAGCATCAGCACCCACACCCATACCGGGATCGATGAGTGTGTCTCGGCGCGCTCCGGTTCGAAGGGTTCGTCGGCACTGAAAGCATTGACGCCGAGTTGAATAACGCCGTGGCGCACGCTGTTCGGCGCGAGCCCGGTCACGGTGAGTCCCGGCCCGTTGTCGACCTTGAACGGAATCTCACGCACTGAGACCTTGCCCGTGACATCGGTGGCCCGCACCCTGACGCGGTGGGCACCGTCCGGTAGAGTGAAAGTATTGAGCCGCACACGCGTGGGCAGCGCCTGATCCGCGATCGGCACCGGATTGTCGTCCACGTAGATCTGCACGCGCGCCTGGCGGCGTTCGTTCACGAGTTCATCGGTCATCGTCCAGCACTCCGTACTTGGGGTGATGCTTGTCATGCTCGCCCGGGTGGACCAGCAGCCACAACGCGTATACGTAACAGCCAAGCGTGATCAGCCCACCTAATATGAAGATGATGATGTTGCCGACGAGCGGCCCCATGAGGTGTTCCATCGACGACTCCTAGTCCTTCACCTTGGCGCGTTCCGCGGCGACTTCGGCCGGCGTAACCAGTTTCGCATTGTTGCCCCACGAGGTGCGTTCGTGGTCAACGATGTTCGCGATCTGGTGATCGCTCAAAACCGTCTTGAATGGCGGCATTGCGCCCGGATACACGGTACCACCAATATTGGTGTTCGAGAGGCCCTCGAGAATCACGTGCAACTGTTGCGTCGGGTCGTCGTTCAACACGGCCGCGTTACCCTTGAGCGGCGGAAAGGCGTTGGGAATGCCTTCGCCATTCGCCTGGTGACAAACCGCGCAATTCTGCGCGAACAACTGGGCGCCCTCAGCCGCATCGAATGCCGGAGCGGCGGCAGGCGCACCACCCGCAGCCGCTGCGGCGGGTGATGTGGGCGGAGCCGCCGGCGCGGGTGGCTGGTAGCCTGGAATTGGCGGCTGCTTGAGCGACATGAGGTAGGCCACGAGCGCGATGGCCTTTTGCGTCGGGATCACTACGCCATTTTTCGGCTCGTAGGCCGCTGGCAGCGCGACCGGGGTAACTCCGGCGGGCGCCTTCGGCACCACGCGAAACAGAAAACTGAAATCCGGCATGATCGATTGCGGCATCACCGAGCGCGGATCGTAAAGGTGCATGTACTGCCAGACTTCGCTCGGCTGGCGCGTACCGATGTCGGAAAGATCCGGACCGTTGCGTTCCGAGCCCAAGAGCTCCGGCGTCTGGTACGCGAGGTCGCCGGCCGCCGTCGGCCGGCCGAACGGGCGGTCCTCGGGCAGTGGCCGCACCTGCTGGGTATGGCAGTAGCTGCAGCCGTTCGCCACGTACACATCGCGACCGTCGGCTTGGAGCGGGGTCAACGGCTTGACGCCGGGGCCGGGCGGAGTCTTGGAGAGCTCGATGCCCGGCAGTACCCCCATGAGCACCGCGAGGATCGCGTAGACCAACGTCGAGCCACCCGCGATCAAAATTAGCGCTTTCATGCGGCGACCCCGGTGGTCACGATCGCTAGCGCACGCGGCTGGCGCTTGCCATAAGTCATGAACCACACGTTCCAGAGGAACAGCAAGTGGCTCAGGAACATCATGCCGCCGCCGATGGCGCGCCACAGCCAGTAGGGCGCCATGTTGACGACCGAATCGATGAACGGGAGGCCGTGCAGCCAGTCCAGGCCCTGGATGGTGCCGCCGATGGAGAGCGCGAGCACGTAGATGATCATGCCGATCGTGGCCCACCAGAAATGGATGCCCATCAGAAGATTGTTGGCCTGCTTGCCGGTGATGCGCGGCAACAAACCGTACACGCCACCCCAGATGACGAAGGTGATGAAACCATACATCGTGAGATGCGAGTGGCCGACCGTGAAATTGGTCAGGTGCCAGACTTCCTGCATCGAGCGGAAAGCTTCGACCGTGCCCTGGCTCGATCCAATGAGATAACCGAGCACGCCCACCAGAATGAACATCGCGGGCGAGCGGTACAGGCGCTGCGGACGGCCACGCATGGTGAGCAGGTAATTGGCGCTACCCGCCCACACCGGCACCAGCATGGCCACGCTGAACACGATGGCAATCGTTTGCAACCACCAGGGCAGCGGGCTGAACAGAAAGTGATGCGAACCGATGATCGGGTAGAAGATCAGGTTGGTCCAGAACGCGAACACGCCGAGCGCGTAGGAATAAATCGGCCGGCTGAAGAGCTTGGGGATGGCGTAATAGAGTATGCCGAGCGCCATTGGCGTGAACCACAAACCCACGGCGTTGTGCATGAAGAAACCGGAGACCGCTACCTGCCCGAGGCCATATTGATACCAGGGGATAATGGCGACGATCGCAATGATGCAGGTCCAGAGCACACCGCCGATGGTGTACCAGTTCGAAAGGTAAATCCCTTCGGTGCGGCGCCGCGCCACGGTGGCGATCAGGTTCCAGGCGGTGACCACCAAGGCGGCGAGAAAAATCAGCCGGATGGGCCACACCCACTCGCGATACTCGAGCGTGCCGTCATTGATGCCCATATCGAGCGTCACGGTGCCGGCGATCGCCGCGATGTTGAACAGCGCGAGCCCGATCCAGGCCAACATGGGGCTGTACAGACGGGTGCGTGAACTGCGCGCCGCCACGTAGTAGGCAATGCCCACGAGGCCGATGCTCGCCCAAGCGTAAAACGTGTCGTTGGTGTGGATCGGCCGCAGCCGCCCGAAGGTCAGCCAGGCGGAGTGCGCCCAGAATTCCGGGTACACGAACTTGAACGCCAGCACGATGCCGATGAAGGTGGCAAACACCAGCCACAATGCGGCACAGAGCGTATACACATTGAACACGGTCCGCAGGGCCTGCTCGTCGACAGGATCGCGGGGAGCGAGGGGAATGGCAGTGGGATCAGGCACAGTAATCCTCCGTGACGTGCGCTCAATCATCCGTCAGCAGCCTGCAAACAGTATGCAGGCTGGCATTCATAAAACTTGAACCCTTGTGCCTACGCCAAACCGGCGCCTGGCCTCGTAAAAATATAACACAGCCCACAGGGCCGCTGCGCAAAACCCCGGCTACGGCGCGGGGAGGTTACCCGTCCTGCTTCGCTGCATCACCTTCCCCGCGCTGCAGCTCGGTGCGATGCTCATGAAACAGCCGTTCGATCTCGATGTTGGGCTGCACACCCGGGCGATCACCCGGCGCACCATCCTTGAGGATGTAGAGCGTGCCGCAGTAGGGGCACTTGATCTGGCCGTTTTCCTGGATGTCCAGATACACGCGCTGGTGCGAGTTCCACAGGCTCATGTTCTTGGTCGGACAGGACAGCGGCAAGTCCTTCCAGGTTACGTAATACACCTTCTCTGCGTTCGGCCTTTCGTGTCCGGATTTCACGCGGTTACTCCTCAGCGTTCGAGCATCGGCAGCTTGTTCGGCACCCCATCCCATTGTTTCGCGTCCGTGGGCGGTTCGATGCGGTGATCGAGTACCGGCCACTTGGGCGCGAGTTCAGCGTTCAAGGCCAGGAAATGCTCCATACCCTTGGGCACATCGTCCTCCGCGAAAATGGCCTCCACCGGGCATTCCGACACACACAGCGTACAGTCAATGCATTCCTCGGGGTCAATGACCAGCATGTTGGGGCCCTCGTGGAAACAATCCACCGGGCAGACTTCCACGCAATCCGTGTATTTGCACTTGATGCAGTTGTCGGTGACGACGTGCGACATGTTGGCCCTCCTAGGGGAGCGGGATCATCAAACTGGGCCAATCATGGCGTCGGCCGCCAAACCCCGCCTTGACGCGGGTCAATTTTACGGCACTCAGCTTGCCGCCGCCACGCGCGGCCGCTAAGCTGCTGCGAGTTTTCCCGGAGAATCGGCATGGAACCGGACGGCGACCTCGCCCGCGAGTTGCGTCACCACTTCCTGTTTTCCGCGTTGAGTGATGAGCAACGCGCGCAGATCCTTGCGCACGCTCAGGCGCGGCGCTTTGCGGCCGGCGAACGCCTGTTCTCGCAGGGTGACCCGGCCAATCATGTTTTCCTGCTGCGTGAAGGCAGCGTCAAGCTCTATCGGCTCTCACCCGAGGGCCACGAGAAGATCATGCGCCTCATCCACCCGCCGCAGACCTTCGCCGAGAGCGTGATGTTCATGCAGGAGCCGCGCTACCCCGTACACGGCGACGGAGTGGACGCTGGAGCGCTGGTGGCCATCGAGTGCAGCGCGTTTCTCGCGGTACTGGAAAAGTCCTTCGCCACTTGCCGCGCGGTCATGGCGCAGATGACGCAGCGCATCCAGGCGCACTGGGACGAAATCGAAGCCCTGACCCTGCAGAATAGCCGGTACCGCGTGGTGCACTACCTGCTCGGGCTGGTGCCGCCGGGCGCCCACGGACGGGTCACAGTGACGCTGCCGGCGCGCAAGATGCTGATCGCCGCCCAGGTGGCGGTCACTCCGGAAACATTTTCCCGTACGCTAAGGGCGCTCAACGAAGAAGGCCTGATCGAGGTCGCCGACGAGCAGCTCACGCTCCTCGATACCGAGGCGCTACACCACCACATGCATTAAACCGCAGACTCGTGTGCTCCGGCCTGCGGATGCCGCAGCGCCTTGATGAGTCCCAACTGCACATCCTCCGGCATAGCCTCGCGCAGGAGGCAGAAGAGCGCTTTTTCTTCACGCTCATCGTGATGTTCGATCAAGCCCTTGAACGTTTTCTCATGATCCAACAGGGCAATCAGTGCGGATGGTTTGACGCCGCGCCGGCGCGCGAGCGCCAGCTGCGCCGCGGCTTTTTGCAAGAACTCTTCGGCACGCCGGTGCTCGCTCGTGTAAACGCTGGCCGGCCACTGCGCGGCAGTCTTTTCCTTGGGGCAGTAAGGCAGCAGGAAACGCTCTTCGAGCTCGACGTGTCGCGCAAAACGCTTCTGATAATGCTCGAGCAGATGGGCGGCTCGCGCCCAGGCGCGGGTCACGAGCGCCTCCTGGTGGAGCGCGAACATCTTTTGCAGGGCCAGATGCTCTTGCTGAAGCGCGTCAATCGGATCGAAGCGCAGCATGTCCACGTCAGAAAAAGCGGCCCACGACGCCCGCCACAATGATCACCAGCCCCACGCTGAGCAACACCCGATGGATATTGTGCATGCGTTTCCACGTGTGTTGTTCGTCAATCGTGCCGTTCATGATGCGCTTCAAGAGTCCCGAAGGGCTCAACACAAAAAGCATGAGCATGAACACCAGCCAGTAAAGCGCCATGAGATCGAGCCACCAGTAACGGCCTTGGGCAAACAGCGCCCAGGCATTCAGGCGCCAGAGCATGTAGAGGCCGGACAGCCCCACCAACACCACCGCGACGCGCGCCTGCGGCTCAAAGTGGTGCTCAATGGCGCGGAACGCAGTCAACGCGTCACCCTGCTCGCCGGCGCGCATGGAGGGCAGAAACACCGCCGCCACAAACGCCAGCCCGCCGATCCACCACACCACGGCGAGTACGTGCACGACCAGCGCAATTGTAACGTCAATCATCCGGATGCTCCTGTAAGCGCGAGTCTGATTCGGCGTCACACACCACCGCATTGATCTGGGTCAAGACGCCTACTCACGGCGTGATCACCACCGATAAAATACGCGTGCATGTCCACCCAAGCCGCATTCGCAATCGCCACAGCACCCGCGTGCGTAGGCAACCTGAGCGTAGGTTTCGACTTTCTCGGTCACAGCATCGAAGGCCCAATCGATCAGGCGACCGTTACCCGTACACCGGCGCCCGCGGTACGCATCACCGCTATTCGCGGAATCCAGGCCGACATCCCCTACGAGGCGGCGCGTAATACCGCGGGCGTCGCGCTGCAATCCCTGTGCCGGCGCCTCAAGCTTACCTTCGGCTTCGCGCTCGAACTCGACAAAGGCATTCCCTACGCTTCCGGCATGGGCGGCTCGGCGGCCTCCTGCGTCGCCGCGCTGGTGGCGGCGAACGCGCTGCTCGCGGCTCCGGCGTCGCCGGAATTGCTGTACCAATGTGCGCTCGACGGCGAATCGCTCGCGAGCGGTGCACGCAATGGCGACAATGTGGCCCCGCAACTTTACGGCGGGCTGGTGATCGGCACGCCCGAGCGCGTGGTTCGCGTGGCGGTACCGGCCGCGCTCTGCTGCGTGCTGCTGCACCCCGAGCTCGAGCTGCGCACGCTCGCCGCACGCGAGTGCCTGCGCGCGCCATTTGCGCTTGCGCCGGTCGTCGCCCAGACTTCGAACCTTGCGCTCCTCATCACAGGTTGTTTGCAAGACAACTTTGAATTGATCCGCGCCGGCCTGGCTGACCGGCTGATCGAGCCGCGGCGCGCCGGCTTGATTCCGGGATTTCCCGCAGTGAAACGCGCAGCGCTTGAGAGTGGCGCGCTCGGCGCCGGGATTTCCGGCGCTGGTCCGAGCGTGTTTGCGTGGTTTGCAAACCAGGAACTCGCAAAACGTGCCGCGCCTGCCATGCAAGCCACCTGGGCATCACTTGGTACCGCAAGCCAAGCCTGGGTCTCGCCGGTAGCTGGGCCGAAGGCCCGCGTCGTCGAAATTGGATGAAGCCCTGCGTGTGCGTGAGTCAGTGCTTGTGCAGTTTCTGCAATTCGGCCAGCACCGCGGGATGCACGAAGCGCGAGACGTCGCCACCCAGCCGGGCAATCTCGCGTACCAGACTCGAGGAAACAAAGGTGAACTGTTCGGCCGGCGACATAAAGATGGTCTCGACGTCCGGTGCCAGATTGCGGTTCATGGCCGCGAGCTGAAACTCGAACTCGAAATCCGAGACCGCGCGCAGGCCGCGCAGGATCGCGTGCACGTGGTGCTTGCGGGCAAACTCCACGGTGAGCTCGGAAAAACCCAGCACCTCGGCGTTGGAAATGTCGGCGAGCGCGGCGCGCGTCATGGCCACGCGCTGCTCGAGTGAAAACTCCGGCGCCTTGCCCGGATTCGAGGCAATCGCGACCAACACGCGTTCGAACAGCCGTGCGGCGCGCCGCACGATGTCGGTGTGTCCATTGGTGACGGGATCGAAGGTGCCCGGATAGAGAATGCTGCTTGGCATAGGGTTTCCTCGCGCGCCTGTATAGCGGGGTTTGCCCTCCTAGGCAAGTCGCGGACCGCTACGGCGCGCGAGCGCGAACCCCACCTGCCCGGCCCGGCTCGTCCGGACCAGCGTCCAATCGTCCGGAACCACGGGGGGAGCACCCTTCGGATACTCCATATATATAGAGGCGGTGGGTGCGAGCCAAGCGGACTTGCGCAAGGCGGCAATGACCTCTCCCAAAAAGGGCGAAGCGAAGGGCGGGTCCAGAAACACGAGGTCGAACGCATGCGGCGTCCCGCGCAGGTACGCGAGTGCGTCCGCCTGCAGGCTTGTGCCGCCCGCGGCGCCCAGCCGCGCCAAGTGCGCATTCAATGCTTCAACTACCCGGCGCTCGTGATCGACGAACAGCACCGCGGCCGCGCCGCGCGACAGCGCTTCTAGGCCAAGCGCACCGCTGCCCGCAAACAGGTCGAGGCAGCTCGCCCCGGCGACCGTATCCCGCAGCCAGTTAAAGAGCGTTTCGCGTACGCGGTCGGGCGACGGCCGGATATCCGGTACGGGCGGGAACGAGAGCCGGCGTCGGCGCCATTCGCCCGCGATGATACGGAACTCGTTGTGGTAACCGCGTCCTCGATTGTGCATACTTGGATCCCCTATTAGTGCGCGGCATTTACACCGGACATTTAGCTCGTAAATGCTTGCCGGTAGAACACTCTCAGCGTAGTCTAAATCCACGCGTCTTAAGGAGGAAAAGCAATGGACAAGCGTGCCCTGTTTCTGCTCCCTGCGATGGCGCTGGCGCTCACGGCCTGCGTGCACGGCAACAATTCCACCAACGCCGCCCCGGCCAGCACCGCGTTTCAGGCGCGCTACAGTCCGCTTGCCGGTATTGGACCTTTCCCCAACGACATTTACTTCAGTGGCAGCACCACCGGTACGCTCAATATTCCCTTCGCTTCGACTTCGGTGGCAGCCTCGGCAGCCAACGCTACCCTCGCGAGCATGAATCATCTGGATGGCTACGGCACGCAGTCGGTGATCAATGCCTATTTCAACGACTCAATTGATCCGTCCAGCCTGAACGCTAGCGACGTGTTCGTGTTCAAAGTTTCCTCAAATCCGCAAAACAAAGCCATTGATCCGACCAAGGGTGCGACACTGCTGGTTCCCGGCGCCAATTGCAGTGCGACCAGCACCGATTACACGGTGGGCGTATCGCAGGCGAGCGACTCGGGCGGCACGGTACTCAACATCACGCCCTGCAAACCGCTCGCCAGCGGCAGCACTTATCTCGTGGCGCTCACCAACGGCATCCAGGATACGAGCGGCGTGGCAGCTTCACCGAGCGCCGACTACGCACTGATTCTCCAGGCCGACCTGCCGGTGCTCACCAGCGGGAAAATGGGTACGACTGGCAATCCGCAACTCGACCAAGTCGCCTTGTTTACGCTGCCGCAACTCGCGATCGCGGCCGGCGCCAAAATCAATCCGCAGAGTATCGTGCTCACATTCAGCTTCAGCACTCAGTACATCGGAGCCACGCTGGGTGCCATTGCGGCGAGCGCCAAGCCCACCCCACAGCCGCAGGGTGTCGGCATCATTGATACCGGCTTGAACGTGGCCCAGGCGCTACAAGCCGCAGGCCAGACGCCGCCGCCTGTCGCGCAATACGCCGAACTCTTTGCGGGCGATGTGGCACTGCCGTACTACTCGGGGGTTCCGACAGCCGCGAACCCGGGCGCGCCATTGACGGCCTACTGGCACACCGCCTCGGGCGGCGACACCACCGTGCTCAATCCACTGCCTGCGCCCACCGTGAGCCAGAACCTGATCCCCATTCTGGTCACCATTCCGGACGCCGCGAGTGGCTGCACGCAACCAGCCAGCGGCTGGAAGACCGTGATATTCCTGCACGGCATCACCCAGAACCGTGAGAACCTGCTGGCCATCGGGGGCACCTTCGCGAGCCAATGTCTGGCGGCCGTGGCCATTGATCTGCCGCTGCACGGCGTGACCAACACCAGCGATCCCTTCTATCAGAAGGGTCACGAACGTACGTTCGATTTGCCCCCCGGCCTGCCCGGCACTCCTGGCAGCGGCATCGCGCCCTCGGGCACCTATTTCATCAACCTCGCGAGCGTGCTCACCTCGCGCGACAATCTGCGGGAAGCGGCCGCGGATCTCATCAACCTCACCGCCACGCTGCCCACGCTGTTTACCGTCAACAGCCCGACGAATCCCACGGTCATCAACAAGTTCGACGGGTCCAACATCCTGTTCGTCGGCCATTCGCTGGGCGGAATTGTCGGCACCACCTTCCTGGGTGTGGACGGCCAGAAAATCGTGGCCGCGACCCTCGCCAACCCCGGCGGAAACATAACGCAGTTGCTGCTCAATTCGCCGAGCTTCGCGCCGCAGATCAACGCGGGCCTGAAGAATGAAGGAGTGATCCAGGGCACCCAGTTCTACGCCGACTTCTTCCGCAACGCCCAAGCCGTGATCGGCGATGGAGACCCTGCGAATTACGCCGCCGCAGCGGCCGCCAACGACCCCATCCACATGCTCGAGGTAATCGGTGGCTTCGGCAACGACCCCTGCAATATGCCCGATCAAGTTGTGCCCAACAGCAGCACCAACCTGCTTGCGAGCCTGATGGGGTTAACGCCAGTCAGCAGCAGTGTCGGTCCCGGTACCACCCCGATCCATGCACTGGTGCAATTCACCGCCGGTACGCACAGCTCGATCCTCTCGCCGACACCGCCGCCCAATTGCTCTCAGGATGCACAGCTCTACGGCGCGGTCACGCAGGAAATGCAGACCGAAACCACGAGCTTCATGGCGAGCAACGGGTTCTTCCTCAAGATCAACAACGCACCGCCTGGGTTGATTGCTTCCGGCTCCGATTGAAACCTGCAGTCCATATACTCCAGGGCGGCCCGACGGCCGCCCTGTTTTTTGGGCGTCCGCAAGCCGTGTCGAGTTTGCTAGGATAACCGCGCTCTTTCGCCACAGGCCCGCATGAATTCGACGACCGCCGCATCCGGGTTCTTCCACCAATTGCGCGAGCGCCTCCAACGGGCGGCCCTGCATATCGCCCCCGGCACCAAGCCGGATGAGGCGGTGCTGGACGAGCTCGAGACGCAATTGCTACAGGCCGACGTCGGCGTTGAGGCTAGCGCGAAAATCCTCGCCGAGTTGCGCACCGAGGTGCGCGCCGCGCGTATCACCGACGCCTCCGGTCTGCGCGCGTCGTTGCGCGACGCTTTAACCCGGATGCTCACGCCGGTCGCACGCCCGCTGCACCCCGACCCGCAAGTACGGCCTTGGGTAATTCTCACCGTCGGCGTCAACGGTGTCGGCAAGACCACCAGCATTGCGAAACTCGCACGGCGCTTTCAAGCGCAGGGCCTCAAACCGCTGCTCGCGGCCGGTGATACGTTCCGCGCCGCCGCGGTCGAGCAACTGCAGATCTGGGGCAAGCGTGAACAGGTCGAGGTAATCGCGCAGGCGCCGGGCGCCGATCCGGCCGCGGTGGCTCACGACGCCTGGCAGGCCGCCAAGTCGCGCGGCAGCGATATCTTGATCGTGGATACAGCCGGGCGGCTGCACACGCAAAGCAATCTCATGGACGAACTCAAGAAAATCCGCCGGGTGCTCGCGCACCTCGATCCGGCCGCACCGCATGAATGCCTGCTGGTGCTGGACGCCGGCACCGGACAAAACGCGCTGCGCCAGATCGAGCAGTTTCACGCCGCGGTCCAGGTGACCGGGCTCGTGATTACCAAACTCGACGGCAGCGCCAAGGGCGGCGTGCTGCTCGCCGCGGCGGAGCGCTTCCGGATTCCGATCCGTTATCTCGGGGTCGGCGAGCAGGCGAACGATTTGCTGGATTTCAGCGCGGCTGATTTTGCCGCAGCGCTCGTTCCGGACCCGGCACCATGATCGAATTCCAGCGTGTCGGCAAACGTTACGCCAATGGTAACCAGGCGCTCGCCGAGGTGAGCTTCACGGTCCAGCGTAGCGAAATGGCGTTCATCACCGGGCCTTCGGGTGCCGGCAAGAGCACGGTGCTCAGGCTGATCGCGCTTATCGAACGCCCGAGCCACGGGCAAATTCTCATCAACGGCCGCAGCCTCGCGAGCATCCGGCGCCGGCAGATCCCCGGCTTTCGCCGTCAGATCGGCGTGATTTTCCAGGATCACAAACTCCTGGTGGAACGCCCGGTGTTCGACAATGTGGCCTTGCCGCTGGTGATTGCCGGGATACCGGCGGCCGAGATCCCGAGGCGCGTGGGCGCCGCCCTCGATCTCGTCGGTCTCGGTGGCAAGGAGCAGGCGCGGCCGCTGGCGCTTTCGACGGGCGAGCAGCAACGCGTCGGGATCGCGCGTGCGGTGATCAGCCGTCCGCCGATCCTCATCGCCGACGAGCCCACCGGCAACCTGGATCCGGAGCTGTCCTTCGAAATCATGCACCTTTTCCAGCGGCTCAATCAGGTCGGCATCACGGTGCTAGTGGCCAGCCACGACCATGAACTGATACGGCGGCTTGGTAACCGTTACTTGAGTCTGCGTGCCGGCCGCATGGTGGCGCCGGAACTCTATGACGGCAATCAAACGACCGCGGGAAACTCCCATGCCGGCACGTGACGAGTCCGGACGCGGCGCCGAGCGGCGGCGGCGCACGCTGCGCCAGCGGCTCGACGCCTATTTCCTCCATCACCGCCAGATGCTGCTCGTGGGGTTACGCGAGCTCGGCCGGCATCCACTCGCCAACCTGATGACCGTGGCCGTGATCGGCATTGCGTTGGCACTGCCGGCCGGCGCTCTGATCATGGTTCACAACGCTGGTCGCGTGACCGGTGAGTGGCAGGGCACAGCGCGCATCTCGCTCTACCTCAAGCTTGGCCTGAGCGCCGGTCAAGTGCAGCAACTGACGGATCGGGTGCGGGCTAAAACCGGGGTGGCCGCCGTACAGACGATCAGCGCGAGCCAGTCGCTTGCCGATTTCAAGCAGCACTCGGGGCTCGGACCGACGCTCGACATGCTCGCGACCAATCCGCTACCCGCAGTGCTCGTGGTGAAACCCACGCCTACCGTTCTGACCGCCACCGCGGTGCAGCGGCTCGCCCGGACGCTTGCTGCGCTGCCCGAAGTCGACCAGGTGCGTATGGATGCCCAGTGGCTCGGACGACTGCAGGCCGTCATCGCGACGCTGCGGCGTGGTGCACTGATCGTCGGAATCCTGCTCGCCATTGCCGTGGTGCTGATTGTTGGCAATACCATCCGGCTGGAGATTGAAAACCGCCGCCCGGAAATCGAGGTGAGCAAGCTTCTGGGTGCCACCGACCGCTTTATCCGCCGGCCGTTTCTCTACCACGGCGCCTGGTACGGACTCGCGGGCGGGATACTCGCGTGGATTCTGGTGCTCATCGGCCTGCTGCTCATGGCGGGACCGGTAGGCCGGCTCGCGAGCCTCTATTCAAGCTCCTTCAGCCTGCAGAGCCTCGGGTTCGCGGACAGCCTGTTGCTTCTCGCGGCCGGTGTGGTGCTCGGCTGGCTCGGGTCCTGGCTAGCCGTTGCTCGCCACTTGCGGGCTATCGAGCCAACGTAGGCCGCTGATATCCATTGACTTATAAGACTCTCGGCGGTGAACTCTTGGCCGAATTAGCACTCTAATGGAACGAGTGCTAAAATCCCTCGCAATCCCAAGGAGGCTGTCATGACTGAAACCACGTTGATGCCTCGTACTCGGCAACTGATCCTGGCCGGCCCCACCGGCAGCCTGGACGCCTATATCCAGGCGGTAAACAGTGTTCCAGTGTTAAGCGCCAGCGAAGAGCACGAGCTGGCGGTGCGCTTCCACGACCACGAGGATCTGGACGCCGCCCGCGAACTGGTGCTGCATCATTTGCGTTTCGTAGTGCACGTGGCGCGCGGCTACTTGGGTTATGGCCTGCCGCTCGCCGACCTCATTCAGGAAGGCAACATCGGCCTGATGAAGGCTGTGAAGCGTTTTGATCCGGACGTCGGGGTGCGCCTGGTGTCCTTTGCAGTACATTGGATCAAGGCCGAGATGCATGAGTTCATCCTGAAGAACTGGCGCATCGTGAAGGTGGCTACCACCAAGGCACAGCGCAAGCTGTTCTTCAACCTGCGCAGCTCGAAAAAGCGTCTGGGCTGGATGAACCGCGCAGAAGTGACAGCGGTGGCCAAGGACCTCAAGGTCAGCCCGGACGACGTGCTCGAAATGGAATCGCGACTCGCCGGCCAGGACATTACCTTCGACACCACGCCGGAAACCGACGACGAGGACAGCCACAGCGTGGCGCCCGCGAGCTATCTGGCCACTGAGCGCAGCGCAGACCCGGCCGTGGAGCTCGAGCGTTCGGACTGGGAACATCAAGGTGAAGAGCAACTGCAGCGCGCCATGGTGAAACTCGATGACCGCAGCCGCAACATCATGCGGCGCCGCTGGCTGGGCGAGAGCAAAGCCACGCTACAGGAGCTGGCGGATCAGTATCACGTTTCCGCCGAGCGCATCCGCCAGCTCGAAACGAACGCCATCAAGAAACTCGGCGTGCTCATGGCCTGAGAATCCCAACCGCTCGCCAACATTAAAACCCGGTAATCTGCCGGGTTTTTTGTGGCCTGCGAACGAGTATCGGGCAAAATAGAGGCACTGGTCTTGGGGAGTATTCAGCATGCCTGTGCAAGAAAATTCCACCGGGCAATGGAGCCGGCCCTTGCGGACGATCCATCTGCTGCTCGCGATTGCAGTCACCGCGCAGTTGTTCATCGGCAGCTTCATGCGCAGCCCCCACCCGCACCGCCCGGATACCTTCGGCTTCATGTCCCACGAAGTGCTCGGTGCCACGATCCTTGTGCTTATCGCGGTGCACTGGCTGTGGTCGTTTACGCATCCGCAGGAAGGTTTGCACCACCTCTTTCCGTGGACGCGCACAGGTTTGCGTAACGTCGCCAATGAACTTTGGCGGGCAATCCGTTACCAGGGGTTGCCGCCGGGCGGACCAAGGGACGCGAGCCTCGCCGGCTTGGTGCATGGCCTGGGGCTGCTCGCCATCACCGCGATGGTGGTGACCGGCGGCACGTTCTACTTCGCACGTCTCGCCGGTGCCAGTTGGCATACTCTCGATTTCATCGAAAATGATATCCACGACGTGTTCGCGGTCATCGCGTGGATCTATTGGGGCGGCCATTTGGGCGCGACTGTTATACACAGCCTGCTCCGCCAGCCGGTATGGCGGCGCATGTTCAGCCTGAGCGGCTGATTACCCCGGGTGTAAACCGGCCGCATCGGACTTCGGGCCTGCCCGCACCGGCTCCATTCAACGCTTGCCGCCCCAGCTTTGCGGGTCCACGCCTATGACAATGCGCGTGCGATAGGCATTGGCCTCGAGTTCTTTAAGGAACGCCAGCCAGTCACCCCAGTGTCCCTGGTGGATACCCGCCGTCATGCTGTCCGTCAATTTTTTGGCCTCGTCAAATTTGCCGGCCATATACAGTTGTTGAAGTTGTTCTGCATACGGCTGCCGGTCTTTGTTTGAATCCTGTGAGGCGGGTGCGAACGCCTGCTTGTCTCTGGCCAGAAGCCAGCGATCGTAACTCGCCAAACCGCCTCGCACCTTCTTATATGGATACACGGCCGTTTCCAGAGACTGGTACTTGGCATAAACCGCCAGCAACTCATCCGCGCTGTGCCGCCGCATGCCGACTTCGGTCTTGAGACCCTCGAAGAGGTCCGACATCTGGCCCATTTTTTCGATCTGTTCCGGGTCCTGTCCGGATTCGCGTACGCCCTGGTGCATTTCGGCCAGCATCTGCGCCTACGCTGCTTGCAACTCAGCTCTGGTTGGCAGCCCGGCTTTCGTCAGTGCGGCTTCGTCTTCCTTATTTATGGGGGCGGCTACCTGTGGTGCGCGGCGTTTGGCCTCCAGTCTCAAACCCGCGTTATAGGCTTCCGTGACATCCTTCAAGTAAGCCGCCACTCTGCCTTGGGGCATCAGGATTTTGCCCATGCAGATCGTGACCGCATCCAGTGGGCACATGAGAGCCTGGGCATCATTCACGGAAGCGGCACGGTCGGAGGTATCCGCGAGCTTGCCCATGCGCGCCTCGTAATAGGCGCGCACTTTTTCAATTGGGTCTTTGCTCAGAAAGTAGGCGTGGTAGTTATCGGTTGCAACGGAATCGGGCACGGCGCCCGGATAGAGCGGCGCAAGCAGCTTTGAATCCGCATGCGCCGCCGGCGTCAGCAGCAGCAGCAGACCACATAGGGATACCAACAGGGATGCATGCAGAATTGTCTTCACGTTTTATCCTCCATGTTAACGTTCGAACTTCCTGAAGCATTTGTACCATGCTTTCCTGCCGATTCCACCCTGTTGATTTACGGCTGTTTTACCCCTTCACCCTGATCGACAGTCACCCATCCGGCGCCGGACCGGGAGGTTTCAATTTTTACCCGAACGCGGCTCGGAGAATCAAACACGTACGTAATCCGCGTCTGGAAGGTTTTGCCGTGATTCACGCTTTCGGCATATTCGATGCGCGTGTTGCCGTTGACGGTCATTCTGGAAATGAACGGCGGATCACCGTTCACAAACAGCTCGTAATGCCGGTAGCTTTTGTCTTTCTCGTTCCAGGTGTCCACTACCAGCGACTTGATGATTCGGCCGGACCAGTCGTTGGTAAAGCTGCACACCATGAACGTCCGGTTCTCAGACCAGGCGCAGTCCTCATTCCAAGTCCATTTGCCGGCCTTGCCCGGCGGCGTGCTCATACTTTCACCGTGGTACACCCAATGGCCCGCGGAAATATCCAGTTTCTGCAGCTCGGGGGACAAGGCTTGGGGAGCTGCGGCCCGTGCAACGGTACCCGCCGTCACTGCGATGCACAACAACAAAACCAGATTCCACTTCATGTCAGCCACCTCGTGTCAGGTTAAAAATTCAGGGTCTGCGTGACGCTGTATTCGCCGCCACGTCAATGCGACACCGCCGCCCAGCCGAAATACGGAAATGCCCGGCTGGACCAGTTGAATCAGGAACCGCGCTACTACGACATAGACAACCATCACCTCGTAGAAGCGATGCGGCTTCAGGTGCCGCAGGAAATTCATGTCGTAGCATTTGAGTTCAGCGAACAGCCAATGCTTCGTGCTCACAGTATCGCCTTCGCATCGGTCGTGGCCGGCAAGCCGACCTTTTTGCAGAACGCTGCGAAGCGCGGGTCGTGCTGGTAGGGCAAGATTAGAGGATCATAAAGCAGGTACTGGATGCCGTTGTCGCGGTTGGCCCAAGCCCGCTCCAACCATTGGAACATCTTGTCGGGATCGCGGCGCAGCGCATACATCTCCGCGATTTGGTACGAAGAGTCGCCAGCATGCTTCGCAATCAATTCCTGCAGCGCCGCATCCGCTGCCGCGCGGTCCGGGCCTATCTGCAATGCCCAAGCCACTGCGATGTCCCGGTTGCGCCCGGCCGGCGTGCTTTGCGCGGCGGCCAACGCGGCCGTGGCGTCGCCTTTCAGTACCTCGATGTACGTCAATTCCCGGTAGCTCAAAGGTTGCTGGGGCTCCAACATCACGCTTTTTTGCGCGGCCGCTTCGGCCTCGTCGAAACGGCCCAGTGCACCCAGATAGGACGCCAACCAATCGTGCCAGAACGCGCTCAGCGGATCGCCGGCCAGCGCACGCTCGACCAATGCAATGGCGGATTTTGAGTGTCCGAGTTCGGCCTCGCTAGTCGAAAGCGAGAAGTACGCTTCCGCACTCCCCGGCGCAAGTTTCAGGGCGCGTTGATATTCCGCTTGCGTTCCGCTCCAATTCAAATCGGCGTTCACGAGCAAAACGCCTTTTGCCAAACGCGCAGCGGCTAGATCAGGATCGAGGCGCAACGCCGTATCCGCCGCAATCCGGGCCTCGGCATACGCGTAGGGCTTGTCGGCAAGACCAAGAAAATACCCGGCCAGACGGACCCACACTTGTGCCGTCTGCGCATAAGCCGCCGCGTAACCCGGATCGAGGCGCGTCGCGTTCGCAAACTGTATCAGCGCTTCGTGCAGGTCCGCCTCATTGTCACGCTGAAGGTAGAACTGGCCTTGCAAATAGGCGTTGTAGGCGGCGAGATTGCCGCTCGGCGGGCGGTCGCTTTGCGGCACGGCGCCGTTGTTCACGTCCAGCAGTTTGGCTTTCAGTGCACCGGCGACGGACTGGGTGATGGCGTCCTGCAACGCGAACAAATTCTTGTACGGCTGGTCATAACGCTGCGACCACAGCGTGCTGCCGTCAATGGCATTAACCAGTTCCACGCTGATGCGCACTTCGTCACCTGCACGTTGCACGCTGCCTTCCAGCAGGTGTGCTACACCGAATTTCTCACCGATCGTGGCACTGCTGTCGTCGCTGTTACGGAAGCGGAACGCGGAATCGCGGCTGATGACCTTCAGTCCCGCGAATTGCGAGAGTGTCGTAATCAGATCCTCAGACAGACCGTCGGAAAAATACTGCTGGTTCTCGTCATTGCTTTCGTTTACAAAGGGCAGCACCGCAACCGATTTTGCCGGGATCATCGTTGCGGATGCCGGTGCCGCGGAGTGAGCGGTGGCCACGATGGCAGTCGGCCCGGCCGCTGCTAAAAGTGCTGCATGACGCTCGGAAAACCGTACACCGAAAAACCCGGAGATTACCACCAGCACGATCACCACAACCGTAACCGTCGCGCTCAGCTTCCAGTGCCTCCGCTGCCAAGCCGTTCGATTGGCGGTATTGACTGGCTTGACCAAATGCCAAGTCAGCACGAGAACTACCGGGAAACCCGCAATCAGAATGATGATGACCGTCGGCACCGCCGTTGACCAACCGAAATACGGAAAGGCACGGGCAACAATCTGAATGAGCACGGCAATGGCCGTGCCATAACCGGCCGCCACCCGATAGATGTGGTGCTGCTTGAGGTGTGCCAGGAAATTCACGGATTCGTTGGCCATGCCACCCCCATCGCAATGGCGCCCGACTATACACGAATCCCGGCGGGTCGATCCCGGGCTGACTCTTGGAATTTGCGCGCAGTGTGGCGCTCGCTGCTTCATGGCGCGGGCTCAAACGACCTGAAGTTCCGGTATTTGAAAGCCCCAAGGATCAACCCAACCAATAGCCATGCGCCACCGAACACGAAGGTCGTGCGATCGAATCCCGACCAGACGAAAGCGACGATCAGCAGGCCGAGCAACGGGAACAGCAGATAACTGAAAACGTTCCGGTGCTTTTTCTGCTTGAGGTAGAAGTACACGAACACGGTGGCATTGAGCAGCATGAACGCGGTCAGCGCCCCAAAATTGACCAGCTTGAGGATGACCTCCTCGGGCACCAGCAGCGCCAGCGCGCTCGACAACGCCGCCACCAGCATGATGGCATTGATCGGAGTTTTCAGGCGCGGATGCACGCGCGACAGAAAGCCGGCGCCGGGCAATGCCCGTTCGCGCCCCATGGAATACAGGATCCGTGCGATGGCCAACTGCGCTGCCAACGCATTGGCGATGCCCGCGAGATCACATTGACGACGAGCAACAGTGTGTAAAGCCAGGCACCGCCGACTTCGCGCCCGATCTCGAAAAAGCCGAGCTGGGCGTCCAGTGAATGGTAATCCGGATGCGCCAACGCGGCGATGTAAGTCTGCGCGATGAAAATCAGGCCGAGCAACAGCAACGCCAGCACCGTAGCATTGCCTACCGTCTTGCGTGGGTTCTTCACTTCTTCGGACAATGTGCTGATCGCATCGAACCCGAGGAAGCTCAACACCGCGATGGAGGTGGCGGTGGCGATGAAACCACTGTTCAAATGCTGCGGCTGGAAGAACGGCGTGAGAGACCAGCCGCCGGCGCCGTGTTGCATGACGAACACGAACTCGACCGCGAAGGCCAGAAAGATCGCGAGTGCGACCAGTTCCATGATCAACAACACGGCATGCGCCTTGGCCTGCAGCCCGATTCCGAGCACGTTGACCGCGGTATTGAAGACGATGAAGGCCAACACCCAGATCCAGGCTGGCACCGCAGGCAGCAGCCCCTGCAGCCACGAGGCACTGAACGCGTAGAGCAGCGCCGGGACCAGCAGGTAATCGGCGAGGATCATCCAGCCGGCCAGAAAGCCGAGGTACGGATGCCTGCCCCGCTGCACGTAGGAATACACCGAGCCGGCCACCGGGAAGGCTCCACTCAAGCGTTTGTAGCTCAGCGCGGTGAACAGCATCGCCACGATTCCGACCACATAGACCAGCGGCACCATGCCATGGCTTTGCTGCGCGACGAAGCCGTACACCGACATCGGCGCGATCGGCACCATGAAAATCATCCCGTACACCAGCAGGTGCCGCAGGCCCAGTGCGCGGTTCAATTCCTGGCGATACCCGGCGCCCTGCGCCGCACCGGAATCGGTTGCATGGACGGACGCGGCATCGCCCGGAGGAGTGGATGGAGGCAATGAAGCGGCCATGATCAGATCTTCACAACGGCTTGCGTCAGCCGAACGCCGCGCCATCCACATCGCGCAGGAAATCGAGCAATCCGGAAACATACGCGGCCTGATCGTCATACATCGCCAGGTGACTGCCGTTCGGGCAATGCAGGTAGCGCCCCTGCGGAAGTGCGCGCGCCATCGCCGCCATGTGCTCCGGGCTCATGGTGTCGTGCGCCGCACCGATGACCAGCGTGGGCACCCGGATCTTCGGCAAGTCGGCGGTGCGATCCCACTCGGCCAGCTTGCCGCTGCCGCCCAATTCGCTCGGGCCCTGCATCGGAATGTAGACCTTCGGATTCAAGTGCGCGAACGCGCGCAGCACTGGGTCGGGCCACTGCGCATGCGGCATGCGCAGGATGTGGTGCTCGTAGTGACGGGGAATCAGCAATTCCATGTAGCGTGGATTGTCGTAATCCTCCGCCGCTTCGAGCGCCTGAATATCGGCCAGCACCGCCGGTGGAATGTCCGGCATCAGCGCTTCCTGCGCGTAACGGTTGTAGGCAGGAAAGCTGCCCATCATGTTGGAAATGATCAGGCCCTTCAGATGCTGCTGATAACGCAGCGCATATTCCATCGCGAGGATGCCGCCCCAGGATTGGCCGAGCAGAAAGAAGTTGTCCGCGCCGAGCCCGAGCGCCTTGCGCACCTGCTCGACCTCGTCCACGAAGCGCTCGACCTCCCACAAATCAGGAATGTCGGGCTGGCTGCTGCGATGCGAGCCCAACTGGTCGTAGTGGTAGTACTCAATGCCGGCGCGCGGCAAATAGCTGTCGAAGCATTCGAAATACTCGCTGGTGCAGCCCGGCCCGCCATGCAGCAACAGCAGCTTGATGCGCGGGTTGTCGCCGATGCGCCGGGTCCAGACCTGGAAGGCGCCGTAGGTGGTTTTGACCGGTATCAGGCGCGCACCGCCGCCGAAGGCGTCGGGATGGCGGCGCAGAATGCCGTCTACGTCGCTGGCGTCGGATGCAGGCATGGCCAATTCTCGGTGACAAGGCTGCTCAACCGTGCGGCGTGTACGGCAATCCCATCTTCGCGAGCACCGCCTTGAAGCGCGGATCGTTGCGGATGGGATCGAATGCAGGATCCCATATCTCTTCCGGGTTCGGGCTGTCGCGCTGGACGGCAAAGCGCTCGAGCGCCACCAAGGCGCGGTCGTATGCACCCAACAGGGCCAGGTAGTTTGCGTAAATCACCGGATCACGGCGCAAGCCCGCAGCACCGGGAGAAGTCTCCAGGCTCTGCACGGCACCAGCGCGCAAGGCCGGATCGGCAATACCCCGTACCAACGACACCGTTGCGTTCGGATCGGCCCTCACAATGGGGGCCAGCAGGCGAGCCTGCCGTTTTGCGTCGGCGTACTGGTGGCGCATGACGGCAATTTCCTTTGCATTGCCGCGCGCGCCCTGGAAATCAGGATGCGCCGCCAAAGTACGTTGCGTCTGCGCCGACGCCCCATCATAGCGATGCAAAATCATCAGAAGGTACGCACGGGTCGTGCTGATGGATGCCGAGAGCGGATCGAGTCGCTGGGCACGCTCGATTTCCACGAGCGCAGGCTTGAATTGGCCGACCGTCATCAGAAACTGTGCATACTGGTTCAGTGCTTCCACATTGCCGGGCGCGAGTGCCAGCGATCAGTAGAATACCTGATCGGCCTCGGACCACCGCCACTGATCCACGTAAACCATGCCTTGCGCGACATAAGCCGACGCAAGATCAGGATTCAGCGAGAGCGCGCGCTTGGCATCTGCCAGCGCGGACGCATAAGTAGCTTGCATCGTGCCCCGGCCGTAATCCGGATACAAAGCCTGTGCTTCGGCCAACGCACCCTACGCATGGGCGTACTTCGGATCGATCTTCACCGCGTTCTGGAAAGCGGCAACCGCATCGCGCAATCCCGGCCCACGCACCGCCAGCACGGTCAATCCGCGCAGGTAAAAATCATGCGCGCGCGGATCAACTGCCCGTTGCGCAACCAACGCTTGGCCGCCACCGCCCGTGAGTTGCACCCGTAGCTTGCCCGCGATCGCACTGGAAATGTCGTCCTCGATTGCGAAGATGTTGGTCAGCTTGCGGTCGTATTTCTCCGACCACAACTGATAGCCGCTGCGCGTGTCCACCAGTTGCACGTTGATGCGGACCTCATCGCCGGCCTTCTGCACGCTGCCTTCCAGCAGATTCGCGACGCCCAGGGTTTCATCGACTTTGCGCGGATCCTCATCCTTGCTGTTGAACTGGAACGCCGAGGTGCGCCCAGCCACTTTCAGATCCGGGATCTGCGCCAGCGCGTTGAGAATCTCCTCGGTAATAC
>JBOIBB010000113.1:0-1561 GCA_050739335.1 Gammaproteobacteria bacterium
TGGGTCCGATACGGCCAACGCTTCTCGAAGTTGCCATCCCGCTTGGTGTAGTAGCGCTCGATGGCCTCCTTTGATTGTGGAACGTAAAGGTCCCCGAGAGCTCTTGTCAATAAGTGTGTAAATGGCGTCAGGCGGCGCGCCGGTCTCGGGTCGGGTGGATGACGCGGACGCCGTCGCGGTAGCACACGCCGTCGTACACACGGTAGCAGAGATGCGGGGCGTTCAGTTTCCGAAAGTGCTGCTCGACGACCAGGAGGGTTTTCCAGATCAGGGTTGTCGCATTCTCGACCTTCTTGAAGCGCTTCGCCGCCGACGTGCGGAGCCGCACCGCGGCGAACGGGGATTCGATGACATTCGTCGTGCGCAGGTGGCGCCAGTGTTCCTGGGGAAAGGCGTAGTAGGCAACCAGCCGCTCCCAGTCGCGCTCGAGCCGGTCCACGGCCTTCGGGAAGGATCGGCGGTACGTGCGCGCAAAGGCCTCCCGGCCTCGCGTTGCCGCCCGCTCGGTCGGTGCGTGCGTGATCGCCTGCAGCGCCGCTTTCACCGCCCCCTGGTGTTTTTTCGGGACCGTGTCGAGCACGTTCCGGAGTTTGTGATTCCAGCACCGCTGCTCCGCGCTCTCCGGATACACGGCCGCGAGCCCACTCCAGATGCCGAGATGGCCGTCGGCGATCGTCAGCTTCGGCGCGCCGAGCCCGCGCGCCTTGAGATCCCGGAGCACCGCCGCCCAGCTCTCCGTGGACTCGCGCTGGCCGCTCTCCACCGCGAGCACCGTCTTCTGCCCGTCGGCATCGGCCCCGATCAGCACGAGCAACGCGGCCTTGCGGTCCTCGAGTCCCGCCTTCACGTACACGCCGTCGGCCCAGAGATAGATCAGCCGGCACGCGGACAGATCCCGCTGCTGCCACGCCGCATGCTGCGTTTGCCACGTGGCCTTGAGCCGGACGAGCGAGCTCGCACTCAGCGGCGCGGCGTCGCCCAAGAGCCCGCGCAGCGCGAGTTCGAAATCGCCCAGCGCGAGGCCGTGCAGGTAGAGCGCCGGCAAGAGTGCGCTGACCTCGGGCGTGCGCCGCTGGAACAGCGGCAGCAGCCGACTCACGAAGCGCTCCTCCAAGTCGCGCACCCGCGGCCGCCGCACCGTGACGGTGCCATTCATCAACGCCAACTGCCGCGGCTTTCCATGCCCGTTCCGCGCGCCAGGACGGGCATCGACCGCCCCGCGACGTTCAGACTTCCGCCGGCCCAATAACTCCGTCACCTCGTCCTCCAACAGCTGCTGGATGAACCCCTGGACCTGCACGCGCGCAAACACCTCCAACGTCTCCCAGGTCGCGCTTGACGGCGCGGGTTTCGTAACCATCTTCTGCATGGGCGGTGGCTCCTTTTCGTGGCCGGATTTCCCGGCGGGTGATTGGTCTCACCCGAGAAGGTGTCACCGCCTTCCGCCTATTTCCACACCTTTCGACAATAGCTCAAGAAGAAATGCTTAGATGTCAATCACTTAATGAAGTTGCGGTATCCTCCGTAGATAAGACTGTTCTTGTAAGTTATTGATTTAGTT
>JBOIBB010000114.1:0-8613 GCA_050739335.1 Gammaproteobacteria bacterium
GATCACCGGCACCATCAGGCCGTTGGGCGTGTCGGCGGCGAAGCCGATGTGGTAATACTTCTTGTAAACCAGATTCTGGCCGGACGGATCAAGCGAGGCATTGGCCTCGGGGAATTCGTGAAGCGCAGTCACACAGGCCTTGACCAGGAATGCCAGCAAGGTGAGCTTGGCGCCGATCTTTTCCGCGTCAATCTTCAGCGATTTGCGCAAGGATTCGAGGTTGGTGATGTCGGCCTCGTCGTGCTGCGTGACGTGCGGCACATTGACCCACGCCGCCTGCAGGCGCGGGCCCGAGATTCGCTTGATGCGCGGCAGCGGTTTGACCTCGACCGCACCGAACTTGGCGAAATCCACTTCCGGCACGCGCGGCAGGCCGCCGCCCGCAACGCTGCCACCCTGTAGGGCGGATTTGACGAAGGCCTGCACGTCTTCCTGGGTGATGCGGCCCTTGCGGCCGCTGCCCGTGACGCGTGCGAGATCCACCCCCAGCTCGCGGGCAAACTTGCGCACCGCGGGACCGGCGTGCGCCTGGCTGAAGCCGCCCGCATCGCCACGCGCCGCGACCGGCGCCGGAGCGGGAACTTGGATGGGCGGCCGCGGTGGTGCAACCGCGGATATTGCCGAAGCCTTGGGGGCGCTCGCGGCAGCCTGTGGTTTCGCGCGCTCAGAGGCCAAGCTCTTGACTGCGGCTTGACCGGTTTGCGTACCGGCGGCGCCCGCCGCGGCCACTTCGAGCGTGAGTACGACCGCGCCTTCGGACACCTTGTCGCCCTGCTTGACCTTCAACGCCTTGACCGTGCCCGCCTCGGTGGCCGGTACATCCATCGTGGCCTTGTCGGTCTCGAGCGTGATCAGGCCCTGCTCTTTTTCGATCTTGTCATCGGGCTTGACCAGCACCTCAATGACACTCACGTCCTTGAAGTTGCCGATGTCGGGAACCTTGATATCGATGGTCTGCGCCATGCTCGTGCTCTTGTTACGTAGTAGCGCCGGTCTCCGGCGCAATCCGCCGGGAATCGCGGCCCGGAGGGCCGCTCCTACAGATGTCAGACAGTCAGCGGATTCGGTTTGTCCGGATTCAACTTGTACTTCTGGATCGCCTCGCTCACCTTCTTGGACTCGAGTTGACCGTCGTCGGCCAGCGCCTTGAGCGCCGCGACCACGATGTGGAAACGGTCCACCTCGAAGAAATGCCGCAGGGCTTCGCGGGTATCGCTGCGTCCGAAACCATCGGTGCCGAGCACCGCGAAGCGGCGTGGCACGAACTCGCGGATCTGGTCCGCAAAGAGTTTCACGTAATCGCTCGCCGCCACGACCGGCCCTGGGTGGTCCTCGAGCTGTTTGGCGATGTAGGGAACGCGTGGACGGTCTTCCGGGTGCAGCAGGTTCCAGCGCACGCAATCCTGGCCGTCACGGCGCAGCAGTGTAAAGCTCGGAGCGCTCCAGACATCCGCCGCGACTTTCCAGTCCTTCGCGAGCAAGTCGGCCGCGGCCAGCGCTTCGCGCAGAATCGTGCCGCTGCCCATGAGCTGCACGTGCAGTTTGAAACCGCCGCTTGCCGGGCGCAGCAAGTACAGGCCGCGGCGGATGCCTTCTTCGGCGCCCTTGGGCATGGCGGGCTGCGGATAATTCTCGTTCATCACCGAGAAGTAGTAGTAAATGTGTTCCTGCTCTTTGAACATGCGGCGCAGGCCGTCCTGCACAATCACGGCGATCTCGTAGCCGTAGCAGGGGTCATAAGGAATGCAATTCGGGATATTGGCCGCCATGATCTGGCCGTGGCCGTCCTGGTGCTGCAAGCCTTCGCCCTCGAGCGTGGTGCGCCCGGAAATGCCGCCCACCATGAAGCCGCGTGCCTGGGAATCACCCGCCGCCCAGGCCAAGTCCATCATGCGGTGCCAGCCAAACAATGAATAGAAACAGAAAAACGGAATCATCGTGACGCCGTAATTGCTGTAGGCAGTACCGGCGGCGATGAAGGAGCTGGCGGCGCCAGCCTCGGTAATGCCTTCTTCGAGCAACTGGCCGGTCTTGGATTCCTTGTAATACATGAGCTGGTCTTTGTCTTCCGGCTGGTAAAGCTGGCCGACCGAGGAATAAATGCCGATCTGCCGGAACAAGCCTTCCATGCCGAAGCTGCGCGCCTCATCGGGGATGATCGGCACCACGAACTTGCTGATGTTCTTGTCGCGCAGCATCACCGCGAGCACGCGCACCATCGCCATGGTGGTCGAGATCTCGCGCTCGCCCGTGCCCTCGAGCTCCTTCTGGAAGGCCTCGAGCCCCGGCACCGCGTGCGGTCCGGCATTGCCCGGGCGTTGCGGGAGGTAACCGCCGAGTGCCTTGCGCCGCGCCTGCAGGTATTGCATCTCGGGGCTGTCCGCAGCCGGGCGCACGAACGGGTGCGTATCGAGATTGGCATCGCTGACCGGAATGTGCAGGCGATCACGCAGCTCGCGGGTTGTCGCTTCGTCAAGCTTCTTGACGTTGTGCGCGATGTTCTGGCCCTGCGCGGCGCGGCCCAAGCCGAATCCCTTGATGGTCTGCGCCAAGATCACGCTCGGCTGGCCACGATGCTCGAAGGCCGACTTGTAGGCGGCGTACACCTTGCGCGCATCGTGTCCGCCGTACTCGAGTTGCCCGAGTTCCTCGTCGCTCATATTGGCGACCAACTCGAGAAGCTCCGGATACTTGCCGAAGAATTTCTCACGCAGGAACTTGCCGTCCTTCGAGTTGTAATCCTGATACTCGCCATCGAGCGTCTCCATCATGAGACGCGGCAGCAAGCCTTGCTTGTCGCGCAGGAAGAGCGTGTCCCAGCGCGAGCCCCACAGGAGCTTGATGACGTTCCAGCCGTTCGCGAGGAAATGTGCTTCTAGTTCCTGCACCACCTTGCCGTTGCCGCGTACCGGTCCGTCGAGGCGCTGCAGGTTGCAGTTGATGACCCAAATCAGGTTGTCGAGGTTTTCACGCACGGCCAAGGGCGTGGCTGCCAGCGTCTCCGGTTCGTCGATCTCGCCGTCGCCGACGAAGCTCCACACCTTGCGATCCGAGGGCTGGATAATCCCGCGATGTTCCAGGTAGCGCATGAAGCGTGCCTGGTAAATCGACATGATGGGCCCGAGGCCCATGGATACGCCCGGGAACTGCCAGTAATCGCGCATCAACCAGGGATGCGGATAAGAAGACAGTCCGCGCCGTTCGACTTCGCGGCGAAAGTTGAAAAGTTGTTCCTCGTCGAAACGCCCTTCCAGATAAGAACGTGCATACACGCCCGGCGAGGAATGTCCCTGCAGATAGACCAGGTCACCCGGCACGCCGTCCTTCGGCGCGTGCCAGAAATGATTGAAGCCGACTTCGAAGAGCGTACCGATCGAGGCGTAGCTCGCGAGGTGTCCACCGATGCCGTTGTTGGCGTGGTTGGCGCGCGACACCATGACGCTCGCGTTCCAGAGCAGATACTCGCGAATGCGCCCCTCGAGCGCCTGATTCCCCGGGTAAGGCGGCTCATCTCCGGTCGGAATGGTATTGATATAAGCCGTGTTCGGACGAAACGGCAGGTAAGCGCCGGAGCGGCGTGCGCGGTCCACCAGTTGCTCGATCAGAAAATGCGCGCGCTCCTTGCCTTCAACGTCCAATACCGAGCCGATCGAGTCCAGCCACTCCCGGGTCTCCCCGGGATCGACGTCCTGAGTACGCGCCACATCATCTTTCATCGCCAGCGTCCTTCGTCATCGTCTTGTGACTGCGCCCGGAACACCACGGCCCGGACGTTGAAACTCCCGCAGCGTGCAGGTGCTTCCCGCCAAGCCGCAGGCTCTATATCATCACGTTCCGTGCCGTGGGAGTCTTCCATGCCTGCGCAGATGGTCTCCGCGCAAAAACGTCAATGCAATCAACCGCTCATCGACCCATTGGTCGAGCGCGTCGCTGCATTTGCACCTCCAATTATACCGCCCGGCTCCGCGCGCCTCCACGCCGCGCGCGCGCGTTGCTGGCGCGCCGGTCGACCGCGGAACGGCGCGCCGCGGTGACGCAGAGCCTGCAAATCACCCGGCCCGACGACTGGCACCTCCACCTGCGCGATGGTGCGAACCTCGGCGACGTCCTTGTGCACAGTGCGCGCGGCTTTGCACGCGCCATCGTCATGCCCAACCTCGCGCCGCCGGTAACAACCGTAGCCGCAGCCCTCGCTTACCGAGCCCGGATCCTGCAAGCCCGGCCGGCCCAGTCGAGCTTCGAACCGCTAATGACGCTGTACCTGACCGACCACACCGCACTCGCGGAGATCCAGCGTGCCAAGGAGAGCGGTCACATCCACGGCGTCAAGCTCTATCCAGCAGGCGCCACCACCAACTCGGACTCGGGTGTCACCGACATTCACAAATGTCAGGGCGTGCTGGAAAAAATGGCCGAGCTCGGTCTGACGCTGCTGGTGCACGGCGAAGTGAGCGACCCCGAAGTCGACATCTTTGACCGTGAAGCGGTTTTCATTGGGCGCGTGCTTGCACCCCTGGTGCGGCGAATTCCGAGCCTGCGCATCGTGCTGGAACACGTCAGCACCAAGATCGCGGTGGACTTCGTGCTCGCCCAGAACGCAGGTATCGGCGCGACCATCACCGCGCATCATCTGCTTTATAACCGCAATGCGCTCTTCCGCGGCGGACTGCGGCCACATTATTACTGCCGGCCCGTGCTCAAGCGCGAGACCGACCGCGAGGCGCTTGTGGCCGCGGCGACCGGCGGCAATTCGAAGTTCTTCCTCGGCACCGACAGCGCACCGCACGCGCGCGCTTGCAAGGAGCGGGATCACGCTTGCGCCGGGATCTTCAGCGCACCCGCCGCCCTCGAACTGTATGCGGAGGTCTTCGAACAGGCGGGCGCACTCGACCGGATCGAGGCCTTCGCAAGTTTTTACGGCGCGGATTTTTACAGATTGCCAAGAAATCGGGGCAAACTGACCTTGCAGAGAAAAGCCTGGAGCGTGCCGCAAAGCTACCCGTTCGGTGATACGACAGTCGTGCCGCTGCGCGCTGGCGACACGGTGAACTGGTCCATCGCCGGATAAATCCGGACGTACAACCGCCGCTCACACCGCATCCATGCACGACGCGCCAGCCATTCATCCTTTCGCGCACCGCTTCCGCGGATTCCTGCCCGTGGTCGTCGACGTCGAGACCGGCGGCTTCGATCAGCGCGCGGACGCGCTGCTCGAGATTGCCGCGGTGATGGTCGACATGGATGCATCCGGAAAGCTGCACCGCGGCGCCACGCACAGCTACGAAGTGCAACCCTTCCCCGGTGCCCACCTCGATCCCGAGGCGCTGGCCTTCACCGGCATCGATCCGTTCAATCCGCTGCGCCCGGCGATCCCGGAACAGGATGCGCTGCAACGCGTGTTCCGGGCCGTGCGCCGGGCACTGCGCCAGTACGACTGCACCCGGGCCATCCTCGTCGGGCACAATGCGTTCTTCGACCTGGGCTTCGTGAACGCCGCGATCGCACGCTGCAACCTCAAGCGCAGCCCGTTTCATCCGTTCTCGAGCTTCGACACGGCAACCCTCGCCGGGGTCGCTGTCGGCCAGACCGTACTGGCGCGCGCGGCCGCGGCTCTCGGGCTCGATTGGGATACGGCCTGCGCCCATGCGGCCGCTTACGATGCGGAGAAGACCGCGGATCTCTTTTGCGAAATCGTCAACCGTTTCAATACGCTGTACACCGCAGCCCAATCGTGACGGTCGCTGCGCGACTCGACTCAAGCAATCGCGGCCGGATGAATATGCACACCGGTGGCTGCATCACCATCCCGGACAAGGCTGTGCCGCAGCACGCCCGGAACGAAACGGAGTTACCATGCTCCAACCCCTGCGGGTTCCTGCGCAAAACGGATGGCGCGATGGTCGTCTCCGGAGAGCACACCTGTTCCTGCGAACCGAACACAACAACCAACACAACACCTTCCTATGCGAGGTCTGTCCCCATGAAAATCATCCGGGTCGCTGCTGTTACCTTGATCGCACTTCTGGGCCTGATGCCGTTGCTCGGCCAGGCGCGACAACTGACGGACGCAGACTACGCACGCGCCGCCAAGTTTCTGGGACGCAGCACCGATCCGCTCGTCGGTCAGAACTACGATCCGCGGGTTTGGCACGAGGTTCAAACCGTGAACTGGCTGGACGGAACCCACTTCTGGTATCGCGACCACGACGGTACAGGCGCTCACTTTCTCGATATGGACGCCGCGACCGGAACGGTCGCACCGGCTTTTGATCAGGCCAAGCTTGCCACGGCTCTGAGCCAGGTGACCAAAAAACAGGTAGACGCACAGCACTGGTCACATAGCTTCAGCTTTTTCCGGCTCAAAGACGGCAAGCTCGCGGTCAGTCTGGAGGGCAAAGATTATGAGTGTGACCTTTCGGCTGCGGGCACCTGCACCGAGAGCAAGACTCCCCTGATACCCCCCGACGAGAATCAGGCGCTTTCGCCCAACGGCGAGTGGCAGGCCTTCGTCAAGGACTCAAACCTGTGGGTACGCGATGTTGCGACCGGCAAGGAAACCCAGCTCACCACCGACGGCGTCAAGGATGACAGCTACGGCTCGGGTTTCGGCGGGTTCGCTCCGGTGCACTGGTCGCCGGACTCGAAGATGCTGGTGACCTTCCGCCAGGATTCCCTCGGCCTCAAGGACCAGTACATGATCAAAACCGGCATCGGCCACCCGCAACTCGAGCAGGAGCCCTATCCGCTGCCGGGCGACAAGAAGGTATTCATGGTACAGCCGGTGCTGATCGACGTCGCGAGTGGCGAGACCGTGCCCCTCAACATGGGTGAGGAGCAACGCCTCGGCTCCTGGAACGACGTGCAATGGTCACCGGACAGCCGGACCTTTGCCCTGGTTTCAACCTCGCGCAATCAGCAGCAGGAAACCTTCCATGTCGTTGAGGCCGCCACCGGCTACGTGCGCACGGCCTTCCAGTACACGGCCAAGGATTTCTACCAAGGCTGGTACGCCGCGGCCGGCGGAGAATTCGCGCGACCCGACTGGCAGTACCTCCCCAAGCGCGACGAGGCCATCTGGCCGACCGAGCAGAACAACTGGATGAATCTATATCTCTACAACCTCAAGACCGGCCAGCAGATCCGCGCCCTCACCAAAGGCGAAGGCGACGTAATCCAGGTGCCTTACATAGACCGCAAGACCCACACCCTGTGGTACGTCGGGGTGGGCCGTACGCCCGGAATGAATCCTTACTATCAACAATTGTTCAAGCTCAACATCGATACCGGCAAATCCACTCTGCTCACCACGGAGGATGCGGATCACTTGATCACGATGGGGAAAGACGGCAAGTATTTCGTGGATGCGTATTCCACGCCGGCACAACCGCCCGTCACGGTGCTGCGCTCGGCCGCGGACGGACGCATCCTCGCGACCGTCGCCAAGACCGATATATCGCATTTGCTGGCCGACGGCTGGGTACCGCCAATCCCCTTCACCGTAAAAGCGCGTGATGGCCAGACCACCCTTTACGGGCTGATGTACAAGCCCTCCAACTTCAACCCCGACGAGAAATACCCGATTATCGACTTCGTCTACCCCGGCCCACAGATCGGTTCGATTGCAACTTTCAGCTTCCGCTCCGAGCGCGGCGCCGGTCAGGCACTCGCCGAACTCGGCTTTGTCGTCGTGACCGTTGACGGCATGGGCACGCCCTACCGCTCCGCGAGTTTTCAGCGCGAGTGGTACGGCGACATGGGTGACGACACGATCCCGGACCAGATCACCACCATCAAACAACTGGCTGCACGTTATCCCTACATGGACCTGAGCCGCGTGGGCATCTGGGGTCATTCGGGAGGCGGCAACGCCACGGTATCGGCGCTGCTGCACTACCCGGATTTCTTCAAGGTCGGCTGGGCCGAAAGCGGCAACTACGACAATCGCGACTACAACTACGCCTGGGGCGAGAAATGGGAGGGCCCGCTTGTCACCGACAAGAACGGCACCACCAACTACGACAACCAGGCCAGTGAATTACTCGCGAAAAACCTCCAGGGTCACCTGATGCTGGTGCACGGCTCGATTGACAACAACGTGCCGCTCGCCAACACCTATCTGATGGTCAGCGCCCTGATGAAAGCCAACAAAGACTTCCAGATGCTGATCGTACCGGACGAGCATCACCACTACGGGCCGTACACGCCCTACGTGACCCGCCGGATGTTCGACTTCTTCGTCACCAATCTTGCGGGCAATACGCCGCCCAAGGAATTCGCCGGAATGCCGAAGGATCTCACCCAGTGATCCGGCTGCAAGCCGTTTGATCACACTGCCGGTGGGGCGCGTAACTGCGCGCGCCTCACCGGCGGTTGTTTGCGCGCGCCATGTGCGCTGCTCCGATGGCGAGGTGCATAACGACTGGAGATCTGTGGGCTGGACTTGGTGGCTATGGGTGGACTCGAACCACCGACCTCAGCATTATGAGCTTGGACTGGAAATTTGAGTTTCTAACTAACTCAGCCACTTACGGCGCTTGCCCTTTTCGATACCACATCTCAATACTCAGTAAACGCATCTCAGCGCATCCTGTCGTGGCACAATTTGGACGTACT
>JBOIBB010000115.1:0-7334 GCA_050739335.1 Gammaproteobacteria bacterium
GCGCGGGGCCGTTTCACTTTTGGGGATCTGGACATTATCGGCGCGTATTTCCGAGCAGGCGCAGGATCTCGAGATACAGCCAGATGAGCGTCACCATGAGTGCGAAGGCACCGTACCACTCCATGTAGCGGGGGGCGCCGCTCTCGCTGGTACGCGCGATCATATCGAAGTCGAGCACCAGGTTGAAGGCGGCAATCGCCACGATGAACAGGCTGATGCCGATGCTCAAGGGTGTATGGCCGTACACCATGTTCATGTTGGCGTGAAACAGCCACTGTGCAAGCATGGTGAGCCCATAGAAAATCACGATACCGAAGGTGGCCGCGCCGATGATCTTGTAGAGCCGCGGCGTCGCCTTGATGACGCCGGTGCGATAAAGAATCAGCATGCCGAGCGCAACCGCGAGCGTCAGCGCCACGGCCTGGATCACGATCCCGGGGTACTGAACGTTGAAAATCGCGGAGATTCCGCCGATGACGAAGCCTTCACAGATGGCGTACAGCGGGGCGGTAATCCTTGCCCAAGTAGGCTTGAAGGCAGTTGCAATGGCAAACACCAGCCCGCCAATCACACCGCCTATCAAATACGGCGAGATCGCCGCGTAGTCAAAGACTGGAGCTGTGGTAGCCGTCGCCGGAACATAGCCCTTGAGGGCCTGCGACCAGCACCAGGCCGCGGTCAGGATCACCAGCACCAGCATGATCAGCGCCTTGCCGATCGTGCCGTTGACCGTCATCTGCCCGCCGCCGGCAACCGCCACGGGGTTCTTGAACGCCGCGGTTCTGAAAATCGGGTTACCGGACTTTGGAGGTTGGCCGTAAGGCATGTGTCTGTTACCTGTGTCGATTAGGGAGTTACCGCGTTGGACCGCCCGATATGCCCGAAGTTGCCGCAGTCCTTGGGAGCAACCGGTTAAACTGTCGGGCGCATTATATATGGGGTCGCACACGCGTGACACAACGACTGCTGCAGCACGATGCCATGCTCGCCGCGCTGGCTTCCGGTGCGACGGTGGTGACGGCCAGCGAGCGCCTTGCGCGTGCCTTGCAGTGGGCGTACGCCGAAACCGAACAGAGTGCCGGACACCAGGCTTGGCAGCGCCCGGAGGTCTTGCCGTGGCAACCCTTCTTGTTGCAACTCTGGACGCGGCTCGGCACAGGCGGCGCGACAAACGCCGACGCGCGCCATGTCTTGTCCACGGTGCAGGTCGCTGCAGTTTGGGAAGAGGTTGTACAGGGTTCGGGCTGGGCCGGGGGTCTGCTGCAACCGCGCGCCGCAGCGGCGGCGGCGCAGGACGCTTGGGCTCTGTGTCAATCCTGGCGGTTTGATCCCGCACTGTTTGCCGATTCCGGCAACCTGGATGCTGAAGCGTTCGCTGCCTGGAGCGCTGCATTCCGCGCTCGCAGCCTGCGGACGGACTGGCTGGACGCGGCGCAACTCCCGGAGGCGCTGGGAGCAATCCTGGCGCGCTGCCGAGGGCTATTGCCGGCGCGTGTGTTGTTTGCCGGTTTTCACGAGTGGACCCCACAACAGCAGATGTTCCTCGAAAATCTTCGCAAGGCGGGCTGCAACGCAGAACGCTTGGCACCGAACGGTGAGACAATCGTTAACGCCCGGCGCATCGCCTGCGATGACACGGAGCAGGAGTTGCGCTGCGCGGCGCTCTGGGCCGGTGCACTGCTCGAGCGCAATCCCGCGGCGCGCATCGGCATCGTGGTACGCGATCTCGCTGCAGACGGCGCGCGTCTGCGCCGTGCGCTGGACGATGCGCTTTGCCCGGCGGCTCGACTGGGCATAGAAAGCGAGCGCCCGTATAACCTCTCGCTCGGGCGCGCGCTCGCCGAGGCCCCGGTGATTCATGATGCGCTGCTCTGGCTCGGCCTGCTCGCGGACGCCGAGGCGGACTTCAGTACCGTGAGCCAGTTGTTACGCTCGCCTTTTGCAGCCGCCGCGGAATCCGAGCGCGCGGCGCGCTTGCGTCTCGAGTTGGAGTTGCGTGAGGGCAGCGTACGGGTGTCGCTGCGTGAACTGTATGCGCGTACGCAGGGGCGCAATGACCTGCCCGCACTGGCAGCGGCACTTGCGGCCGCCGTTGCATGGCAGAAAGCGCAAGCGCGGCAGCAACTGCCTTCGGCCTGGGCGCGCGAGTTTGCCGCCGTGCTGCGCGCGCTCGGCTGGCCCGGTGAACGCACGCGCGACAGCCACGAACATCAGGCGCTCGAGGCCTTCGGCGGAGTTTTGGGCGAGTTCGCGCGCCTCGATTTGCTGGAAACCAGGCCGGGAATGCCCGAGGCGCGATCGCGGCTGGCGCGGCTCCTGGTCCAGAAGATCTTCCAGCCGGCTTCGGACGACATGCCGGTACAGGTCATGGGCATGCTCGAAGCGGCCGGCCTCGCATTTGATCATTTGTGGATCAGCGGCTGGTCGGATGATGTCTGGCCAGCAAGTCCGCGCCCCGACCCGCTGATTCCGGTGCACGTGCAGCGTGAGCTTGAGATGCCGCACGCCGGCGCGCGGCGCGAACTCGAGTTTGCACAGCGCATGACGAACCAGCTCCTGTGCGCCGCACCCGAGGTCATCGTGAGTTCGCCCCGGCGCGATGCCGATCGTGAACTGCGCCCCAGTCCACTCATTGCCCAATTGCCGGAACTGCGTGTTGAAGAGCTTGATCGGCGTGCCGTGGTTCCCTATGCACGGCTGCTGCAGGCGCAGGCTCCCGCGCTTGAGACGGTCGATGACCGCCGGGGTCCGGCCATCACTATATATAAGGTGCGCGGCGGCACCGGCGTGCTGAAGTCCCAGGCGGCCTGTCCGTTTCAGGCCTTTGCCCGCTACCGGCTGCAGGCCCGGGGCATGCCGGTCCCGGCTCCGGGGCTCGATCCGAAACAGCGCGGCAGCCTGTTGCACGCGGTCCTGTATCGGGTGTTCGGCGAATTGACCGGGCAGGCGAAGATCGCGAGTGCGGACGAGGCTGCGCTCATGGTGATCATCCGCGCCGGCGTGGCCGGGGCGCTGCGCGAGATGCAACGCGCGCAGCCCGAGATATTCACCCCGGCGTTCTTGGCACTCGAGCAGGAGCGCCTCGCGCAGCTCGTGCGTGCGTGGCTCGAGGTGGAGCGCGCGCGTGCGCCGTTCAAGGTGGCGCAGCGTGAACTCGACGCCGAAGTGCGCATCGGCCGGCTCGAATTGCGCACGCGCATCGACCGGCTCGATCAACTGGCGAGCGGCGGCTACGCCATCGTGGATTACAAGACCGGCAATACCAGACCTGCGGCCTGGCAGGGGGAGCGGCTCGACGAACCGCAACTGCCGTGCTACGCGGTGACCGCGAGTGAAGAGATCGCCGCTCTGCTTTTCGCGGTGCTGCGTCCGGGCTTCACCGAATACCGCGGTTACGCGCGCGCATCGGGCGTGGCCCCGGGCGTGCAGGAGTTTGCCCAATTGTCCCAGCCGCCGGATGGTTGCGCCGACTGGCAAGCGCTGCTCGTGCACTGGCGCACGGTGCTCACGCAGCTTGCCAACGACTTCGTCGCGGGCCGCGCGGAGGTGGCGCCCAAGGACCGCAACCGCACCTGCCGGCTGTGCGATCTCGCGCCGCTGTGCCGTATCGACGAACTTCAGGCGCTGGGAGATCCGCCCGATGACTGAGCCTGTCGCAGACCACGCGGCTCGCGAGCGCGCGCTCGATCCCGGCACCTCGTTCATCGTGCAGGCGCCGGCGGGTTCCGGCAAAACCAGTCTGCTCACGCAGCGTTACTTGCGCTTGCTCGCACTGGTGGAAGCACCCGAGGAGATCATCGCTATTACCTTTACGCGCAAGGCCGCGGGTGAGATGCGCGACCGCGTGCTGAAGGCCCTCGCTGCAGCACGGGAAACGACGCCGCCCGAAAAGCCGCATGCACGTCGCAGTTGGGAGCTGGCGCGTGCCGCGGCTGCGCGCGATGCCGAGCGCGGCTGGAGCCTTGGCGAGCATCCCGCGCGTTTGCGCATCCAGACCATTGATTCGTTAAACGCTGAGCTCACCCGCCAGATGCCGCTGCTCTCGGGATTCGGCGCGCCGCCCTCGATTGCCGAACAGCCGGAAGTACTGTACCGCGAAGCCGCCGAGCGCACGCTCGCGCTTCTGGATCATGGCGATGCGGCGCAGGCGGAGGCACTTGGCGTACTGCTCAGGCATCTCGACAACGATTGGGCGGGGGCCACGGAACTCCTTGCCGACATGTTGGCGCGTCGCGATCAGTGGTTGCGACACGCGGCGCGCGCCGGCGCATCACGCACGGACCTGCAACTGGCCTTCGCGCGCGAAATCGTCCGGCAGCTCAGTGCGGCACGCGCGGCGTTTCCCGCGCCGTTGCAGGCCGAGCTGGCGGAACTTGCGGCCTTTGCCGGGCGTGCGCTGGCCGCCCAAGGCAGCGAATCGCCGCTCTGCGCCTGCGCGGGACTGCGCACGTTTCCCGCGGCAGAGGTGGCGAGTCTGCCCGCGTGGCATGGGCTCGCGGAATTGCTGCTCACCAAATCGAATGGCGAGCCGTTGCGCAAAACGGTAAACAAGAACACCGGGTTTGCTCCCGAGCATCCTCACGAAAAAGCACGCATGCACGCAGTTCTGCAGGCGCTCGCGGAGCGGCCGGCGATGCACGGTGCACTCCGTAGGGTCCGCAAGCTGCCAGGCGCGGATTTCGACACCTCTCAATGGCAGGCGCTCGAAGCATTGCTGGAGTCCGTGCGGCTGGGTGTCGCTCAATTGCAAGTGCTGTTTGCCGAGCGCGGCGAGGTGGACTACGCGGAAGTGGCCCTGCGGGCGCTTGCGGCGCTAGGTGAAGAACAGGCGCCGACCGATCTTGCGCTCGCGCTCGACTACCGCATCCAGCATCTCCTCGTGGATGAATTTCAGGATACTTCGTATCAGCAGTTTCACCTGCTCGAGCGCTTGACCGAGGGCTGGCAACCGGGTGACGGCCGCACGCTCTTTGTGGTCGGCGATCCCATGCAGTCGATTTATCGCTTCCGCGAGGCGGAGGTTGGGTTGTTCCTGCGTGCCCAGCAGCGTGGCATCGGGCAGGTGCCTCTTGAGCCGCTGACGCTGAGCGTAAATTTCCGTGCCCGCCCCACGCTGGTCGAATGGGTGAATGCCGCGTTCGGCCGGCTGTTTCCCGCGGCGAGCGATATGGCGAGCGGCGCCTTGAGCTACAGTCCGTGCACGGCGCAGCGCGCAGCGGTTGGTGGGGCCTGGGTGCAGATGCACGTGGCCTTCGATGGCGATGCCGAGCGTGAGGCGGCCGCGGTGATCGAAGTGATTCGCAAAGCGCACGCGGATCACCTGCGCGCGGCGGTGCTGGTACGCGGACGCAATCATCTGGCCGCACTCGTGCCGCGCCTGCGGCGTGAAGGCGTGCGCTTCCAGGCGACGGAACTCGAACAGCTCGGCGAACGCCCGGTGGTGCGCGATCTCGTGTCGCTCACACGCGCGCTGCTGCATCCCGGTGATCGTGTGGCCTGGCTCGCGGTGTTGCGTGCGCCCTGGTGCGGCTTGACGCTGGCCGACCTGCATGCGCTCACCTCGAACGCCGAGGGGCAGACCTGGCAGGAAATACTCGGCGACGAGGCGCGTATTGCGACGCTGAGCGCGGACGGTCAGGCAAGGCTCGCGTGTCTGCGCAGGACGCTCGGCGCCGCAATTGCGGAACGCCGGCGCGCCAGCTTGCGCGAGCAGGTCGAGCGCGTGTGGCTCGAGATTACCGCCCCGGCCGTGCTGGGCTCGCTCGAAGATCTGGCCGACGCCGAGGCCTTTCTCACGCTCCTCGAAACCATGGACGAGGGCGGTACGCTCGCGGACCCGGGCGCTCTTGAGGCCGGACTCGAGCGGCTCTTTGCGCAGCCGGATCCTCAAGCCGGAGACGAACTGCAGGTCATGACCATGCACAAGGCGAAGGGCCTCGAGTTCGACGTGGTGATCGTGCCGGGGCTCGGCGCCGGCCGCGGACGCACGCACCGGCCATTGATGCTCTACCTCGAGCGCACGCGCGGGACCGGCAATCCGGACCTGCTGCTGGCGCCGCTCAATCCGGCCGGCAGCGATCGCGACGCCTATTACGAGCTGGTGCTCGACTTGCGCGGCGAGCAGGAAAATTTCGAGCGCCAGCGCCTGCTGTATGTCGCGGCCACCCGCGCACGTGAGCAACTGCACTGGTTTGGATCTGTAGGCTTCACGGAAAAAGACGGAGTACGAGAGCTGAGAAATCCGTCTGCCAATTCACTGCTGGCAACACTCTGGCCGGCGGTCGAAGCCGAGTACCAGCGGGCTTTGCAGGCTTACCGCCCCGCAGGCCCCGCAGCGGAGATCACGCCGCCCGTTGCGCGTTTGCGGCGTCTGCCTGCCGGCTGGACGCCGCCCGCTCCGCCCGCCGATGTCCGCGGGCTGGATCGCGGTGCGCTTGCGCGCGAGGCAACGCCGCAGATCGAGTTCGACTGGGCCGGCGACACCTTGCGCCACATCGGCACCGTGGTGCATCGCTTGCTGCAGGATATCGCCACGGCGGACGGCGATCTCGAGCGCGCGGCGCAAGCGGCATTGAACGCTGCGCGGATGCGTGCCTGGCTGGCTCAGGCGGGTGTGCCGCGCGCGGAACTTGAGAGCGCGGCACAGACCGTGCGCGAAGCCGTGACGTGCATGCTCGCCGACGCCGACGGGCGGCGTCTGCTCGCCGCGCGCGGACCCGATGCGCACTGCGAGTTCGCGTTGAGCGGGTTCGAGGATCAGCGTCTCGTCACCGGCGTGATGGATCGTACGTACGTGGATGCGGACGGTGTACGCTGGGTCGTGGATTACAAGACCAGCCGTCACGAAGGCGCGGACCGCGCCGTATTCCTCGCGCGTGAGGCCGAGCGCTACCGGGAGCAGCTCGCGCGTTACGTGCGGCTGATGCGCGGTTTCGAAGACCGGCCGGTGAAGGCGGCGCTGTATTTCCCGCTGCTCGGTACGCTCTATCCAGTGGACGTCGATCAACGGTGAATGACAATTCGTCACGCGAGCTTGTGATCGCGATCAGCTCGCGCGCACTCTTCGACCTCGAAGAGAGCCACCGTGTGTTTACCGGGCAGGGTCTCGAAGCCTATTCCCGCTACCAGATCGAACACGAGAATGATTTTCTCGCGCCCGGCGTGGCCTTTCCGCTGGCGCAGAAGCTCCTGCGGCTCAACCAGGATGCGCCGGCGCGTCGCGTCGAGGTGATCCTGCTCTCGCATAACAGCGCCGACACCGGCCTGCGCATTTTCAATTCCATCCAGCATTACCGGCTCGACATCACGCGCGCCGCTTTCACCAATGGCGCCGC
>JBOIBB010000116.1:0-5138 GCA_050739335.1 Gammaproteobacteria bacterium
CGCCGGCGGTGTTTGCCCAGGTTGCGGGCCAAGCCAACACCCAGAATCAGAACCAGAGCCAGAATCAGCAAAATGTCAGCCTGAAAAAGGTCATGGTCACGGGCTCGGCGATTCCGCGCACCAGCATTGAGACCCCGGCGCCGGTCACGGTGATTACGGCCAAACAAATCCAGGCCAGCGGTCTAACTACAATCTCGGACGTATTGCGAACCTTGTCCGCCGACAACAGCGGCACCATTCCCGAGGCGTTTACCTCCGGGTTTGGCACCGGCTCTTCTGGCGTGGCGCTACGTGGACTGACGGTGAATTCCACGCTGGTATTGATTGACGGGCGCCGCACCACTGGTTATCCGCTGGCGGACGATGGCATACGCTGGTTCACAGACTTGAATACCATTCCGCTCAACGCGGTGGAGCGCATCGAGGTGCTTAAAGACGGCGCTTCTTCAATATACGGAGCTGATGCCATCGCCGGCGTGATCAACATCATTCTGTATCCGTCCTATAACGGCTCGCTGGCCACCCTGCAGTTCGGCGGATCGCAGCAGGGCGGCGGCGCCTCGACGGATGCGAGCGTCATCACCGGCACCGGCAATCTGGATACCAACGGTTGGAACGCGTACCTGAGCGTGGAGTATCACACACAGCAGCCGATTTATTATCGTGACCGCGGTTTTCCGTTGAATGCCTGCGACACCAGCTCGCTCGGGAATGGTGACTTTTGTATAAACGGCAATCCCGCACACGGCGGGTCCGGTGTTGGCAGTTCCACCGGTTCCCAAGGCTATGGCAGCTCCATCTACGGCGCCGTGGCGCCCGCCATTGTCACCGGCACCAATCCGGACGGCACCCCCGACTTGCTGGACGGCTCGGTGATTCCCGGCACGAGGTTCCAGCCCCTACGCGCCTGCCCGACACCGGTCACCTATCCAGGCACCGGCCCCGGCACCGGCACCGGCTGTGGCTACAATGAAATTGCCGCCAACGGAGAACTCGCGCCGCAGACGGATAGTTACTCGATTGACGGCCGCATTACCGTCAACCTCAACTCGACGACCACGGCTTACCTGAATGCAAGTTACAACCAGTTCCGCACGGTGAATGAAGTCGGCGGCAGTGTTCCTGATGACGCTTCGATTTACCCTTCGATTCAGAACGAGACGCCTATCAATACCAGCAACATTGTGCTGCCGCCGTTGCTGCCAAACGGCATGCTCAACCCAAATGACCCGTTTGCCACAAGCTGCGCGGGCTACGCCGCGCCCGGGCCGGGCGCAGGTGTGAATGCTCCGGGCTGCCAGTACGCCAAAATCAGTTATCAGTTCGGTGATGTGCCGCTATTCGGGTCGGATACCACGGTCAATCATGTGATGCGCATGGATGCCGACGTGAATGGCGTGCTCAACGAGAACTGGAACTATGACGTGGCTCTGAACCTCAATCACGCTTTTCTCAACTACACCGAATATGGGTTCTTGGATATCCCGCAGTTGATGAGCGACGTGACCGACGGTACCTACAATTTCGTCAATCCCTCGCTCAATTCCCAGTCGCTGCGTAATGCGCTTGCACCGCCCGATGCGGTGACCGCCACCACCGATGAGGACGAGTTTGATTTCAGCATCAACGGATCGCTCGCCGAATTACCGGGTGGACCGCTAGGTTTGGCGGTGGGCACGCAGTGGCGCTACGAGGCCCAGGACGATCCCGCTTTGAATCCCGGTCAGGTCTACCTGGGTTTAGGCGATGCCCAGACCATCGGGCATCGTAATGTCGCGGCTTTGTATGCCGAGTTGGATGCGCCGATGCTGAAATCCCTCGAAATGGACCTGTCGGGTCGCGAGGACCATTACAGCGACTTCGGCAGTGCGTTCTCGCCGAAGTTTGGCGTCAAATGGACGCCGATTCAGCAGTTGATGCTTCGCGGGACCTATTCGCGCGGCTTTCGTGCGCCGGCCTTTGCAGAAAACGGCTCCAGCTCCTCACTCGGTTTCAGCAACCTGGCGCCGGCATCGGTATCCGCCGCGTTTGTCAATGAGCATTGTGCCGCGGGTGTTCCGCCGGGTACTCCTACCAATCCCTGCACGCCGGATCCTTACGCACAACCGTACCAGATCGGTGCGTTGAGCGAAGCCAATCCGGACATCAAGCCCGAGCGGGCGCGCAATTACACCTTGGGCATGGTGTTTCAGCCGGTTTCGGAGTTCAGCGGTACACTGGATTATTACAACATCCTCAAGACCAACGTGATTGCGCCGCCCGCTCCGGCCAATTTGATTTCGGCCTATTTCGCCGGTTCCCCGCTACCTCCGGGGTCGGTGATTTTGGACGTGCCCGATCCGCTGCATCCCACCGGGATGCTCCGTCCCATACAGTTCAACGCGGAGTATCTCAACGAGAATGAACTGAGGACCACCGGTTTTGACGTGGAGCTGCGTTACACACAGAACTTGGGTTTGGTCCACTGGACCAGCGATTACCACTTCACCAAGATACTGACGTGGTGCGAGACTCTGGAAGCGGGTGGACCGTGCATCTCCATGGTGGGCACGCAAGGACCGTATCAGTTGTCATCCGGAGCCGGTACGCCCAAATTTCGCTGGAACTGGACCAACACTTTCAACATGGGACCAGCAAACCTTACTGCGACGGTTTACTGGGTAAGTCATTACAACATGACCATACCCGACACCTTGCCGCCCGGTGTGTGTGCCAGCGTGGGGTACATGGGAACCGACGTTCCGCCGGATTGCGGTGTGGCAGCGTTCTGGTACGTTGACCTGACCGGTAGTTATAAACTCACCGATAACTGGTCGTTGACCGCGGGGATTCTGAACGCCACCAACAAAAGCCCGCCGTTCGATCCGCTTGACTACGCCGGCAACAATTACAGCCCGACCTATGCGCATCAGGGTGCCGTGGGCCGTTTCTATCAAGTAGGGTTGAGGATCAAGTTCTGAGGTGCGCAATGGCTGAGCATGAAATCTCGACTGCCTACAGGTGATTGAGTGTAACCAGCGGCCCCGGAAACAGGGCCGCTTTTTTTGGCCATGAGCTTGGCCGCACTCATGTCCGAAAACGGCTAGCGTCGTCTGACGGTGGCGCTATAGTGCTCGCCATGGAAACCGAGTCCTTGGCCCTGGACCCGCGCGTTTGCGAGCGCGCGCGGCGCGCTCGCGATCCGCGCTTCGATGGGCGGTTTTTCATTGGCGTCACGTCCACCCGCATTTATTGCCGGCCGGTCTGTCCGGCGCCTCACGCCAAGCGTGCCAACGTGCGCTATTTTCCGAGCGCCGCGGCGGCGGCCGAAGCCGGGTTTCGTCCGTGCCTGCGCTGTCGCCCGGAAGTCGCGCCCGGTACGCCTGCCTGGAACGGCACCTCGGCCACGGTAAGCCGCGGCCTGAAGCTGATCGGCGCGGGTGCGCTCGATGATGGCAGCGTGGATGATTTGGCCGCGCGCCTCGGCGTGAGCCCGCGTCACCTGCACCGCTTGTTCTTGCAGCACCTCGGTGCGTCGCCGATCGCGGTCGCGCAAACGCGTCGGTTGCATTTCGCCAAACAGCTTATCAGCGACACCCGCTTACCCATGGCGCAGGTGGCGCTGGCATCCGGTTTTCAGAGCATCCGGCGTTTCAACGATGTGATGCGCGCACTGTATGGACGTACGCCCTCGGAACTGCGGCGCTTGGGTCGGCAGACGGCCGCGCGCGGCGCGGCCAGTGAATATGTATTTCAGTTGGCCTACCGTCCACCTTATGACTGGCAGGCATTGCTCGAGTTTCTCGCACCGCGCTGCATTCCCGGTGTGGAAGAAGTGCGTGACGGCGCTTATCGCCGCAGTTTCGACTTTGACAATCGGCAGGGACTGTTCGAGGTGCGCGCCCGGCCGCGCGCGCGCAGCCTCGAAGCATGCATTCGCTTCGCCGATTCCTCGCGGCTGTTGCAGATCGTCGCGCGGGTACGCGGGATGTTTGACTTGGCTGCGGATCCAGCCGCCGTGGCGCGGCAGTTTCGCCACGACCCGTTGCTGGCTCCGTGCTTGCGGCGCCATCGCGGTTTGCGCGTACCGGGCGCTTGGGACGGCTTTGAACTCGCGGTGCGTGCCGTGCTTGGCCAGCAGGTGACGGTGCGGGGCGCGAGCACGCTCGCGGGGCGCCTGGTGCAGGCTTACGGTGAGCCGTTGCAGGTTTCCGGTGCGGGTGCGTTGACGCATATGTTTCCGGACGCGGCGGTTTTGGCGCGTGCGCATCTCACGGGCCTGCCGCAGGCGCGTGTTCGTTGCGTCCGCGCCTTGGCGCAGGCGGTTGACGAAGGCGCGTTGCGTTTCAACGGCGCAATTGCGGACAACGTGCTCCTTGAGCGATTCAAAAATATTTCCGGCATCGGTGACTGGACTGCACAATATGTGGCGATGCGGGCTTTCAATGATCCGGATGCGTTTCCGGCGAGTGATCTCGGCTTGTTGCACGCGGCGGCCGGCGAGAGTGCGGCGCTGACACCCGCTGCGCTGTTGCGGCGTGCCGAGGCGTGGCGACCGTGGCGAGCGTATGCGGCAATGTATCTGTGGAGTGCGGCGGCGGATGCTGCAGCACGAAAATCCTGACGAGGTGAATCATGTATTACTGTTATATGAAGAGTCCGGTCGGTGTGCTGATGCTTGTGGGAGACGAGTCGGGGCTGCGGCACATAGACTTTCAGGAGGGCCCGCATGCGGCGACGCCCGAGCCGGATTGGCAGGAAGATGTGTCGCGGTTCCGCAAGGTGGTCGCGCAGCTCAAGGAATACTTTGCCGGTGAGCGGCAGAGCTTTGATCTCGAGCTTGCGCCCGAGGGCACATCGTTCCAACAAAAGGTGTGGCATGCGTTGCGCAAGATTCCTTATGGAAGTACCTGGTCGTACAGCCAACTTGCCGAGCGCGTCGGAAATCCCAAAGCCGCACGCGCGGTGGGCGCGGCGAACGGGCAGAATCCGCTGCCGATTGTCGTGCCCTGCCATCGTGTGATCGGTGCCAACGGCGCGCTCACGGGCTTCGGCGGCGGGCTTGGCATCAAGCGCAAGCTCCTGGAGCTGGAGAGCCGCGAGCGCAGTTTGCTATCTTGAGTTTTGTGGGGGGTTCAGCCTGCGGTCACGTGTGTGCC
>JBOIBB010000117.1:0-16496 GCA_050739335.1 Gammaproteobacteria bacterium
TTTGGATTTGCCGGTTTCCCAGCGGTTGACGGTGGCGAAGGCCACGTTCAGCCGCGCCGCCAGTTGCTCCTGGCTGAGATCCAGTTTGGCGCGGAGCTCGGAGAGGAGCTGAGCGGTTTGTTCTATATCCATGAAGTAATGTTATAGCATAACTGAATACATAATTTTGAAAGCTTCGCTTTGTTCAAGCTACCCAAAGCGACATCCCATCGTTGTCCCTTATATCCATGAGTTGACTCATTTCATAAATCGTTTCATATTACGTTTCACAGATAGCTTATATATGTATATAAATTACTGTTTTTCATTATAAAAGGTACTTTTCTAATCGTTTCAATATGGCAACGAAATTACGTCAATATTTATCCGGGCGAGGCGCCGTCCCTGCGGGGGAGCTGCGTGAGGCGCTGGAAACCAGCCCCGCCACCCTGTCGCGGCTGATCTCGGCTGAGCAAGGGGCCGTGCTGACCTTGAGCCGCGGCCGGGCGACGCATTACGCCCTGCCCCGGCCGGTCAGCGGCTTGGCGGTTCGCATTCCGGTTTACCGGTTGGATAGCGATGGGCGCGCCACAGAAGCAGCGGCACTGATCCCGCTTCAAGACGGCGGAAGCTGGATCGAGCCGCAGCATGGCAGCGGACATGCACATGTGGGCCTGCCGCCGGTAGTCCATGACATGGCGCCCGCCGGCTATCTGGGTCGTCGTTTTGCCGCTGTCAATCCGGACCTCGCATTACCCGCGCGGTTACAGGACTGGAACGATGACCATCGCCTGATTGCGGTCGCGCGCCGCGGCGAGGATTGCCCGGGTGATTTGATTCTGGGTGAAGAATCGCTGCGGCGCTTGCTGGCGTCGCAGCCTGAAAACGTGTCCGCAGAGGATTACCCACGGCTCGCGGATCGGTCCGCGGCGGGTGGCGCAGGCTCATCGGCCGCCGGTGAGCAGCCCAAGTTCACGGCCTTCCGCGCGGGGCCTCATTGCCTGGTGAAATTCACGCCGGGCGACGCTTCACCCTCCGATCTGCGTTGGCGGGATCTGTTGGCTTGCGAAGCGATAGCGCTCGACACCTTGCGCGAGGCAGGGATCGCGGCGGCACAGGCACGCACTGTGGATATGGGAAACCGGCGGTTCCTGGAAGTGCAACGCTTTGACCGCATCGGTGCACGCGGGCGCCGCGGTGTGCTTACGCTTGGGCCTCTGGACGATGATCTTTTCGGCAGGCGCGATTCGTGGAGCGAAGCGGCGGCGCGTTTCAACGCAGCCCGTCTTCTGGCCTCAGACGACGCGCGACGCATCCGGCTGCTTGAAGCGTTCGGCATGTTGATTGCCAATTCCGACCGCCATTTCGGCAATCTGAGCTTCTTCGCCGACGGTTTGCAGGAGCGCCCGCGCCTGTTGCTGGCGCCGGCTTACGACATGCTACCGATGGCGGCAGCACCCGTGGCCGGACACCTGCCCGACTTGCCAGCGGCGCCCGCCGCACCGGAGCCGAAATTGTTGGAGGTCTGGGACGAAGGCGTGAGGCTGGCGCAGGAGTTCTGGCGGCGCGTGACGGCCGATCTGCGGATCAGCGAGCCGTTCCGCCGCATGGCAGCAGAAAGAACCACACTTGCTTGAAAACCGCGTTCAGGAAGCTCCGATTTATTCGCCGTACGCGTCCCACCTGTGCAGAAACAGACGCCTGGAGATACCGCAGTTCTTGGCGATTCCGGATTTCCGCTGGAGTCTACGTTCATGGAAGCCCTGTCGGGGAGACGACGAAAACGGATTCGATCAGAGCTTCTTCATGTGACTCGTAACTGAAGGTGATGCTGGCACGCGATACCGCTGGCCAGCCTGGATCAGATCGCCCAAAGAGACATGAAGTCCGTAACCGGCGTGGCTTCCAGTTTCTTCTGGTCGGCGCACAGTGACTTGATGGCGCGGCACTGCCCGGTCGGCAGGCAGTTCGCGATCGCTTGGTCGAATTTCTTCACGAGCAGCGGGATACCTTCGGCGCGGCGCTTGCGGTGGCCAATGGGGTAATCGACCGCTACGCGTGCGGTCTTGCTGCCATCCTTGAAGAACACCTGTACCGCGTTGCCGATGTACCGTTTCGCGGGGTCGTAATAATCGCGGGTGAACTGCGGGTTCTCGCGCACTTGCATTTTTGCGCGCAGAGCGTCGATTCGCGGATCGTATTAGACTCCATCCTCGTAATCCGCTGCGCTCAGCCGGCCGAAAATCAACGGGATGGCGGTCATGTACTGAATGCAGTGATCACGGTCGGCGGGATTGGCGAGCGTGCCGGTCTTGTCGATGATGCGCTCGCTCGCCTGCTGGGTTTCGATCACGACCTTGTCGATCTGGTCGAGCCGGTCTTTCACATCTGCATGCAGTTGCATGGCGCATTCAACGGCCGTCTGGGCGTGGAACTCAGCCGGATAGGAAATCTTGAAGAGCACGTTTTCCATCACGTAGCTGCCGTACGCGCGCTCGAACTTGAAGGGCTCGCCCTTGAAGAGCACGTCGTAGAATCCCCAGGTCTTGGCCGAGAGCGCTGTCGGGTATCCCATTTCGCCCGTGAGCGCGATGAGCGCGAGACGCACCGCGCGCGCAGTGGCGTCACCCGCGGCCCAGCTCTTGCGTGATCCGGTATTGGGGGCGTGCCGGTAAGTACGCAAGGCGCCACCGTCAATGAAGGCGTTCGACACGGCGTTGATCACTTGTTCGTGCGTGCCGCCGAGGAGCGCCGTGACCACCGCCGTCGAAGCCACGCGTACCAGCAACACGTGATCCAGACCCACGCGGTTGAAGGAATTGTCGAGCGCCAGCACGCCCTGGATTTCATGCGCCTTGATCATGCCCGTAAGCACATCGCGCATCGTGAGCGAGGCTTTGCCCGCGGCCGCATTGCTGCGCGACAGGTAATCCGCCGCGGCCAGGATCCCGCCCAGATTGTCCGAAGGATGGCCCCATTCCGCCGCCAACCAGGTGTCGTTGAAATCCAGCCAGCGGATCATGGCGCCGATATTGAACGCGGACTGCACTGGATCGAGTTCGTAACCCGTGCCCGGCACGCGCGCGCCGCCCTTGAGGGTGGCACCGGGTACCACCGGCCCGAGCAGCTTGGTGCAGGCCGGGTAGGCGAGCGCCAGCATCCCGCAGGCGAGAGCATCCATGAGCGAGTAGCGCGCGGTCGTGAATGCCTCCGCGCTTTGGATGCGGTAATCGAGCGCGTAGTCGGCGATATCGATCAGGACTTTCTCGGGCGCGGGACGGCGCGCGGACTTGGGATCGACTGGGGTCACGGGAATCTCCGGATCGGGCGCGGCAATTATCCCGCGCAGCCCGGTAAAAGTCAGGCCGCGGTGCCGCGCAAAAAAAGCGGGCGCAGGGCCCGCTTTTTCGCTGACTACAGGACAGCGGTCATTCCGCCGCGGTGCGGCCGATTTCCACGCGCCACGCGCTCGGGCCTTTCTCCAGGTACTTCCACGAGAACTTGCCGGTGTGTTCGGCTTCGAACTGGTAATAAAGCGGCTTCGGGTCGTGATCGTTCACCAGCACGAACTTGTTGCCGACCGGCAGCTTTTCATAGGTCTCGAAGATGGTGCGGTGGCGCTCCATCGGGATCAGGTTGCGGACATCGAGGATCTTGGCTTCGGCCATGAGAGTCTCCTGTTGGACTTTGGGGTGAGTGGATTGAGTCAATGAGTGCAGCACGCCGTTCAGGCGCTCGGCTTCACGCGGCTCGGCGTGGCGCAGCGTCGACCAAGCGGCCGCGGCGATGCTGCAGGCGGTATCGCGTTCGGTCGCGCCGCATTCTCCAAGCGCAAGCAACGCACGCATCAGGTGGCGATTCAGCGCCGCGAGCAGTGCGTGGCTATCGGTAACCGCGTCATGCATCGCCGTCGTCCGTGATGCCGAAATGCTCCTTGGCGATGGGCGTCATTTTCTTCGGCGACCAGAGCGGGTCCCAGACCAGCGTGATGTCCACGTTGCTGATGCCGGGAATGCGCTGACCGCGGTCGCGCACGCCGGCCATGATGTAGTCCTGCGCGGGGCAACCCGGCGTGGTCATTGTCATGGTCACCTGAACGCCATGCTCGACCACCTCGAGCCCGTAGATGAGCCCGATGTCCACGATATTGAAACCGAGTTCGGGGTCGATGACATCGTGCATCGCGTCCAGCACCGCTTCGCGCGAGGGTGCGGCCAGTTCAGTATCCGGCATGGCTTCAGCCTCCGCGGCGGATCAGGAGATGCACGCCGTCCGCCTGCTTGTCGGTATGAATGGCTGCGCCCCGAGCTTCAAGCTCGGGGTACAAAAACACCGGGTCGCGCTCGTTGATCGCAGCCAGCACCTCGCCCGGCGCGAGATGCTCGAGGGCATCCAGAATCCGCACCAGCGGCTCGGGCGGCTGCAGCCCACGGTTGTCGAGTTCGGTCGCGGGTGCGGGCCAGCCGTCGGTGCTCACCTTGGCACCCGCCGTCTGGGGTTTCTCGGCCTTGGGCTTGGGTTTGGCGGCGCCGGGCGTAAACAATACTTCCCAGTCGCCTGCACCGAGCTTTTTGGCACTGTGCTCAAACCCTTGATGTCCGAGCACTGCATATAAAGGTATGGGCTCAAAGGTCGCGAACAATCGCAACGCTTGGCCCGGCGCGAGTTTCTTCACCGCCGCCAGGATGTGCGGCAGCGGCTCGCCACCCTTGCGCAGCTCTTCACGGACGTCGACCACCAAGGGTTCAATTGTGCTCATGGGAAACTCCCTGCTTGTCGAGAATCGAGACCGCGGGTTTGCAGACGGCCGACAAGGCACCTGCGGCCCGCGGCTGCATCGCGAACGGCGCGGCGGCACTCGTTGCGGTCTTTTTACGGGTTTCGTAATAGCCGTGGCGTGCGCGCCAATATTCCACCGCCAGACCGAGCGTCGCGAGCAGGCTCAAGCCGAGGCCGGTGCGGAAGAAATATTCGCGTTCACCCGCGAACGCGGCGATCACCGCCAGCGCCACCCCGGCAAAATACACGATGAACCACGGATAGCTGTGGTTCTCGTCGACGAGATCCTGCACGCGCGGCACCGGCCCGCGCCCGAGGCGCGTGCCAAACATTCCGAGCCAAGCGAGGAACGGCACGATCTTGTAGAGCTGGGTGAGCCCCAGGCCGCTCAACCAGCCGAACATCACCAGGAACACGAAGATCGCGACCTGCTGCGTGAAGCGCTGCAGGCCGAGCAGCACGACCGCCATGAGTACGCAAGCGCCGAGTGCCACGAAGGCGCCCACGGCCGCCTTGTTGTGCAACTCGATCAGCTTGCGCCGACGCGTGCGGTAGATGCGCACGATATCCCAGAGATAGATCCCGACCGCAACCGCGACGAGCGCGTAGCCTGCGAGTTCCACTAAATGCACGGCAGGCGCGGCAACCCAGATACCGAGCAGGCCGAAGATCAGCGCCAAGGCAAAACCCGCGGTCGCAAGCGCATCCACGAGTTCTCCGACCAGGCCGCGCTCTTCAGGCGCCAGAGTGAACATCGGCACGAGCTTGTAGGTCACGCCCATCGCAGTGAGCGTGAACCAGCCGCCAAGCCCAGCGAGGGCGTGATAGCCGACGCCGCTCGCGAGGAGCTTCCCGAGCGGTGCCGCGAGTGCCGGCAGATTGATGGTGAGCGCAAACAGCAAACCCAGAGTGATCGTGACGAGCAGGAACACGAGCCCCGTAGATACCATGCGTGCCGGCAGAGTCATGGGTTTGGCCTGCAGGAGCGGCACGCCGATGTCATAGCAGGCGACCAGCACCCCCACGATCACGAGTGCACCGCCGACCGGCAGGCAGCGGGCGATGGCGGCGTTACCGAGCCCCAGACCGATGAATCCGCAAATCATCAGCAGCAACCCGGCTTCCACCGCCCCGAGCGTCACCAGCTCGAGACGCTGGCTCGGCAGAATATTGGAAGTAATAACCGGAATGAATTGGAAGAGTGCGCCGAGCATCAAGAGCAGCAGCCAGCCGAGCGTAAGCAGGTGCACCACGATCAGCGTGCCGGATGCGAACATCGGTTGGAATGGCCAGCTCACACCGGCCAGCATCAGCGCCTGTGCCGCCACAAAGTTCACGAGCGCACAGCCGAAGAACAGCAGCGTCCAGCGCGACAACCGGTTGCTCAGCGCGGGCATGTCCGCCCGCGGCTCGGCCGCGTCTTACTCACGGTCATCGCAAACCTCGACTACGCCGTTGCGCACGCGCGTGGGAAAACTGTGCACCCCTTCGTACGCCGGGGCCTTGAGGGCCTGGCCGGTACGGATGGAGAACTCCGCGAGATGGCGCGGACACACGGCGCGATCGCCCTCGACCCAGCCCCCGGAAATGTCGCCGCCATCGTGCGTGCAGATGTCTTCAATGGCAAAATACTCGCCGCCAAGATTGAACAGTGCGACGTCCGAGCCGTTGACTTCGATAACCTTGGACTTGCGGTCGGCAATTTCACCGACACGCGCAGCTTCAAACCACTGTGACTGCGCCACAGACATTTCTCCTGATCGGGGTCTGCTGAGACTCTAAGGAGCGCGCCGGCCACCTGCCTTGATTCGGGTCAAGGAAGGGGCGCAGGGCCACAGACCAAGCTCCGAAAACGGCAATTGCGAGGATTTTTCATGGCCGAAGCCGAACCTCAAACTCAACCGCACAGCGGCGAAAAGTACATTACCGCCGAGGGTGTGCACGCGGTCAAGGACGGCATCCGCGGCAAGGCGAGTGGCGAGCGCGTGGTGCCGCTGCGCAAACCCGCGTGGCTGCGGGTACGTGTGCCGGCCGGCGAGCATTACCAGTCGGTCAATGACATCGTCCACAGCCACAAGCTGCACACGGTGTGTCAGGAATCCCATTGCCCGAACATCGCCGAGTGCTGGGGCCGCGGCACCGCGACGCTCATGCTCATGGGTGCGGTGTGCACGCGCGCCTGCAAATTCTGCGCGGTCGACACCGGCAATCCGCATGGCTGGCTGGATCCACTCGAGCCCGAGCACGTGGCCGACGCCGTGGCGCTCATGGGACTGAAATACGTAGTCCTCACCTCGGTAGACCGCGATGACCTGCCGGACGGCGGCGCGGCACACTACGCGGCTTGCGTGCGCGCCATCCACCGGCGCACGCCCGCGACTGCGGTCGAGGCCCTGACCCCGGACTTCGCCGGCCGCAAGGCGAGTGTCGCGACCGTGCTCGATGCCGGGCTCACCACCTACGCACAGAATCTCGAAACCGTGGAACGCTTGACGCACTATGCACGCGACCAGCGTGCCGGCTACCGGCAAACGCTCGGCGTGCTCAAATTCGCCAAACAGCACGACCCCAAGGTGCTCACCAAGACCAGTTTGATGCTCGGCCTCGGCGAAACCGCGGACGAGATTGCCCGCACGCTCGCCGACATTCGCGCCGCGGACGTCGACATCATCACCATGGGCCAGTACCTGCAGCCGACGCGCAATCACCTGCCGGTGGCGCGCTTTGTGACGCCGGACGAATTCCGCGGCTACCGCGATCTCGCGCTCGCGAAGGGCTTCATGGAAGCTGTGGCCGGACCGCTGGTGCGCTCCAGTTATCGCGCCGAACGGGTGCTGGAGCATAATAACGTCGGCTTGGGCACGTGAGCACCGACGAAGACATCATCAACGGCCTGATCCAGGGACGCGGAGCAGAAGCCGCGCGCAACTACGCCGTGCAGACCCGGGACCAGTACCGGCGTGCCGTGCTGAATCCCAAGCATTTTGCCTCGACGGCCCACTACCGGAGGTCGTTCATCATGTCCTATCTGTTCTACAAGCATTTCCTGCAGACCCGCATCGTGCCCCCCGGGGCCGGCGGTGACAGTGCTGCCCACGGGCGCAAGCCCTCCGGGCAGCCTCATCCACCGAAATTCCTCGAAGACTGTGAGCGGCGCATCGACGAGGAGCTTGCGGCCAGCATGCCGGCGAGCGATCCGCCCTCCTGGACACTCGGCGGCTCGGTCGCGAGCCAGCGGCGCAAGCCCTGCTCACATTGAGGTTGACACGCATGTCTGTACGCTTTCCCACGGTTTCGAAAAACATACTCGACGCGATCGGCGACACACCGCTGCTCGTGATCGACGGCATTTACTGCAAGATCGAATTCCTGAACCCTTCGGGCTCGATCAAGGTGCGCATAGCCAAGTACATGATCGAGAAGGCCGAGCGTGAGGGCCTGCTGCACCCGGGCGATACCATCGTCGAAGCCACGAGTGGCAACACCGGCAATGCGCTCTCGCTCGTGGCCGCCGTCAAGGGTTACCACATGCTGGTGGTGATGCCCGAAGGCATGACCGGCGAGCGCGTCGCGATCTCACGTGCCTACGGCGCCGAGGTGCTGTTCAGTGGGCATTTCCACGTGAACGATGCGTTGAAGCGCGCCGCGGAGCTTGGCAACCAGCCCGGTTATTTCAGCCCGCATCAGTTCGAGTCGGAATGGAACGTGGAGGAAAACCGCACGATCCTCGGCCCGGAAATCCTCAGCCAGCTTCCTGAGGGGACGACGCCGGATGCGGTGGTCATGGGCGTCGGCACCGGCGGCACGCTGGTCGGCGTCGGCCAGGCCTTCCGCGAGGTCAATCCCAAAGTGCGCTTGTTTGCGATGGAACCCACCGAATCGCGCACGATTCTGTGCGGCGAGATCGGCTCGCACCAGATCGAAGGCATCTCGGACGGTTTCGTGCCCGGCATCTTCGCCCGCCACCGTGATCTCATCAACGAGATGCTGAACGTCTCGAGCACCGAAGCGGTGGAGGAAATACGCCGGCTCGCGCGCCAGCACGGACTATTCTGCGGGCCGAGTTCCGGTGCACATCTGCTCGCCGCGAAGCGCATTCGCAGGCAATATCCGGAACTCAAGACCGTGGTCACCGTGTTCTGCGATGAAGGCGGAAAATATCTAAGGAAGCTCTGGAGTGCCCCCGATATTTCGGACTGAAGTCAGGTTTAGAACAGCCTGATGGAGGTTCGAGATGAAGAAGTGATTTTCGGAAGAGTAGATCCTGGAGATCCTGAGCGAGGCGGCTGGGCGTGGAATGCCAGCGACGGCCCGCAAATACAACGTCTCGGAGCACAGGCTGTACGTGTGGCGGCGGCGATTCGAGAGGATGGAAGTGCGCGAAGTAGTCGAGCTCAAACGCCGACAGCAGGAGAACGCCCGGCTAAAGAAGTTGGTGACCGAGCGGGACTTGGATCTCGAAGTAGTGAAGGAAATCGTCGCAAAAAACCCTGAGCGTGCCGGTACGGCGAGAGTGTGCACGGCACGCGGAACAGTCCGGGGTAAGCCAGGTGCGGGCGTGCCGAGTATTTCACGTAGCCCGCTCGACACTGCACTACGAGGCGAAGCTCCCGGCCCAGGAGGCGGTGCTGGTTGCGTGGATGCTCACACACGGTGGCGCGGGAGCAGCCCGATTGGAGCTATCGGCTGGTATGGGGTCACGCCGGGCGTGTCCAGAATTTTATGTCCGTGCCATTTTCAGTACAGTGCCGCACTGAAACAATCTCCAAACAGTAACAGAAACTGAGAACGGGCTGCCGTCCAAGTGCGCGCAGGGTTGGTCCAACCCTTGGAGATCTGGCGCAGCACCAAGTAGATCAATTTGCTGGCGGCTTTGTCGTTGGGGAAATGTCCCCGTACACGCACCGCCCGCCGCGGCTGGCTGTGTAGGCTCTCAATGGCGTGTATACGATTCGGCGCACGGAGAGCGGGCGGGCAAAGAACGGAATGACACGCTCCGTAAGCGCAACGTTAACCACGCCCTGTATATAGGAGGCGGGACGGGTTAGCGTGCCGGCCACATCCAATTCGGAGGTGGCCGAGATGACAAGACGCAGTAAAGAGCAATGGAAGGAGCTGCTGGCCGAGCAAGCGGCGAGCAGGCAGTGGATTTCTGTCGGGCGCGGGGATTAAACGCGAAGTATTTCAGCAAGCGGCGCCGGGAGCTCTTGGGCCAGGGCACGAGGCAGGTTTCGCGGCCGTCGCGTTCAGCCTTTGTGCGGGCGGTGCGACCGCTATATAGCGAGCCGCTGACGGTGCGGCTGGCGGGAGGGCCAGTCATCCGGGTCGTGTTTGCATGGCGTATCGCCGCGTTGCGACATGCAGGGTACTGCCCCCTGCCACGTCTGTCTTGGCAGAGTAGGATTATCGGTGGCAAGGCGCTGCGGAGGTCTGATATGCCAGCCGGTGTGAAATCCATAGCCTTGGGTCTTTCTTGCGCATTGGTTGTAGGCTTGGCCTCCTGCGGTGGCGGTGGAGGTACTGGTTCGTCCGCGTCCAGCGCGTCGCCTACACCTCCGACGGCTACGCAGCCTCCGCCATTGCCTTCGCCCGTATACTCCGGTGCAACGACTGCGGCCGCACTCACTCCATTCATTGCCGGTCAGGTAACCAACTTCGTATTTGCGAATGTTGATATTGCTGCGTCGTTTTCGCAAAATTTGATTGACCCATTTCTTCAAGGTGGCTCCGGACCAATCAGCTCCACCCAAGAAGGGCCCGAAGGGGGTCAAGTCACCTTGAACGGTTACGTCAGTGGTACCGCTTCCGGTTGGGTGAACGAGAACTTCAATGACTATTCGTTTCAGCCCCAGGGCACCAGTTCTTTTGTCACGTTGAACGGCCAACTTTTGGTGGAAGTCAACGGTACATTTGTAACCTATGGCTATACGAACTATGAAGCTAAAAGTTCCGGCTTCGATATGGTGCTATCGGGGACTGCAGCTCAAACCATGCAGACATCAAATTCAACGGGTAGTGGCACGACGACTACAGCAAGCGTCACGCTAAATTTGGGGATAGCCGACCGGACCGCCGGCATAGATCAGGAATTGACCAATTTCACCCTTGTTTCGCAGAGCGGCCCTAACGTCGTCGTAGGTGCTAATACCCCGGTCATCAATCGAACTTTCAATGGGCGTGTTTACAACTCTGCGGTGGGTTATCTGGATATGCAAACGAAGGGCGCCGAGGTTTATTTACAGGATCCGACGAAACTTTTACCTATCTATGGTGCCGATGTTCTAGTTTCAGGTAACTCCAACACTACACCGTTGCAGATCGGCCCACTGAACTACTATTTCTTTTCCGTTGAAATTTCCACACAGAACAACGGCATTTTCGACGCTTCGGCACGCTACAACTGGAATGGGTTTACCGCGGATACGACCCCCGCGCTGGTGGGCAGCGGTCCGGTTGCAATCGCGGAGGAATCTTCGACCCCGGCCGTTAATACACCGATTTCCCTGGATGGGCGTTTCAGTCACAGTCCTGGCGGCGACTATCTCAAAATGCAGTGGTCGCTTCTGTATGCGACCCCGGGAAGCCATCCCATGCTTGCGGACGCAGACTTGCCGCAAGCGACTCTGACCGTTGACAAGGCCGGCGATTATCTGGTGCTGCTCACGGTGAACGACGGTAATCAGTCAAGCCAAGACACGCTCACGATCCGCGTTCCCGCGACCAACACGCCTACGGATACATACCCGATGGCTCAATCCGTGGCCGGCCCGGACGTCACCGGTCAGATTGGTGTTCCGGTCTTGCTGGATGGGCGCGCAAGTTTCGATGCCCTGGACGACGGTAACGAGCCTACTTATGACTGGAATTTGATCGCTCCTCCCGCCAGCAAGGCTACACTCTCCAATCCAACGTCCGCGCAACCGTCGTTTACGCCGGATGTTCCTGGCTATTACCACGTGCAACTAAATTTCCCTTTTTTGAATACTTTCGGAACTCCCTCGGCGCAAAGTTTAACGGTGACGGTAGACGAGCCGATCGCGTTCCGTCCCCCGGTGAATTTTGATGGATCCTCGTCTACCGGTTATTTCGATGCACAATTCCAAGTCGCGGATGTTAACGGAGACGGAAAGCCAGATGTCCTGTTTTTCCCGGTGTCGGGAAATCTCAGCGCGGTAAATCCAGTAAACCTGTATTTGAATACTGGGAACGGCACCTTTGCATCACCTGTGCTTCTGAGTGCACCAGGGAATGCGGGCAATGGATTGTTTGCGACGATCGCGGATCTCAGCGGCGATGGAAGGCTCGATATTATCGTAAGCGGCGTTAACGCCGCTGGTCAGAGTGCGTTGTTCGTCTTCCTGCAAAACTCGGATGGAAGTTTTGCGGCGCCCGCAACCTATACGTATGGTGGCTCCAATTCCTTTCCAAGCCCTGTTGCCGTGGGCCACCTTTTCGGTAGCAGCACGCTGTCCGTGGCAGTGCTCACAACCTATGGGCAGCTGTTTGATTTTGCGGTGAGCAGTAATGGAACACTGCAGCCGCCAACGGTCATCGCTTTGCCGCAGAGCGCATGGGGTAACGGCAATGCATTAACTCTTGTAGATTTCAACAATAATGGCCTAGCCGATATTATCAGCAACGATTACGATCACAGCGACGTGTATCTGCTTACTGCGACGTCTACTGGCAATTTTTCCGCGTTTGGTGTGCAGGCTTTCAACCAGGGAGAGACAGCCTGTACGATAGATCTTTATGGAGATGGTAAGAACGAACTGGTGATTGCCGGCCAATCAGCGCTACAGGTTTATTCGGAGGCCGGAACCAGTCCCGCCAGTTATCCCATGCTGGTCGCGGCACCGTCAGCGGTCGGTGTGGGCGACGTAAACGGCGACGGTCTGTCAGATATCGTGGTGACGAACTCTACCAATTTGGGTAACGGCAATACGCAGTACGGCCTGGGATTTTTCCTTCAGCAAACCTACCACAGCTTCGCGCCAGAGGTTTTCCGGCCATTGGATGCTCCAGCCAATGGGCCGGTTTGGGTAGGTGATTTGAACGGCGACGGTATCGCTGATCTGATGTATATGTCGGCTGGACAACCCGTTATACAGTTCGGCTACAAGCCGTAAGGTCGCCCGCCGCTGCTTACCAGCTGGAATTTGCCGATCGCGGTCGTTTCGTGACAGCGCCGTGTAAATTGTAGTTGACGGACCTGGCCGCTTAAAATAGCAGCCCATCTACCGGATAGCCGTATGGATTTTCCCCAGAAATTCGAGGTGATTGTGGTCGGCGGCGGCCACGCCGGCACCGAGACGGCGCTTGCCGCCGCACGCATGGGCTGCGCGACGCTCCTGCTTACGCACAACGTCGAGACGCTCGGCCAGATGAGCTGCAATCCCGCGATCGGCGGCATCGGCAAGGGGCATCTCGCGAAGGAAATCGACGCCTTGGGCGGTGCCATGGCGCGTGCTACCGATCGCGCGGGTATCCAGTTCCGGATTCTGAACGCCAGCAAGGGCCCGGCGGTGCGCGCCACGCGTGCGCAGGCCGATCGCGTGCTCTACCGGCAGGCGATCCGCAGCGCCATCGAGAACCAACCGAATCTGGTGCTGTTCCAGCAGGGCTGCGACGATCTGATCGTCACAGGCGAGCGCGTTGCGGGAGTAGTCACGCAGATGGGCCTGCGTTTCTTCGCGCCGACCGTGGTGCTGAGCGTCGGTACCTTCCTTGGCGGCCGCATCCACGTGGGGCTTTCGAATTACGAAGGCGGCCGCGCCGGTGATCCCCCCGCAAACCGTCTCGCCAAGCGTTTGCGGGAATTGCCTTTTCGAGTCGGGCGCCTCAAGACGGGCACACCGCCGCGCCTGGACGGGCGCAGTATCGACTACGGGGGTCTCGCGGTGCAGGCGGGCGACGAGCCGACGCCGGTGTTTTCGTTCATGGGCGCGCGCGCCGAGCATCCGCGTCAGGTCGTCTGTCACATCACGCACACCAATCCGCGCACGCACGACATCATCCGCGCCGGCCTCGATCGCTCGCCGATGTACACGGGTGTGATCGAGGGCGTTGGCCCGCGCTATTGCCCGTCGGTCGAAGACAAGGTGATGCGCTTCGCGGACAAGGATCACCACCAGATATTCATCGAACCGGAAGGCTTGGATACCCACGAGGTCTACCCCAACGGGATCTCGACGAGCTTGCCCTTCGACGTGCAATACGACCTGGTGCAGTCGATTACAGGCTTCGAGCACGCGCATCTCACGCGGCCCGGCTACGCTATCGAGTATGACTATTTCGACCCGCGTGATCTCAAGTACACGCTCGAGACCAAATACATCCAGGGCTTGTTCTTTGCCGGCCAAATCAACGGCACCACGGGCTACGAAGAGGCGGGCGCGCAAGGGCTGCTCGCCGGCATCAACGCGGCGCTGCAAGTGCAGCAGAAAGAACCTTGGTGGCCCGGGCGTGAGCAGGCCTACCTCGGCGTGCTGGTGGACGATTTGGTCACCCGCGGCGCCCCCGAGCCTTACCGCATGTTCACGAGCCGCGCCGAACACCGCTTGATGCTGCGGGAGGACAACGCCGACCTGCGGCTCACGGAAATCGGCCGCACGCTCGGTCTGGTGGACGACACGCGTTGGCGGCGGTTCGCGGAAAAACGCGACGCCATCGAACGCGAAACCGCGCGCCTGCAAAGCATTGTGGTGCACCCCGCGGACATGCCTTCGGACAGCACGAGCACCGATCCGCCTGCAGCCTTGAGCCACGAAGAACGCGCGCTCGAGCTGCTGCGCCGGCCCGAAATGAACTATTCGAAGCTCGTCGCGCTCGCCCGCGTCGGTAGCGCGGACGTGGCGCCGGAAGTTGCCGCGCAGGTAGAAATCTCCGTGCGCTACGCGGGCTACATCGAGCGCCAGCAGGAAGAAATCCGCCGCGCGCGCCGCCAGGAACAAACGCTGCTGCCGGGAGACCTCGATTTCGCCACGGTGCACGGCCTCTCGAACGAAGTGCGTCAGAAGCTCATCCAGGTCCGGCCGCAAACCGTAGGCCAGGCGGCACGCATTCCCGGCGTCACACCCGCGGCCATTTCAATTCTGCTGGTGCATTTGAAAAAGCGCGGCCTGCAATTGCGCAAGAGCGCTTGACCGATTTCACGTGAGCGTTGCCGGGCTCAAATTCATCGATCATGCATTGATCGGTAAACTGCACGCTGACGCGCTCAAGTCACCGCGCCTGCGCACGCACTACAACCTGCACCCGACGCTCACGGCACCCATCCACCGTATGTGCATGGCGATGGAGCCCGGCACTTACGTGCGTCCGCACCGGCACCCCGACAAGTGGGAACTGCTCGTGATCCTGACCGGCGACATGCTGGTGCTTACGTTCGACGACGGTGGCACGGTCCTCACGCGCACACCGTTGGCGGCAGGTGGCCCCACGTATGGGATGGAAACTCCGGCCGGTACCTGGCACGGCGTCGTGACACTCGCGCCCGTAACCGTGGTGCTGGAATGCAAACCCGTGCCGTTCCAGCGGCCGCCCGAGCAGGATTTCGCGCACTGGGCGCCGCCCGAGGGCGACGTGCGCACCGGCGAGTTCGAGCGCTGGTACCGGGATGCCCGGCCCGGCGAGCGTCCACCAGCTTGGCCGTGAAGGCCGGCGGCGCGCTGCGCCCGCGCTGTGCCTGGCGCGGGATGCAGGACGATCCACTGTATCTCGCCTACCACGATACCGAATGGGGCGTGCCGGTACACGCTGAGCACCGCTGGTTCGAATTTCTCATTCTCGAAGGCGCACAGGCGGGTTTGAGTTGGGCGACGATCTTGCACAAGCGGGACAATTACCGCCGTGCATTCGCGGGTTTTGATCCGCAGCAGGTCGCGCGTTTTGGCGCACGCGATGTGCGGCGCTTGCTCGCGAACGCCGGCATCGTGCGCAACCGCCTCAAGCTCAATGCCGCCATCGGCAACGCACGCGCATTCCTCGCGTTGCAGCGCGAGTTCGGCAGTTTCGATCGCTACATCTGGCAGTTCGTCGGCGGGGAACCGCGGCGTAATCGTTGGCGCAGCGCGGCGCAGGTGCCGGCGCGCACCGCGATTTCCGATGCCATGAGCAAGGAGCTCAAGCACCGCAGCTTCAAGTTCGTAGGCAGCACCATTTGTTACGCGCTGATGCAGGCGACCGGCATGGTGGACGATCATCTGGTGAGCTGCTTCCGCCATGGCCGCCGTTGAAGCGAACGCGCGCAGCGTGCACGTTATAATTCCGGGCAACCGCGAGCCGCCCGACACCCATAGCGCATGTCCGCCGCCCTGATCGTCGTCATTGTCCTGTTGGGCGGTATTGCCGCCGGCGGCCTCGGCTCGATTACTGGTTTGGGCGGCGGCATGGTGATCGTGCCGCTACTGACGCTTGGATTTCATCTGCCGATGACTCAGGCGGTGGGCGTGAGCCTGCTCGCGGTTATCGCCACCTCGACTGGCGCCGCGCCGCGCTTTGTCGGCACCGGCCTGAACAACGTGCGTGCCGGCCTGTTTCTGCAGATGGCGGCTTCCTCGGGGGCATTGCTGGGCGCATTTGCCGCACATTTGCTGCCCACGCGTGTGCTGTTCATCGTGTTCGGTGTGGTGCTGCTGCAGGCCGCCGCGCTTTCCTTCAAATCGGTGCGCAGCGACACGGTCGGCGCCGCCGCGAGTTCGCCGCTCGCGCTCAAACTGCGGCTCAACAGCAAATAT
>JBOIBB010000118.1:0-15767 GCA_050739335.1 Gammaproteobacteria bacterium
GCAGAGCGCACGCGGCGTGCAGCCGTTTGGGAGGTATGAACTCGAAGCACGTCGCGTCAGATATTCTCGCCGAAGGCGAACCCAGACCAAAGGCGCCGCTGCCGCCTATTGCGGTCGCGGCCTTTCAGCGATCGTTGATTTCGAGGATAGCCCCGGCGCGCGGATCGCAAACAAACACATGGCCGTTGTTGTCGTCGGTCACGCAATGCGCGCGCTCCGCGGTTTTATACACGGCGAGCGGCGTGAGCGCGCCGGAGGCGGCCGCGTCGAAAATCGTGAGTGTGGCGGCGCGTGCCGCCGGCACATATAGATGATGCAGTTTCGGGCTGTAGCTGATGATGTCGATACCGGCCCCGGCGGGGGCGCTGGCAATGACCTTGCCGTGTTCGGCGGGCGCCAGCGTCACGACCTTGCCTTCGCCGCAGGCCACGAACACATGGTCGTGTTCCTCATCTATGGCGATGCCATGCGGGCCTTTGCAGGTGTTGGGCCACTCGGCCAGTACCTTGTGCGCGGTGAGTTCCATTTCCACGGTCTTGCCGTTCCAGAGATTCGAATAGCCGCGATTGCGCGCATTGTCCGCTTCGAACGATTCCGGGCCGCCCTTGATGGAGATCACGGTCTCCGGCGTGAGTTCGGGCTTTGAAGTCACGGACAGCTTGAATACCTGGATCTGCTGCTTCTCGGGCTCGGTCACCCAGATCTCGTGGGTGCGCGCCACGTAGCGCACGTAATCGGCGCCGCTTGCGAGCGGCGTACGCCCGGCAATTGCATGCGTCTCGGGATTGATCGCAACCACTTCGTTCGGATCGTGATCGCTCGCGAACAGGTAGCCCTCGGCGTACATCGCGGAACTGGTGCCTTCGCGGCGTTGTTTGGCGCCCTTGGGAGCAGGGGCCACTCCCGGGATCACGGTGAGCGCATTCGTGGCCGGGTCAATCAGCACCAGGTTGCCGGTCGCGCCCGCGGGAATGGTAACCCGGTTAAGCGGCGCGGCGTAACCGATGTCATCGAAGCCAATGCCGTGTTCCCCGCCGGGAATCTTGATGACGGCTTGCGGCGCGAGCGGCGTTGTCGCGGCAAGTGCGGAGAGCGGCAGCAGGCTGGAAAGCAGCATCGCAGACAGCAGGGCTTTCATGGGAACGGCCTCGTGATGATTGAGCAATGGGGTAAGGGTGTGCGAGTGTAATCCCACCGTCGGGTTTTGCATGCCGGCTGCCGGATTAAATTTCAGTAAGCTCTCAAGCATCTTCGCCCGAAGCGAACACCTGCGTGGCGAGCGCAGTGAGCACAACGATGAAGCCCAAGAGCACCACGCAGGATAGCCACAGCGGAAAATACAGCTTGCCGGTAGTCGCGCCGCGCATGAGGTCCACGGCATAGGCCACAGGGTCGAAGTGCGCAAGGATGCGCAACCAGTGCGGCGTGTCGTTGAGCGGATAGAGCGCGCCGGAGAGGAAAAACAGCGGCAAGAGTACGGCGTTTGAAATGATCGGGAACACCGTGGTGGACTTGAAGCGCGCCGCGGTGGCGACGCCGAGCGCCGAGAAGGTGATCGCCGCGACTGCCATCGCGAGCAGGAGTCCCAGAAACCGTAACCAGCCGATATGAATGCCGAGCACCGGCATGAATACCAGCAGGATTACCGCGGGCACGAGCGCCTGGATGGCACCGGAAAGCACCTTGCCAATGGCGATGGCGGGACGCGGAACCGGAGCCACGAGCACCGCCTTGAGGAATCCGATCTGACGATCAAACACGATCATCATCGCGGAGAACACCGCTTGAAACAGCAGTGACAGCGCGAGCACGCCCGGGAAAATGTACTGCAGGTATTTGCTGCCGCCCATGACGGAACTGGCACCGAGTCCCGAGCCGAGCACAAACAGGTAAAGCAGCGGCTGGATCAGGCTCGAGATCAAGCGGATGCGCTCCTTCCACAGGCGCGTCAAGTCCAGCATGATGACGGCGAACAAGCCTCTCATTGCGAGTGGCCTGCTGTGAATGCCGGTTTCGCGGGTCCGGCTTCACCGGTGTCGAGCGCTTTGCCGGTGAGCGTGAGGAACACGTCTTCGAGGCTCGGTTCGTGCACTTCCGCGCGCAGCGTTTTCACCGGCATCGCGGTCAGCACTGCCGGCAGGAGGGCGGCGGGTTCGCGGCTGACCAACACGATTCCACGTTCGCTGGTTTCGGGTTTGTGACCTTGTTCCGTGAGCCACTGTGCGGCGCGCGTGTCGTCCTCGGTGCGCAGCAGGATCACACCGCCGCCGATACGATTCTTCAATTCCTGCGGCGTGCCAAGCGCGATGATCTTGCCCTTGTTGATGAGCGCGATGCGGTCGGCCACGTCAGCCTCTTCCATGTAATGCGTGGTAAGAAACACCGTGCGGCCCGAGTGCACGAACTCGCGCACCTCGGCCCAGAACTGATGACGGGCGTCCACGTCGAGCCCGAGCGTGGCCTCGTCGAGAAACAGGATATCGGGGTCCGGTACCATGGAACGCGCGAGTTCGAGGCGCCGCTTCTGCCCGCCCGAGAGTTTCTCGGCGAGGCGATCGGCGATGTCCACGAGGTCCAGTTTCTGCATGATGACTGCCGTGCGGGCGCGTGCGGCCTTGAGCGACAGGCCGTAGAACAATCCCATGAGCATCAGGTTGTCGCGTACCGGCAGTTTCTGTTCGAGTGCCGGCTCCTGAAACACGATGCCCATGCGCCGGCGTACCTGCGCGCGCTCGCGTACCACATCATGGCCGAGCACTCGCGCGTCGCCGGAGGTCGGTTTGCGCAAGGTGGCGAGTATTGAAAAGAGCGTGGTCTTGCCCGCGCCGTTTGGGCCGAGGAGCCCGAACATCTCGCCGCGGTTCACGGTCAGATCGATGCCGCGCAGCGCTTCGACCTGGTCGTATTTCTTGACCAGCCTGTGGGTTTCGATGGCGGTGCTTTGGGTGGTCATCCGGTCGGTGTGTTGTGTAGGTTGGTGGTGAGGTCTTCCGAATCCCAACATCTTGTTTTGTTGGGGTTCCTCCGAATCAAGTCCGGGCTCACCTCAACCTACGCTAGATGATTGTATTAATGAACATCATGCCGGTTTGTGCGGTTCGAATTCGGCGAAGTCCTCGGTGCGAGGCGCCTGTTCCATGGCCGCGATCAACTCGGGCGGCGGCGTGGCAATCTTGCGGGCGCGCAGGTCGAGCCACGCCCCCTCCACGTTCACGATGCAGGCAAGCTTGCCGTCGGACTTGTAAATGTTGTGCCGGATACGCCAGTGCTTGTGATTGGACGAAATTCCGGAAATCTCCGCAGTCACGCGGAGGCGTTCGTTGGCGCGCACTTCGTGCAGGTACTGGGCTTCTTCGCGGAACAGGATCGGGCCGATGCCGAAGGCCCGGAAGCGTTCCAGCGTGAAACCCGCCGCATTCAAGAAACCTACACGTGCCTGCGCGGCGCAGTCCATATAGACCGTGTGCCGCAGGTGGCCGTTTGGGTCGAGATCGGCCCAGCGGACTTCGAATTCTTCTTGATAGTCAATGCTCATGACATGGGTACTTGCCGGACAGGGGGAGGTGCATTTTACGCGGTCGGGTTGTGGGTGCAGGCGCTGTGCGCGAAAATACGCACCTACTATCAAGGAGAAGTCTCATGCCTACCCGCCGCGAACTTGCCAACTGCATCCGCGCGCTTGCCATGGATGCGGTCGAGCGCGCGGGATCCGGCCATCCCGGCATGCCCATGGGCATGGCGGACATTGCCGAAGTCCTGTGGAACGATTACTTGAAGCACAATCCGGCGAACCCCAAGTGGCCGGACCGCGACCGCTTTCTGCTTTCGAACGGTCACGGCTGCATGCTGCAGTACGCGGCGCTGCACCTTTCGGGCTATGACCTGCCAATGGCCGAGATCAAGCGCCTGCGCCAGTGGCACTCGAAAACGCCGGGGCATCCCGAGTACGGCGTCACGCCGGGCGTCGAGGTGACCACCGGCCCACTCGGACAAGGCCTCGGGAATTCCGTCGGCTTTGCGCTGGCGGAGCGCCTCATGGCGGCGCACTTCAACCGGCCGGGATTCAAGATTGTCGATCATTTCACCTATGTGTTCTGCGGCGACGGCTGCCTGATGGAGGAAATCTCGCACGGCGCGTGCTCGTTTGCGGGCACGCTCCGACTTGGCAAGCTGATCGCGTTTTACGACGACAACGGCATTTCGATCGATGGCGAAGTGAAGGGTTGGTTCACCGACGATGTGCCGGCGCGTTTTGAAGCCTACGGCTGGCATGCGGTGCGCAACGTGGATGGCATGGACGGCGCCGCGGTGAAGAAAGCCATCGAGGAAGCGCACGCGGTTACTGACAAGCCCTCGATCATTTGCTGCAAGACCATCATCGGCTTCGGCGCGCCGCACAAGCAGGGCACATCGGCGTGCCACGGCTCGGCGCTGGGAGCTGAGGAGATCGCCGCGGCGCGTGTCGAGCTCGGCTGGAAATATCCGCCGTTCGAGATTCCGCAGGAGTACTACGCGGCCTGGGACGCCAAGGCACGCGGCAAGGCTTACGAGGACAACTGGAACAAGTTGTTTGAAGATTATCGCAAGTCCTATCCCGAACTGGCCGCCGAATTTGAACGGCGTGTAGCCGGGCGCTTGCCCGCGAACTGGGCGAAGCAGGCGGAGCAGGTGGTCGCCGGGATCGCCGCGCACGGCACCGACATGGCGACGCGCAAGTCTTCGCAGCAGGCGCTCAATGGTTTTGGCCCCTTGCTGCCGGAGCTGGTGGGCGGTTCGGCCGACCTCACCGAATCCAACGATACGTTCTGGAAGGGCTCACGGACTCTCGTTCCCGGAAATTTCGACGGCAATTACCTGCATTACGGCGTGCGCGAGTTCTCGATGACCACGATCCTGAACGCCATGGCGCTGCACGGCGGGCTGATCCCATACGGCGGCACCTTCCTCACGTTTTCCGATTACGCGCGCAACGCGGTGCGGCTCGCCTCGTTCATGGGAGCGGGGAGCATCCTTATATATACGCACGACTCCATCGGGCTGGGCGGCGACGGCCCCACGCACCAGCCGATCGAACACCTGGCGAGCCTGAGGCTCATGCCGGGGATGGAGCTGTGGCGTCCCTGCGACGACGTGGAAACTGCAGTTTGCTGGCAAGCGGCCATCGAACGCCGCCACGGTCCGACCGCATTGGTGCTTTCGCGCCAAAGTTTGCCGCATCAGGTGCGCACCACCGCACAGGTGCGCGATATCCGCCGCGGCGCCTATATATTGGTGGACACCGAGGGCGATCCCGATGCGATTCTGATTGGCACCGGTTCGGAAGTGGGCCTCGCAGTAAACGCCGCGCGCGAGCTCGCCAAGCAGAAGCTCCGGGTGCGGGTGGTGTCGATGCCCTGCACTTCGGTGTTCGATGCCCAGGACAAGGACTGGCACGAGTACGTGCTGCCGAAGAAGGTCAAGGCGCGCGTCGCGGTGGAAGCGGGTGTCACGGGCTTTTGGCCGAAATACGTGGGCGATGCCGGGCGTATTGTGGGGATTGATCACTACGGCGCCTCGGCGCCCGGTGAAGAAGTCATGAAGGAGTTCGGCTTCACCGTGGATCACGTGGTCGAAACTGTGAAAGCGGCGGTCGCCTAGAGTCCCGCATCTGCCGACCGGTGGTTTCAAATAAATGAATGGAGGTTGGCGGTGAGGGTTTCCGAACCCCAACAGCTTGTTATTGTTGGGCATCGCTACGCTCAGCCCAACCGAAGTGCTGATCTGAATCAGCACCGCGCAGGTTGCGGTGTGGCAGGCTTCGCACCGGACAGGCACGGCGGATGCGTCGATGCAAACGTGTAGGAGCGGTCGTCCCTGGCCGCGATTCATCGATTGATCAAGGAGCATGACGATGGCAATCAAGATTGGCATCAACGGGTATGGCCGCATCGGCCGCAATATGCTGCGGGCGTTGTACGAAGGCCGGCACAAGGACGAGATCCGCATCGTCGCCATCAATGATTTGGGAGACGCCACCATCAACGCGCACCTCACCCAATACGACACCGCGCACGGAAGATTCCCCGGCACGGTCGCGGTGGACGGTGATTTCATGGTCGTGAATGGCGACAAGATCCGGGTGTTCGCTGAACGCGATCCCGCCAAGATCCCCTGGGCAAGCGCGGGGGTGGATCTGGTGATCGAATCCACGGGGTTTTTCGCGGGCAAGGACAAGGCTGCAGCGCACCTCAAGGGCGGCGCGAAGAAGGTATTGATTTCAGCACCCGCGGAGGGCGTGGATGCCACCGTCGTGTACGGTGTCAATCACCGGATTCTCAAGCACTCGGATACCGTGATCTCGAATGCTTCGTGCACCACCAATTGCCTCGCGCCGCTCGCCAAGGTTCTGAACGACAACGTCGGGATCGTGAGCGGCATCATGAACACGGTGCACAGCTACACCAATGATCAGGTATTGACCGACGTGTATCACAAGGATCTGCGCCGCGCTCGCTCGGCCACGCACAACATGATTCCCACCAAAACCGGTGCCGCTTCGGCCATCGGCTTGGTACTGCCGGAACTCGCGGGCAAGCTCGACGGCTTCGCGATCCGCGTACCGACCATCAATGTGTCCATCGTGGACCTCACGATCTTGGCGAAGCGTGATACCAGCAAGGATGAGATTGACCAGATCATGAGGAAGGCCAGCTCCGGCGCCTACAAGGGCGTGCTGGACTACAACGATCAGCCGCTGGTGTCGTCGGACTTCAATCACAATCCGGCCTCCTGCACCTACGACGCCTGGATGACCAAGGTCATGGGGCGGCTGGTGAAAGTCTGCGGCTGGTACGACAACGAGTGGGGTTTCAGCAATCGCATGCTGGATGTTGCGGTCGCGTTCTGGAACGCGAAGTGAATAGCGGTACTGCGTTTTGCGTGCTGAGTGCTGCGTAAAAGAACGGTTTTGACGCAGCACGCAGTACCCAGTACCCAGCACGCAGCACGTCCGGCGCAGGAAAGAGAGGGTGGGATGGCCATTATCCGCATGACAGACCTCGATCTCGCCGGCAAACGCCTGCTGATCCGCGAGGATTTCAACGTGCCGTTGGATGACCACGGCCGCATCGCAAGCGATACCCGCATCCGGGCGGCGCTGCCGACCATCCGCGCTGCGCTGGAAGCCGGAGCGCAGGTCCTATTGATGTCCCACTTGGGCCGCCCCGAAGAGGGCACCAGCGATCCCAAGCTCACACTGGCTCCGGTGGCGCTACGGCTGGGCGAGCTTTTGAATTTGGACGTGCCGCTCATCGAGCACTGGATCGATGGAGTCGAAGCCGCGCCCGGCACTACGGTGCTCTGCGAAAACGTAAGGTTTCTCAAGGGCGAGAAAAAAGACGACGGCGCGCTCGCGAAAAAAATGGCGGCGCTCTGCGACATTTACGTGATGGACGCTTTTGCCACGGCGCATCGCACCGAGGCTTCGACGCACGGCGTGGCGAAATATGCACCGCTCGCTTGTGCGGGACCGCTGCTCATGCGCGAACTCGAAGCGCTCAGCCGTGCGCTGGAAGAGCCGGCACGGACATTTGTGGCGATTGCCGCCGGGTCCAAGGTTTCCACCAAGCTCACGGTCCTCGAGGCGCTCATCGAGCGCGTGGATCAATTGATCGTGGGCGGCGGAATTGCCAATACTTTTATAGCGGCGGCCGGGCACAACGTGGGCAAATCGTTGTATGAACCGGACCGGGTTCCCGAGGCCCAGCGCCTGATGAAAATGGCCGAGACGCGCGGCGCGGGCATTCCGCTGCCGGGAGACCTTGTGGTCGCAGGTGAGATTTCCGTGAGCGCAAAAGCGCGCGCATGCAAAACGGATGAAGTCGGAGCCGACGAGATGATTCTCGACATCGGTCCCGAGACCGCGAAACGTTACGCGGCATTGCTGGCAAACGCACGCACCATTGTCTGGAACGGTCCGGTCGGCGTGTTCGAATTCGATCAATTCGGCGCCGGCACGCGCGCCGTGGCCGAGGCCGTGGCCGCGAGCAAGGCGTTTTCCATCGCCGGCGGCGGCGACACGCTCGCGGCGCTCGACAAGTACGGGCTCACCGATCGCATCTCATACATATCCACGGGTGGCGGCGCGTTCCTGGAGTTTCTTGAAGGCAAAAAGCTGCCGGCTGTGTCGGTGCTCGAAGCGCGCGCGGCCGAGGATCACACGTCCTAACAAATCCGGCGTCCACAGCGCATAATCGGCCGCATGTCACGCAGAACCAAGATCGTCGCTACCCTCGGGCCTGCCACGGACACTTCCGAGATGTTGCTCGCGATCGTGCGCGCCGGTGTGGATGTGGTGCGCCTGAATTTTTCCCATGGGGATCCCGAGCACCACCGGCAGCGCGTGCAGCGCCTGCGTGAGGCCGCCGCAAAGGTTGGCAAGGACGTGGGTGTGCTCGGGGACCTGCAGGGCCCGAAGATCCGCATCGAGAAATTCCGCGCCGGAAAGATCACGCTGGAAGAAGGCCGGGAGTTCACCCTGGACGCGGAACTCGCCGATGACGCGGGTACCCCGGCATCCGTTGGTATCACCTACAAGGATTTGCCGCGCGATGTGAAACCCGGCGACTTGCTGGTGCTGGGCGACGGCGAGATCAGCCTGCGCGTTGGAAACGTGCAGGGCGCGCGCGTGATCTGCAAGGTTGAAAACGGCGGTGAACTTTCGGATCACAAGGGCATCAACCGCCATGGCGGTGGTCTGTCGGCCAAGGCCCTGACCGACAAGGACCTGAGCGACATCCGGTTGGCCGCGGAGTTGGGCGTCGATTATCTCGCGGTGTCGTTCCCGCGCGATGCGTCCGACATCAATCGCGCGCGTGAACTGCTGCGTGCCACCGGCAGCCAGGCAGGGATCGTGGCCAAGATCGAGCGTGCCGAGGCGATCCACAATCTCGATGACATCATCAAGGCGAGCGACGCGGTGATGGTGGCGCGCGGCGATCTGGCCGTGGAGGTCGGCGATGCCGAGCTGCCCGGCATCCAGAAGCACATCATCCAGCGCGCGCGCGAATTGCACCGCGTGGTGATCACGGCCACGCAGATGATGGAATCCATGATTGCGAGTCCGGTACCGACGCGCGCCGAGGTGCTGGACGTCGCGAACGCAGTGATGGACGGCACCGATGCGGTGATGCTTTCGGCTGAAAGCGCCACTGGCAAGTATCCGGTGAAAACCGTCGAGGCCATGGCGCGCGTTTGCGAGGGCGCCGAGCGCCAGCGCGTGACGCGACACACTCCGCCGCAGGTAGCCCAGCGCTTCGAACGCGTGGACGAAGCCATCGCCATGACGGTGATGTACATGGCCAACCACATGGCGGTCAAGGCCATCATCACACTGACCGAATCCGGCTCGACCGCACTTTGGATGTCGCGCATCAGCTCCGGCATTCCGATCTATGCCATGACCCGGCACGAAGGCACGCGCCGGCGTGTGACGCTCTACCGCGGCGTGTACCCGATCGCGTTCGACGTGCTGCACCCCAACCCGGATCACGTGCTGCGCACCGCCGTCGATGAACTCGTGCGTCGCGGCCTGGCCGCGCGCGGCGACTACGTCATCTGTACCAAGGGCGAATTGAGCGGCGTCACCGGCGGTACCAACAGCATGAAGATTCTGCAGGTGACGTGACGATCGGGTGTAATGGCGGGGCATGCATGCGAGCCCGGTTGGCCGCACTCTTTGCACTGGTTGCAATGCTGGCGCCGAACGCAGCGTTTGCCGGAACCCTGGATCCGGCGCTCGCTGCGCTGTTGCACCCGCAAGTTGTAATCGCACGAGCGCAGCGCGGTAATACTGCTCTCCCGCTGATACCCACAACACCGCGACTCGACCACGCCGGACGCGTGCAGGTCTACGTGCATCTCAAAGCTGGAGTTGATGCGCAGGCACTTGCCGCGACGATCGCAGGGATGGGCGCGAGCGGAATTACAGCCGCACCGCTACTGCATGTGGTGCAAGCGTGGATACCAGTGAATAGCTTGCCGGCGGTCGCGGCACTCGGCGACGTGCGCCGGGTGAGTGTTCCCGAGTACGCACGCGTGCCATCCCGCGCGGCGCTCGCGTCGGCTGTGGGCGCCACGGTGCCCGCGGGCCTCGCGATCGATTCCGACGCACCGGCTGCCATGCAGGCGTTGGTGCTCAATGCGAACGGCGCCAGCGGAGCGGGCGTCAAGGTCGGAGTGATCTCCGGCGACATTGCCGGTCTCGCGGCTTCGCAGGCGGCGGGCTACCTTCCCGCGGCGGTATGGACCGATCCCAATTATCCCGGCACCACTCCGGTTCCCGGCAATCCCGGCGAGGGCACGGCGCTGCTTGAAATCGTGCACGCGATGGCGCCCGAGGCCACGCTCGGGTTTTGTGCGCCGGTGACCTCGGTGGATTTGCTCACCTGCTACAAGGATTTCATTCAGTGGGGCGCTGCGGTCATCGTCAACGACATGCAGTTGAGCACCACGGACATGTTTGCGGCGGGCTTGGTCAACGATGGCAGCGTGGCGTATGCCGCCGAACAAATCGCCGAGGCGCACCCGGACGTAGCATTTGTGAGTGCCGCGGGCAACGAGGCGCAGGATTATTTTCAGGCGCCGTATACGCCGGGCCCGGCGGCGAGCATCAACGGTATCGCCTATCCGTCGCTCATGGATTTTGGTGCAGCCGCGGGCGGAGCTAGTAATACACGTCTCGCAGTCAAGTTCAATTACGTGAGCGCGTTCACACCGGTGCTCGAATGGAACGATCCGGTGAATACCTCGCCGGACAGTTTTGTCATGGCACTCGTGGATCAAACCGGCCGGGTGTTGGCCGCGGGCACACCATTTACCACGACCAACGGCCGGCCGGGCGTGTCTCTCGCTTATGAGCCCGCGAGCGCGAGCCAGCCGGCGTATGTCGAAATCGCTTGCAAGACCTGTACGAACCCCGTAACCCTCAAGCTCAACGGACTCGCCGACGGTTCCGCGACTTTCGGCGTGAATCTGGGCGGCTCCGTGGGCTATGGCCAAGCCGTGATCCCCGATGGACTCACCGCGGGCGTAGCCAAGGTCACGCAGGACAATCCGCTCAGCGTGATTTCCGAATTCTTCACCGGACCGGGTCCGTTTTTGTACGGGGATTTCGGCGCCACCGGCACCGAGACCAAGCCCGATCTGAGCGGCCTCGACAGCGTGACGGTGAGCGGCGCGGGCGGCTTCGATGCCGGCAGTCCGGCAACTGGCGGCGGCGTGAATTTCCTCGGAACCTCGGCCGCGGTTCCGAATGTTGCGGGTCTTCTGGCCGATATCATGGGCGGCAATTCCGGTCTGTCGGCGAGTACTGTTTACGCTGCGCTCAGGAATACTGCCGATCAGAGGGCGTTCCCAGCTCCCGGCGCGGCTTCTGCATTTGACCCGGCTCAGGCCGGCGCGGGTTTGGTGCAGGGCGTGGGCGCATGGAATGCACTCTCGTCACGGACGATCCCATACGTGACAGCGGTGGATCCGCCGAGCGCCATGCCCGGCAGTGCGTTCAAGGTCAGCGTGAGCGGCGCCGGATTCATGTCCGGCGCGACCGTGGATTTCAATGCCACGGCTTTGCCCACCACTTTTGTGAGCAGCACACTGCTTGCCGCGCAGGTGCCAGCCACGCTCGCCGGTGTGCCGGGCGTGTCCGATCTCGTGGTCACCAACCCCGACCCGGCCAACACCGTTTCGAATACCGTCAGTTACCTGGTAGGCAATCCCGTGCCCGCGATCTCCAGTTGGACTCCACAAAAAGTAGTCGCGGGCAGCGGCGCATTCACGCTCACCGTAAACGGTACGAATTTCATGACCGGTTCCACGATCATGTTTGATCACTCGGCACTCGCGACCAGTGTCGTATCTGCGACACAATTGACCGCGACGATTCCGGCGTCGGCAGTAGCACAGGCGGGAACCTATTCGCTGACAGTCGTCAACCCGGGTTCAACCGGCACCTCAAGTGGCGTAAATTTTTCCGTGCAGGCGCCGTCTCCCGAGCCAGCGTCTCCGGCGAAGTCTTCCGGCGGCGGCGGAGGCGGCGTTGTCTTGCTGCTTTTCTTGTTGGGATTGGTATACCGGAGAGTTTTGGTACGGCCAAACTCTCTAGTCGCCGCGGGAACTGATTGGCGTTGCGTGCGGTAGCCACAGCTTGAAGGTGCAGCGCGCAGTGGATTAACCTCTGACCACCGGTTGCCTGAGATCGCGGGTTTTTAGGGTTGTAGCGTATTGGGTATTGTCATGCGGATACACAAACATGCGTCGGAGTTGGGGCGATGGCGCACGGTACAGCGCAATGCGCACCCGCAGTTGCGTGCGTTCGTGCGAGGTTACCTTGCGAGTTCAAGTGTGCTACCAAAGGCGGTTCGCGAATGGCGCCTGCCTTCGCTCGAGGTTCCGTTGTTTCTGAATTTCGGTGCTGCACACCGCCAGCTTGGTACTGCAGAGTCGCAGGAATGGGTAAGTCATGACGGTATCTGGGTTGTTGGGTTACACGAACGCCATCAGCTGAGCGAAGCTTTCGGAGAGCGCAATTACATGATCGTCCGGTTTACGCCCCTTGGCGCTCACCACTTCCTCGGAATACCGATGCACCTGCTCACGGGCCACGCCATAGAACTTGAGGCACTCGATCCGAAGCTGACTCGCCTCATCATGAGCCGAGTGGGCGTTGCACGGAGTTGGAGTGATCGCTTCGCCGCGATGGAGGCGCTGATCGCGGAACGTATTGCGCATGCAATCGTCCCAGGCGGACTTGTTTGGGCTTGGTCCAAGCTTGAGGCTGCCGATGGCCGCATCGTACTGGAATCGCTTCTGCCTGATATTGGCTGCAGCCATCGTGTCTTCATCGCCCGGTGTCGGACGCGTATCGGACTGACTCCCAAGAAGGTGGCACGGTTATTCCGTTTCAATCACGTGATGCAGTTGCTGGACGGGCTTAGCCGGAACCTGAATGACGGACCGGTTGGCAAGCCGTACCTCGAATCCCGCGCACCCGCGGATTGGCGCATTCCTGAACCGTGCTGGGCTGGCGTGGCAACGGATTGCGGGTACGCCGACCAATCTCATTTCATCAAGGAATTTCGCCAATTTGCAGGGATCACGCCGACAGAATTCCTGCGTCGAATGTCGAACGCGAGCTGATTCGCCGAGCCGGGGACAGTCAAATAATTACAATACGGCCGGCTCGGCAGGCGTTACGGTGACTCGAAACAGGGAGTACCGACCATGCAACAGCCCCGTATCAGCCAAGCCGAGATCGAAGCGAGAATTGGCGGCCATCTGGATGAATTGTTGAAGCTGTGGTGGGCCGAGCAGGGGGCTTCGAAACCCCATGATCTTCACCTGATCGCTTCGGCGCTACCCCTCCCGTGCGGCGAGGCTGTGCGTGTTCTCGATCTGTGCTGTGGGCCGGGCGACGTGGGACGCGCCATTCGGCGTCAGTATCCGAATGCCCAGATTGACTGTGTGGACCGAGACCCATTTTTGGCGTCAATCTGTGCGGGCGTAAACCGACGAGATCAGGTATCTGGCAAGATCGTTATCGCCGATCTGAAGGATCCTGGCTGGCAACACGGCTTGTCTGACAACTACGACGCGGTCGCGACAGTCAACGCCCTGCATCAGTTCGAAGTTCAATGCGCACAACAATTGTTCCAAGACATTCATGCCCTCTTGCGCAGCGGAGGGGTATTCATATTCTCAGAACCCGCTGCTCCAGAGACCCCGTTCGCGACTGGATTCGGGGAATGGAAGGCCAAGCAGCCTTCGCGATACTCGCGCGAGAATTGGGTGCGGTTTTGGTCCGCGGCTAACCGGTTTCTTGGCTATGACCATATCAAGCTCATGGAGCCTCGCGCCGCGAATCAAATTGACGACAGCATGTCCGTCGCCGGCTGGACCCGGATGCTGCGACGCGCGGGTTTTGCACTTACGGATGTGTTGCTGAGAGACGCGGATCAAGTAATCATCGCGGGAATGAAGTCTTGATCGCCAAACTCGATTGAAGCTCGAATTCTAAATCGGTGCGAACAGAATTAGCACGCCGCAGGAGATGATATGAAACGTACATGGACAATCATTGGTGTTCGCGATGTCGCTCACAGTTTCAGGTGGTACGAGTCGTTGCTTGGTTTGCCGGCGACCGCGCCTGCGCACGACGATTTCGGGCAAATTCTAGATGCGGACGGCACGGTTCTCCTCTGCCTTCACCAGTGGGGTGCGCACGGGCATCCTTCTCTGCTGAGCCCGGACAACGGTAAGCCCGGCAACGGCTTGCTCTTGTTTTTCCGGGTGGATAATTTCGATCGGTCTCTGGCGCGCGCGCGCTCCTTGGTCGCTCGGCTTGAAGAAGAGCCGAGCGTGAACCCGAACACGGGAACCATGGAGTTCGCACTCCGCGACCCGAACGGCTATTACGTCATGATCAACGCGCTATCTGCGGCCTGATAATTCGTTGAAACTGGCGCAGCTTTGCAGTGTGGGCTTGTCTACTCCGCGTGATCGAATTCCGGCATCGCTTTGAATAATTGGCCGCTACGCCACGCGGCCGCGCCGGGCCGGGCGTAGACGACTTGTCCGCCAACGATAGTGTAGAGCACGCGGGTGCGCAGGATGTCGCCCGCCGGCATCGTGAGCAGATCGCCCGAGAACACGTCCAGGTCGGCGAGCTTGCCGGGCACGAGCGAGCCGAGTTCGTGGTCTTCAAATAATGCGTAGGCATTATTCCAGGTGTAGGAACGCAGCTCCTGCATGCGGGTTTTGGCCTGTGCCGGGAAGAAATATTTGCCGGGCGCGTAACTGCGGGTCACGCCGCAGTAGAAATTCGGAATCGGGTTGGTGTCCTCAACCGGCGTGTCTGTACCGTCCAGCACCATCGCGCCCGACTCAATCAAGGAGTGCCACATATAGGACTCGTCTTTGGCACGCTCTTCGCCCAGGCGCGGAATCACCATGGGCGCGTCCGAGCAGGCGTGGATGGATTGCATCGAGGCAATCACGCCGAGTTGCGCGAAGCGCGGAATATCGGCTGGCGTCAAATGTTGGGCGTGTTCGATACGCCAACGCAAGGCATGTGCGGCCGGATCTTCAGTAAAGATTTTCTGATACAAGTTCAGCACTTCGCGGTTGGCACGGTCGCCGATCGCGTGCACGGCAAGCTGAAAATGATCACGCGCGGCGATCTCGGCGATCTGGGTGATTTCGCTCATCGGCGTGACGTTCTTGCCGCTGATGTCCGGGGCGTCGCTGTAGGGTTTGAGCATCCAGGCGCTGCGCGTACCGAGCGCGCCGTCCGAGAGAATCTCGCCCACGCCGCGCACCGTGAAGTGGTTGTTCGCGTAGCCGATGCTGCGGTAGCGCGTGAGCTGTGCGTTGAGCGCGGCCACCGATTCGCCGGCGACGTTCACGTACAGGCGTATGGGCAATCCCTTGGCCGCCTGTTGCTTGAGCCAGTCAATCGTTTTGAAATCTTCGCCCATGTCCACCCAAGTGGTGATGCCGGTGCTGGTGGCGTGATCCATCGCGAGTTTCAGCACCTGCTCGCGGCGCGCCGCGCGTTCGGCCGGCGACAGCGCGGCCATGTATCGCGCGTAGGCGGCATACACGGGCCCGGCTGCAGTGTCGTTCAGCATGCCGATGGCATGGTCCTGCGCGTCGCGCACGATGGTGCCACCCGGTGGGCTGGGAGTTTGATCCGTAATGCCTGCGGCCCTGAGCGCGGCGGCGTTGGCATAGAC
>JBOIBB010000119.1:0-31238 GCA_050739335.1 Gammaproteobacteria bacterium
GCTATAGTCAATGCAGGTGGTCCACCCGACAAAGCGGCCCTTGTCGGGGTAATGACCCACTACGGTTTAGTTCCTGCGGCACCAAAGTGACGCCCAACAATGCGTTCAAGCGGACAGGGCCTGTCGAGGCTGCCGCTTTGCTCAAACGTTAGATTTTTCTATGAACACGCTCGACAAGCTTAGTCACATCGCTCTGATTGTCCGCGACCCATCCCGCACTGCATTGCTATTTGCAGAAGTCTTCGATGCGGAGACCATCCGACGCACTGACGAGGATGGACATGACGAAAGCTACATGCAACTGGGTGATACGTGGTTTGTACTTGTCAAAGCTGATGTGGAGCGTCCTGTAACTGGCGATCACGTCGCGTTTCTTGTATCGCAGTCCGCGCTAACTGCGGTAGCGAAGAAGCTGGCAGCAATAGGGCACGAGTATCAGCTGGCCAGGTCGGATACAGCGCTCTATTTTCAGGATTTTGACAACCATGTGTTTGAGCTGGATACAGTTGGTGTGGAGTCGGAGTTGCGCGAGTGAAATCTAACTATTCTGTAAGACCTCCTGTCAATACCGCGCGTTTGAGACGATCGTCTTGAGCGATTATGAGGCGCTGCCAGGAGCGCGAAGCGAAGAAGCTCCAACCCCATCTCTCATGATCCGGAGACTCTACCGGAGATTACGGATACCTGGATTTCCCAGGCTGGCTTGTATCACGGCGCAAAGCTGGTGCGTCGGGGGCGCCCCAAGCTTGCAAATCCGCGCCAACTCTTGTCATTGCGTCTGCCATCCAAGGTCATCGCACGTTGGAAGTCTACGGCGCCCGGTTGGCAAACACGCATGGCCGAGGCGCTTGAAAGGGCGGCTCCCAAGTCACGGCGGGCTACTGGCCAAAAGGTCTTTATAGCGAGACTGTCTTCAGGTTCCGTTCGCGGGGCCGAGCTTGCGCGCGTGCCAATGACCCCAGATAAAGGTGAGAAAACCCAGGCCGGCGACGGCAGACGCGGCCCATAACGGCACGCCCGGGCGGCCGAGCATGAGGGCGCCGCTCACCACCAGAGCGCCGGCCGCGACGGCGTGGTACACGTGGCGGACCCGGTGGCGTACCGAGTCGCGCAGGTCTTTCAGCTCCGCACTGCTCATGCCGACTTGCAACTGATTGTTGGCGAGATTCTTGAGGATCACGTTGAGCCGTGCCGGTCCCTCAAGCAGCAGCTCGCGCATTGCCGGCATCGCCGCGCGCAGCTTGCGGAAGGTCATCCCGAGGCCCATCTGCTCGCGTACCCAGTCTTCGAGAAAGGGCTTGGCGGTTTTCCACAGGTCCAGATCGGGGTACAGATCGCGGCCCACGCCCTCGATATAGATCAGGGTTTTCTCGAGCAGCACGAGCTGCGGCTGCACCTGCATGTTGAAACGCCGCGCCGTCTGAAAGAGGTGCAGCAACAGGTTGCCGAAGGAGATGTCTTTGAGCGGGCGGTTGAAGATTGGTTCGCAGACTGTGCGGATGGCGCTTTCAAATTCGCCGACGCGCGTGCCCGGCGGCACCCAGCCGGATTCGATGTGCAGTTCCGCCACGCGGCGGTAATCGCGGCGAAAAAACGCCAGGAAATTCTCAGCGAGATACTGCTGGTCGCGCGCGGTGAGCGTGCCGACGATGCCGAAGTCCACGGCCATGTAACGCGGGTTTTGCGGATCACTCACGTCCACGAAGATGTTGCCGGGATGCATGTCGGCGTGGAAAAAGTTGTGCTTGAACACCTGGGTGAAGAAGATCTCCACGCCGCGCTCGGCGAGCTTGAGCATGTCGGTGCCGTGCGCGTGCAGGGTGGCGACATCGCTGATCTGCACGCCCGCGATGCGCTCCATCACCATTACATTGCGGCGGATCAGCGGCCAGTAGACTTCGGGCACGTAGAGCAGCTTCGAGTCCTTGAAATTGCGGCGGATTTGCGCGGCGTTGGCCGCTTCGCGAATCAGATCGAGTTCGTCGAGGATGGTCTTCTCGTATTCGGCTACCACTTCACGCGGACGCAGGCGCCGCGCCTCGCGCCAGTAACGTTCGGCGAGCCCCGCGAGCAGGTACAGGACCTCGAGATCGCCGCGGATCACGCGCTCGATTCCGGGGCGCAGCACTTTGACCACCACGGCTTTGCCGTCCGGCAGGCGCGCGGCATGCACCTGCGCGACCGACGCCGAGGCGAGCGGGGTCTCGTCGAATTCCTGGAACAGCTCGGTCACGGGCTTGCCGAGCGCTTTTTCCACAATCAGGCGCGCCTCGTGGCCGGAGAAGGGCGGTACCTGATCCTGGAGCCTCGCGAGCTCGTCGGCGATGTCATGCGGCAGGAGATCGCGGCGCGTGGAGAGCATCTGTCCGAACTTGATGAACACCGGCCCCAGGTCTTCGAGGGTGCGGCGCAGGCGCTCGCCGCGTGGCACGTCGTGTCGCCGCAGCCAGTGAAACGGCGAGAGATAAATGGCGAAACGCACCGGCCGAAAGAGGTGCGTCGAGAGGATGATTTCATCGAGTCCGTGACGCGCCAGCACAAAGTTGATGTGCAGGAGCCTGAGGGCTTGACGCGGCCGGATCATGGCGCGCGATGTCGGGGAGCCAAACGGTCCAGCCGCGCTGCGAGCCGATCGGCATCGCTGCGCAACCGATCAACGGCGTCGAGGAAGGCGTCGACTTCGTGCCGCGCGGGCAGGAGCTTGCGCTCGTACAGCAGATATTCGGCGAGATCCGCGCCGAAGCGCGTGCCGGCATCTTGGCCCCAGCGGAACGCGCCGCGTGCGAACTTGCCGATCTCGTGCGCCGGGATATCTCCGAGGTAATGCGACAGCAGTTCTTCCCAGTCGAGATCCGCGCGTTTCAGCAGGCGCGAGAAGATCTGCGCGGTTTCTGCATCACCGTTCAACTCGATGCCGCGTGGCGGTGTCTCGCCACGCTTCCAGGCCGCTTCGAAGAGCGCCAGGCCCGTGGTGCGGATGGTCACGTCGGCCTTGCCGGCGTGGCTCGCGTGCACGGCGAGCTTGTCTTTTTCCGCCGTGAACCACAGCTTGAGCGGGAGTTCCTTGAGCTCGACGGCCACGAGCTTGTGCGCCAGGAGCTTGCGATCAGCGGCTGCGGCCTGCGAGCCGGACAGCGCCTGATTGAGTGCGCGTGCGACCGCTGGCGCCAGCAGCGTTGCGAGCACGGGCGCGCTCATAGCCGCCAGCCGCGGTGCAAGGCGACGATGCCGCCGCTCAGGTTGAGATAATCAACACGCTCGAAGCCCACAGCCTCAAGCATGCCCTTGAGCGTTTCCTGGTCGGGATGCATGCGGATCGACTCCGCGAGATAGCGGTAACTCGCGCGATCGTGCGCTACGCAGGCACCGAGTGCCGGCAGCACCGTGAAGGAGTAGAAATCGTAGAGCGGTCGAGTGGCGCGCAGCGCAGGTTTGGAGAATTCGAGGATCAGCAGCTTGCCGCCGGGCTTCAGCACCCGGTACATGCTCGCGAGCGCAGCCTCTTTGCGGGTGACGTTGCGCAGGCCGAAGGCGATGGTGATGCAATCGAAGTGCCGGTTGGGAAACGGCAGATGCTCAGCGTCCGTCTGCACGTATTGCACGTTGCCACCGACGCCGGTATTCACAAGCTTGTCGCGGCCGTGTTCCAGCATCGATGCGTTGATGTCGGCGAGCACCACTTTGCCATGGGCGCCGACCTGCCGTGCCAGCGCGCGGGCGAGATCGCCGGTGCCCCCGGCCACATCGAGCGCCGTGTCTCCGGGCTTGAGCCCGGTCTGGGAGAGCGCAAAGCGTTTCCAGACGCGATGCAGGCCGAACGACATCAGGTCGTTCATCAAGTCATAACGGTCGGCGACCGAGCTGAAGACCGCGGCTACGCGCCGCGCCTTGTCGGCGAGTGGGATCTGCTGGTAGCCGAAGTGAGTGGTTTCCGGAGTTTCGTTGGCCATGGCGCGCGTACCTGTACGCGGCATTCTAGCAGCCCTTGCCCGGAAACCCGGCGACCTTGAGGTATTGGCTTCGTCGGCATTGCAGCCGCGATGCAGTTCGTTCAAGAGTGCCGACGCGGGCTTGCGCCGGCGTGACGAACAGCCCGGGTTTCCCTATGAGCTTTTGCGTTGATAACCTGCGACTTTGAGGCGCTGCAGGTAGCGGTGCCACTTGGCGTCGTGGTCTTTGCCGAGTTCGTAGAGCACCGACCAAGAATAAAGCCCGGTGGAATGGCCATCGTCGAAGATCAGCCGCACCGCGTAGCTTCCGACCGGCTCGATCCCGATGACCTTGACGTTTTCCTTGCCGATTTGCAGGATTTCCTGCCCGGGGCCGTGACCGCTCACTTCCGCGGACGGCGAGAAGACCCGCAGGTATTCGAACGGCAACTCGAATTTTTCCTGGTTGCCGAAGGTAACCGCCAACACCCCCGCGGATTTGCGCAGGCGGATCTCGGTGGGATGCGGGATCGACTCGTTTGCCATGCTCTGATCTCCGGAATGGGAAACCTCAGAGTATATAGCGACTCAAATCCTCGTCCTTGACCAATTCGCCGACCTGCTGGTTGACGTAGGCGGCATCGATGGTCACCGTCTTGTCGCTGTGCCCGTCGGCTTCGAAGGACAGGCTTTCGAACAAGCGCTCCATCACCGTGTGCAGACGTCGCGCACCGATATTCTCGGTGCTCTCATTCACTTCAAAGGCCACCTCGGCAATGCGGCGCACGCCGTCGGCGCTGAATTCCACACTTACGCCCTCGGTTTGCATGAGCGCCCGGTACTGGATGGTGAGCGCCGCGTCCGGTTCGGTAAGGATGCGCACGAAGTCCTCAACGCCGAGCGCCGAGAGTTCGACGCGGATCGGCAAGCGGCCCTGCAGTTCCGGAATCAGGTCCGAGGGCTTGGACATCTGGAACGCGCCCGAGGCGATGAACAGCACGTGATCGGTTTTCACCGTGCCGTACTTGGTGTTCACGGTGGTGCCTTCCACGAGCGGCAACAGGTCGCGCTGCACACCTTCGCGCGACACGTCCGCGCCGGCGAGGTCGCCGGCGCGGCGCGTGACCTTGTCCATCTCGTCGATAAACACAATACCGTTCTGTTCGACGTTGGTGATGGCGGCAAGCTTGATGTCGTCTTCGTTGACGAGTTTGCCGGCTTCTTCGTCCTCGAGCAGCTTGCGCGCTTCCTTGACTTTGAGCTTGCGGGTGCGGGTGCGTTGCCCGCCCATGTTCTGGAACAGACCCTGCAGTTGTTGGGTCATTTCTTCCATGCCGGGCGGAGCCATGATTTCCACGCCCACCTGCATGGTGAGTTCCACCTCGATCTCGCGGTCTTCGAGTTCACCCGCGCGCAACATGGTGCGGAATTTCTGGCGGGTGTCGGACTGGTCGGGCGGCAGCGGCTCATTGGCGAAACCCACGTGATGCTTGCGCGGCAGCAGCGCGTCGAGAATGCGCTCTTCGGCCGCTTCTTCCGCGCGGGCGCGCACGTGCTGCTTGGCCTGTTCGCGCCCCATCTTGATCGCGGCATCGGCGAGATCACGAATGATAGTGTCGACGTCCTTGCCGACGTAGCCGACCTCGGTGAATTTCGTGGCTTCCACCTTGATGAAGGGAGCGTTGGCGAGGCGCGCCAAGCGGCGCGCGATCTCGGTCTTGCCAACGCCGGTGGGACCGATCATCAGGATATTCTTGGGCGTGATTTCGTTGCGCAATTGTGGCTCGACCTGCATGCGCCGCCAGCGGTTGCGCAGCGCGATTGCCACGGCACGCTTGGCCGCGGTCTGGCCGATGATGTGTTTGTCGAGCTCTTGGACGATTTCTTGGGGAGTCAGTTCAGGCATATTGAAAATCCGGTGAGGGAGTGATGGGTAAGGGCAGTGAGGAATCGGCGCCACGCGTACACATTATCGTCTCACCGCCCACATCCTCACTCCTCATCATTGCTGAGGCGCGCGATGACTCGGTACCTGCTACGTCAACACCTCAATGGTCAGATTGCGATTCGTGTAAATGCAGATGTCGGCCGCGATGTTGAGGGCGCGCTCGGTGATGGCGCGGGCGTCGAGCTCGGTAGCGTCGAGCAAGGCGCGCGCCGCAGCTTGCGCAAACATGCCGCCCGAGCCGATGGCCATGAGTCCGTGCTCGGGCTCGATCACGTCGCCGTTGCCGGAGACGATCAGCGAGGCGTTCTTGTCGGCCACGCAGAGCAGCGCTTCGAGGCGGCGCAGCATGCGGTCGGTGCGCCAGTCCTTGGCAAGTTCCACGGCGGCGCGCGTGAGGTTGCCGCTGTGCTTGCTGAGCTTCTCTTCGAAGCGTTCGAAGAGCGTGAAGGCGTCGGCGGTACCGCCCGCGAAACCCGCCAGCACCTGATCGTTGTAGAGCCGGCGTACCTTGCGGGCGTTGGGTTTCATCACGGTGTTGCCGAGCGTCACCTGACCATCGCCACCCATGGCAACCGTGGCGTTGCGGCGTACGGAAAGAATGGTGGTGCCGTGAAATTGTTCCATGTCATCGCTTACCTGAATATTGCCGGCGGGATTTGAACGGGATGTGTCCCGTCAACGCCTCGGCGGGTGAGGAGCTAGGGCACCAGGAGTGCGGAGCAGAAGGGTATCGCCTAAGATTTTACCACTCCACATTTCGCTGTCGGACCGCGAAACGTCCGGCATCACTGCTCACGCCCCATTTTCTTGTGCGCCCGCGGGTGAGCTTGGTCGTAAATATGGGCCAGGTGTTGGAAATCAAGGTGGGTGTAAATCTGGGTGGTGCTGATGCTGGCGTGACCGAGGAGTTCCTGTACGGCCCGCAAGTCGCCGCTGGATTCGAGCAGGTGGCTCGCGAAGGAGTGGCGGAAAATGTGCGGGTGGATGCCGAGCGCGATGCCTTGGGCGATGCCCCAGCGCTTGAGGCGCGACTGCACGGTACGCGGGCTCAGGCGTCCACCGTGCGGGCCGACAAACAGCCACTCGTCTCCGGGCCGGGCCAGCCCGGCACGCTCCTTCAACCACGCGGCCAGAGCTTCACGCGCCTTGCGGCCGACGGGCACGATGCGGGTCTTGTTGCCCTTGCCGGTGACGGTCACGGTGGCGTCGGCGAGATTGATGTCCGTGAGCTTGATCGCGGTGAGTTCGGCGAGACGCAGGCCCGACGAGTACAGGAGTTCCATGATGGCCCGGTCGCGCACGACCTCGGGCGCGTGGCCGTCAATCTCGAGCAATCGCGCCATCTGGTCGACATCGAGCGTTTGTGGCAGGCGATGTGGCGCCTTGGGTGCCGGCACGCCGTTCGCCGGGTTGTTGCGCACGCGCCGCTCGCGCAGCAGGTAATTGTAAAAGCTGCGCACCGCGGAGAGCTCGCGTTGCAGGCTGCGAGCGCCGAGCCCCAAGCGATGCCGTGCGCTCACGAATCCACGCACGTGATGCACGTCCACGCGGTCCCAGTCCTCGATTTGCTGTGCCAGGCAATAGTTCTGGAAAAAACCCAGATCGCGCCGGTACGCCGCCGCGGTATTCGGCGAGAGTCCGCGCTCGTGGGACAGATGCCCGATGAATTTCTCGATGTCCGCCGCGAGCGGCGTGCTCATTCCGGGAACAGCGGCTGGATGGCGGCGGTCACGAGTTCGCCGATGCGTGCGAGGAACGCCGTGCCGAGAGTCGGGCCGAAGCGTTCGGCTTCCTGGCTGCCGAGCGCCAGCACCCCGAGCTTGCCACGCGCGGCCAGCGGTACGAGCGCCGCCGAGGCAATGTGTTCGGCCTGTTCGCCGAACAGGAATTCGAGTTGTGAGGTGCGCAGCCGGCCGACATAGGGATTGTCAGCATCGAGGAACTCGCGGAACTGTTCGAGGTCGGTGGTGCCGGGCTCGAACCAGCGCGCCGGTCCGGCGTCGGCTTCGGGTGGCGTGCCCACCAGGAACAGGCTCACCTCGTCGGCACCGAAACGGTTGCGCAACTCGTCCTGCACCGTGTAGAGCCGGTCCGCGAGGTTCTCGCCCTCGAGCAGTGCGATCGCCAGGCGGTGAATACGCTCGATCAAGGCATCGTTGTTGCGCGCCACCTCGATTAGGTCAAGGAGTTTGCGTTCCATCTGGCGATGCTGCCGGCGCAAGACGTCGACTTGGCGTTCAATCAACGAGACCGCGTGCCCGGTCGGGTGCGGCACCTCGAGCCGCAACAGTACATCGGTGTGGTCTTCAAAAAATCCCGGATGGTGCGTCAAATAATCGCTTACGGTCTCTTCGATGTCGTTGCCGTCACGCAAGTCGGATTTATGCCCAGTGCTCATAGCTTGATGGTTCCGTCGAAAACGCGGATCGCAGGTCCGCTCATCCACAAGGGTTGCCCCTCGCCCGGCCAGCTTATCACGAGGTGCCCGCCACGCAGTGCGACCTCCACGGTCTCGTCGAGCCAACCTGCGAGCCGTCCCCAGGCGGCGGTGGCGCAGGCACCCGAGCCGCAGGCCAGGGTCTCGCCGGTGCCGCGTTCGTACACGCGCAGCTTCACGTGGGTACGATCCACCCACTGTGCAAAGTTAACGTTGACACGCTTCGGGAAACGCGGATGACGCTCGATTTTCGGCCCGAGTTCTGCGACCGGCGCAATGCCCACGTCCGGTACATCGAGAATGGCGTGCGGATTGCCGATGGCCACCGCGCCGATGGCGTGATGGTGTCCGTCCACGTCGAGTTGATAGGTCAAGGCGCGCTCGCGCGCCTGGAACGGGATACGCGCCGGTTCGAACACCGGCACGCCCATGTTGACACGCACCTGGTCAAGGTTGCCGGTGTCCGCCACCAGCAGGCCGCCGGCGGATTCCAGCCGGATTTCCGGGCCGCGCGTGCGCCCGCTTTCCACCAGCAGGCGGCTCACGCAACGCGCACCGTTGCCGCATTGTTCGACTTCGCCGCCATCGGCATTAAAGATGCGGTAGTACGCGGTGTGCTGCGCCGTGTGCGGCGCCTCGAGCAGCAACAACTGGTCAAAGCCCACCCCGGTACGCCGGTCGGCCAGCGCCTGCACCTGTGTGCTGTTGAGATCGAGAGGCGTGTCCAGGGCGTCGATCACCATGAAGTCGTTGCCGAGGCCTTGCATTTTGCTGAAGTGGATTTGCATGGGGATCAGACCTGTCCGGGATGGCACCGCTCGTACATTATCTCAGGCCCGCCGGCCGGCTTCACGTAGCCCGGACGCCCTGCGGCCGGCAGCAGGTTGGTGGGGACCCGCCGGGCGCGTCTATACTCAGGCCGGCAGGAGAAAACCACCAACAACCGCAGGAGGAGGCCACATGCGCAGCATTATGGTCATCAACGCCAAGGGGGGTTGTGGCAAGTCCACGCTCGCGACCAATGTCGCCGCCTATTTCGCCAGCTACTGGGACGCGGTCACGAGCCTTGCGGACTTCGACCCCCAGGCCTCGAGCCTCGAGTGGCTTGCGCACCGGCCCGCAGATCGCGATCGGATCCTCTCAGTCGATGCGCGCCGCGAAGGACTGGTGCATCTCGACCGCAACACGGATTTCCTGATCATCGATGCACCTGCGCGAGTGCACGGCCCGGACCTCACCCAGCTCTTGCGGCGTGCGGAGACTGTGCTGGTACCGGTGCTGCCTTCACCGATTGACATCGGCGCGGCGGCAAAGTTCGTGGCCGAATTGCTCGACGTCGGCAAGGTCGCACGCAAGGAGGTCAAGGTGGCGGTCGTCGCCAACCGGGTGCGCGAGAATCTGTTGATCTATGCCGAACTGCAACGGTTTCTGGATAGCCTCAAGGTGCCGGTGATCGCGACCCTGCGCGATACCCAAAACTACATCCGTGCCTATCAACGTGGGCTCGGTATCCACGAGCTGCCCGAGTACCTCTCGGCGCCGGATCGCGAGCAGTGGGAGCCGTTGGTGAAGTGGCTCGAATCGAAGCGCAGTCAGCCTTGAGCGCGTGCTGCGCCTTCTGACAGCTCGATTCGACGGGCACTCAGGATGCGTTTGCAGGGGGATTCCCGATCGGCCTTGCCACTCAGAAATCCGTCCAGCCTTTGCACTTTGAAGATCACGGTCCGGCTTTGTTCGTTCAGTCTGACTCTGGCGGCGCATTTCCGCGCAGTACGCAGCGTAAAATGTTAAAGCGCTCGGTACCCAAGTGCCGTGGGTTCGTCTTCCGAACCGAAGCTCAAGCCATCCATGCAAACCATTACTACGCGTCTCGATGAAGCGCGCATCGGGCGCGTGCACCGCCGTTCGGCGTGGGCGGCGGGCTTGGGCGTGTTTCTCGACGGGTACGATCTCTCGATCATCGCCATCGCGTTGATCCTGCTCAAGCCGCAGTGGCAGTTGGGACCATTGCAAACCGGTTTGCTCGGCGGCGTGGCGCTGCTCGGCGCGTTGCTCGGCAGCCTGGTCGGTGGGCCGCTCGCGGACCGTTATGGTCGCAAGGCCATTTACATGCTGGACATGGCGACGTTCCTGGTGGCGGCGTTTGTGTCGGGATTTGCTTGGAGTCTCACATCGCTTCTGGTGTTGAGGTTCATCCTGGGCGTTGGCGTCGGTGCCGACTACCCGGTGTCGGCGACCTATTTGATGGAGTTCCTGCCGCGCGCACGCCGTGGGCGCATCAGTGTCTGGGTGTTTGCCTTGTGGATGGGCGGCGCGGCGGTATCGAGCATTGTCGGGCTCGCGCTTCTGCCGCTGGGTGAGCACGCCTGGCGTTTCATGCTCGCCTCGGGTGCGGTGCCAGCGCTCGGCATCCTGTGGCTGCGGAAAAACCTGCCGGAGTCGCCGCGCTGGTACCTGCGCCGCGGGCGCGTCGAAGAAGCGGTTGGAGTGCTCGCGCAACTCGTGCCAAGCCTGAGCGAGGCCGAACGCCGGCAGTTGATTGCGAACAGTCAAGTACGGCCCGCCCCGATGGCGCGCTGGCGGGAGTTGTTTACGCGTCCGTATATAAGGCGCACGGCATTCGTGACCGTGCCGTGGTTCCTGTTCGACATCATGGGCTACAGTTTCGGCATCTATGCGCCGCTCCTGCTCTTGAGCCTTGGACTGCACACCAAGGTGCAATCGGTGATCGGCAATACCGTGCTCGATCTCGTGGCGGTCGCGGGTACCGTGCTCCTCGCCGAGACCATCGAGCATGTGGGACGATTGCGCGCGCAGATCTGGGGATTTGCTGGCTCGGTGGTGGGCCTGGTGCTCATCTGGGTGTTCGCGCTGCACGGGCCGCCGCCGCTCCTCGTTTTGATCGTCGGGCTGCTGGTGTGGCAGTTGGCCATCAGCTATGGCCCGGGCAACACCTGCTGGATTTTGCCGGCCGAGCTCTATCCGACTGATCTGCGAGCGTCGGCACACGGACTGGCGACCGCCGCGTCGCGCGTGGGTGCACTGGTTGGCGTGTTTCTGTTGCCGCTCGCGCAGGAACGCATCGGCGTTGCCTGGCTGATGTTGGCGTTCGCGCTGACCGGCGTGCTTGGTGCGGTGGTGTCCGCGTGGTGGGGCGAAGAAACCGCGGGCAAGCCCTTGCCGCAGGATCACGCCGGGCCACTTCCGCGGTCACGAGCGGCTGAGGGCACGGCCAGGCCGTCCGCATCGCATCCCTGAGGCCGTGGTATCTGTGGGTGCGGATGTGCGGAGTGGCGCCTGATAAACTGGAGTGCCTGATTCGTCAGGCAATCCTCGCATCGAGCTGCGCCGCCGCACTGGCATTGGTGTCTGGAAAATTGAACACGTCATCCGCTACCACCACGACCGCCGCGCTCATGCAGGCGGGCGTTGCCGCCCAGCAGCACGGGGATTTCGGACTCGCTGAGCGCAATTACCGTGAGGTCTTGCGGCACGCGCCGGCGCATGCCGACGCCACGCATTTTCTCGGACTGCTCGCGCACCAGACCGGGCATGACGCGGAGGCGCTTGTGCTGCTCGAACGCGCGGTCGAACTCGGGCCGCAAAGTTACCTGTATCGCCACAACCTCGCCTGTGTTTACCAGGCGCTCGGCCGTCACGCCGCGGCCGAGCGCAGCAGTCGTAACGCCCTTGATCTCAAACCGGATTACGCCGACGCCTTGCTGGTGCTGGCGCGCAGCCAGGTCGCTCAGGGCCACGAGCGTGACGCGCTTTCGAGCTATCAGCACGCCTTGGTTTTGGAACCCGGACATTTCGATGCGTTGCTTGGCGCAGGGGAGATGCTCGTGGGGCTCGTGCGGCGCGCCGAGGGCCTGACGAGTCTGCGCCGCGCGCACGCTTTGGCGGCCGGCGACAGCGCCAAGTTGTTGCGGGCGGCCGCCGCGTTTCAGTCGATCGAAGCCTTCGACGACGCGCGCGCGTGCTTCGAAGAGCTGCTCGCGATCGCGCCGGGGTGCGTCCCCGCACAGGTCGGGCTCGCCGTAACGCTCGCGAACCTGGGTGAACTCGCGCAAGCCGAGGCCCATTACCGTGAAGCCTTGCGCCTGAAGCCCGACGATGTGCCGGCTTATTACAACCTTACAAACCAAGTGCGCCTGCCGTTGGACGATCCGCTCCGCCCGGCGTTCGAGGCGCTGGAAGCGCACGCCGTGTCGCAAAGCGCGGCAGACCGGATCCTGCTGGAGTTTGCCGTGGGCAAGGTCTGGGAGGACGCTGGCGATTACGAGCGTGCTTTCGGCCACTTTCTCGCGGGCAACCGTTTGCAGCGCGCCGCGACGGCCTACGACGAAGCGCGGCAGGCGGATTTTTATCGGGTCGCGATGCAGAGCTTCGGTGCCGACTTTATTGCGGCGCATACCGATGTCGGGAGCGCGAGCGACTCGCCGATTTTCATCGTCGGCATGTCGCGTTCCGGCACCACCCTGGTCGAGCAGATTCTGGCGAGTCATCCCGGCGTACACGGTGGCGGCGAGCTGCAGACCCTGAGGCAGTGTCTACGGGCGGAACTCGACCCGCCGGTGGCGGACGACGAACTGCCGCAACGGGTTGCGCATCTCGATAGCCCAAGGCTGCGGGCCGTCGGCGCTCATTACCTTGAGGCTACGCGCGAACTCGCGCCCGCCGCCAAGCGTGTCGTCGACAAGCTGCATACCAATATGGCGCTGCTCGGCCTCATTCATGTGCTGTTTCCCGGGGCCCACATCATTCACTGCCGGCGCGATCCGCTCGACACTTGCGTATCCTGTTTCACGCACCATTTCACCAGCGGGCAGGATTTCAGTTATGACTTGGGCGAACTCGGGCGGTTTTATCGCCGCTACCAGGAACTGATGCAGCACTGGGAGCGCCTGTTGCCGCAGGGTCGGATCCTGGAGCTACGCTACGAAGACGTGGTCGCAAACCTCGAGGCCGAGGCGCGCCGGCTCATCGCGTTCTGCGGGTTGGAATGGGACGACGCCTGCCTGCATTTTTATGCAAACCGCCGGCCGGTGCGCACCGCGAGCCTCGCGCAAGTGCGTCGACCAATCTATACCGCTTCGGTCGGCCGCTGGCGGCACTACGCCACGCACCTCCAGCCCTTGCAGAAGGTGCTGGGGATGGTGGCTACGCCCTGACTGGTCGCCGCGCGACCAGAGAGCGCGGCGCTTATGCGCGCGGATACCGGCCGACACGGGCCATGTGCGAACGCGGGAAACGCTGGGCAAGAAAAATCCCCACGGTCCTTGGAGACCGTGGGGTGGGATGTACGCCCGGTTTACTCAGTGCTTCAGAATTTCACGCCGATACGCGCGTAAATGAAGCGTCCCGGAACGTCGTACAGCGTGGGGTCGAAACTGTTCAACTGCTGTTGCGTCGAAGACGGCGGTTCCTTGTTGAACAGGTTGCGGATACCGAGCGTGAACGAGACGTTCGCCGGCGCGAGGTTGTAGGTTGCCTGAACGTCGTGGTAGATCGTCTGCCCCAGATGATTGGTCGACAGGCTGTTGTCGGCCACGTTCGGGTTCGAGCACAGGCCCAGGTTGGTCAGGCTGAGCGCCGTATCGTCGAAGGAATCCGAGCACGGCTCGACCAGCGCACTGATGTAGCGCATGTCCCACATTGCCGTCCAGGTGCCGTCGGTCCACTGCAGTGCAGTCTGGGCTTTCCAGCGCGGCACTCCGAATGGGAATACGGTGCCGCCGCGCTCCACCCCGGCCAGGCTGGTGACGGTCGGGGCACCACCCGGATTCGGCAGGATCTCGTCGTAGCGGCGCGTGTACGTGCCGGTCACATCGACGCGGAATTCGCCGACGTTGGTGTTGAAGCTATAGCTGCCGTCGAGGTCAAAGCCGTCGGTAAGCGTGCCGCCGATATTGGTCACGGCATCGTTCAGGATCTGGATACCGCCGGTCGAGCCACGCACGATGCGTGAGCAGTCGCTCGCCACTCCCGCCACGTAGCAGCCGGTCATAATGGCCTGACCACTCAGGGGCTGGATCGAATGCTCCAGATCAATGTGGAAGTAATCCATGTTGAAGTTCAGTCCCGGCGCCCAGTTCGGGCTGTACACGAAACCCACGGTCTTTGAAACCGAGGTCTCGGGTTGCAGCTGGGCGTTGCCGCTCTCGAGCGTGTTGATCTGGGTGTTCGGCTGCTTGTAGCTCCCCGGCACCGGGCTGATGCCATCGAAGCCGTTTGCGCAACGCTGGGCCACCACGGGTGAAACGCCCGAGGTCTGGTAGCCGCTGCAGGGGTCGTTGACCACCGAGGAGAGCAGCGTGGGTCCGGCGAACAGGTCACTGATGTCGGGGGCGCGGAATCCCTGCGACCAGGTACCACGCAGCATGAAGTCGTCGGTGACGTCCCACTTCAGCCCCGCGCGGCTCGAGGTATTCCCGCCGAAGCTTGTGTAGTTGGTGTGCCGCGAGGCAACGTCGAGGTCCAGCAGCTTGAAAGCCGGAACGTTGGCGATGAGCGGCACGTCGAACTCGGCGTACACCGAGTTCTCGCGGATGCGGCCCGTGGTCGGCGGCACCGCCACTTTTACGTTGAAGGCGTCATCGCCTTCCTGAGCTATTGGATTCGGCTGGAAAAAGCCATCGTGCTCCAGGTATTGGTACCCGGCCGCGAAGCCCAACGGCCCGGCCGGGAGGTTGGCGATGTTGCTGTTGGTGATATCGGCGTAATAGATGCGCTGGTTGTTGCCGAACAGGTTGGTGGCCGTGTAACCGCTGTAGGCCAGTTGCTGAGCCGTGATGGCGTCGGTTTGGCCGCCGAACATATTGATGGGTACACAATGCGGGATGCTCGCGCAGGTGGCCGGGTCACCCATGGCATTGCGCAGGTTGGCGATATTGAAACCGCCGGGGTTGTTGTCGGTTTCGTTGTCCTTCGAGAAGATGTAGCCGCCGTCCCAATCCCACTCGGAACTGCCGACATCGAAGAAGCCGTTGAAGCCGCTGCTGAAACGGTAAGTGTCTTCCGACTCGGTGTAGATACGGGGGCCGGCTTCGAGCATGCGCCGGCCGAGCAGCGCGAGGTAACCCGTGGCCGGCAGACCGGCGTTCGGCTGGCTCGCGGGCTGGAAAGCGTTGGTGTTGAGCGCGAAGCCGAAGGGGTTGTACTGCTGGTTGGGCGGGATAACGGTGTTCGCGATGCTGGTCGAGGCGAAGAACAATGGCGTAGGACCAGCCTGCTGCTTGGAATTGCGATGGCTGTATACCAGGTTAGTGCTGAACGTGAGGTTGTCGGCCAGGTCCGTGTTGCTCGACAGGTAGCCGCTATAGCGTTCTTCCGGAGTCAGCACGTAGTTCAGGGGCGCGAAGTTGTAGCGGCTAGTGAGATCGTTCCATACGCTGTACTGGCTTGGGCTGGTGCCGGGCTGCCCGGGAGTCAGCGTCAAATCGCAGAACGGCTGGTAGTCCGGGGTAGCCGCCGAACCGAAGTTGGTCGTCGGGCACTGGGTCGTGGTCAGACCGGTGCTTCCGAGCGGCACGTTGTTCGGGTTGGTGCCGTCCGGGGTGGTCGAGGGTGGCACAAAGAAGAACCGGCCCTGAGGCGTGGCTGAGCTGCCGCGCGTGAGCCCCGCGCCGGCAGTCGGTTCGCGCGAGATCCTGCGGTTGCCGGCCGAGATGCCGTCCTGCTCGGTATAGGACACGTTGAACACCAGGTTGGTCTTGCTGGTGCTCGCGCCGGTCGTGAAGTCATACTCCTGGGTCTTCCCACCCCAGCCGCCGCCGTCGCCGTGGCCGTCATACATGCCCATGTAGGCATTGGCTTCGGCGCCGTTGAAATTCTTTACGGTAATGATGTTGACCACCCCCGCGATGGCGTCGGAACCATAAATGGCTGAGGCGCCGTCCTGCAGGATTTCGACGTGGTCAATGACGGAGGCCGGGATCGTGTTCAGGTCGACCGCGCCGTTAAGGCCCGTGATCCAGCGGTGACCGTTCACCAACACCAGAGTGCGATTGGACCCGAGGTTGCGCAAATCGACGTTGGTCTGGCCGCCACCTGTGAAGGTGAAGTTGCCGCCATCGTTGGCCAGCGTGTTCAGGGCGCCGCCCGCGGCGGTGAGCTGCTGCAGCACCTGGCCGATGGTGGTGAGGCCCGTGGCCTTGATCTGCTGCGCGGTAATTACTTGAATCGGCTGCGCCTGTTCGACACTGGTGCGCTTGATGCGCGTGCCGGTGACTTCGACTTGCTTGAGTTGGGTAGTGTTGCCGTTGTTGTTTTGATTTTGATCCTGGGCGAATACCGTTGGGGCCGCGGCGAGCGAGCCGACGAAACCGCAGGCCAGGGCAGCCTGCACTGCGCGCTTCAGCATGACGTGATGCAACATGATAATTCCTCCAAGTGATTGAAAGGACTGATTAAGATTTCTTTGGATGGTTCGCACACGGTTTCCGTGTACTTGCGCAGATCCCTTGGCAATCAGCCCGTGAGACGGCTTCAATGCCGTAAGTCCGTAGTTCCCGTTTATCGCTTTACGTGTGAGCATTATGCTACTACGAAACGAACTTCGAGTTTACAAGTTGCGATAAGTTGACGAACAACAGCAATTTGTGTTGACGCAGGAACCGTTGTAGCGACACCGCAACGACCGAGTGACCGGTCCGGAGTTTTAGCTGTGGAATCCAAGACTGTATTCGACTGGCTGCGGACGCGGATAGCGCACGCCGGCTATGCGTCGGTCATGCAATATGATTGGAACCGCGAGGTGAGCCCAGCCAACTCAGCGCGGATCGTCTGCATTGGCGTACAGACCTACAGACTCGCGCAGCGAGCCGCGAGTCAACTGGTGGCGGTTAATCCCACGCGTGGGTTCAGCGTGTCCAGCGGCTTGACCGGCGCTACTGGATAACACCCGCGGCTAAAAGCCTGGGCGGCCCGACCGGTCTCTGTTGTGCCGCGGGTGCAGGCGCGCGTTTAGCCGATCTTGATGCGTGCAGCCCGCCGCATTTTCACTGGCCAACTGAAAAGCAGGAACACCAAGGCGATTAGTCCAACACCTCCGCCGCCTCCGCTTTTGCCGCTGCCGCTGCCGGTGCTTGGTGGTGGGGGCGGGGGTGGGGTGGCAGCCTTCACCGATGCGATATTCGGTAGCCCGTAACCAAACAGGCCATTGGGGATCGGCCCCCCGGCGGTGGCGGCGAGCCCGATGCTATTGGATTGCAACACGCCGTACACCTGATCGCTGGTGTAGCCCGCGGATTCGAGTAGCGCAATCAGGGCTGCGATCCCGGGTGCGGCGGCCGAAGTTCCGTAAAACACGGGTGGGTTGGGGGCGGGCTCGCCGCAGCCGGCGGGTGGAAAGCCACCCGCGCCTGAAATTGCGATCCCATCCACGCCGACAAAATCCGGCTTAGGGATCGTTTGACCGCCGGCGGGCAAGAGTGGCAAGTTGACAGGTCCCTGTGAGCTGAAACCTTCGAGCGCATATTTCTGATTGAGTGCATCGGGTCCGTACAGCGCACCGACGGTGATCTCAGCGGGGTAAGGTAGTTGCGCGTGGCCAACAATGCTGCCCACGGGGTTGACCGGATTGATCAACACTTCGCAGGAATCGGGCGATGCGACGAACAGTTTCAAGGCCGTTCCGGGCGTGCCTGCACGGTAATAGACGGCGAGCTTGAGGTTATCCGTTGCGGTTGAGTTGTTGGTCCACTGGTTTGCCTGCACTGGCTGTGGGCCGGGGGTCGCGCTCGCGGCAGCGCCTGCCTGGTTGCAGCCCGTGCTACCGGCAGTGCTGCCTTGGTTGCAGGCCAGCACATTGCCGTTCGCGTCGTAGAGAACAGCGTCATAATCATTCGGATCGTTGGGGGTACTGCTGGTGAGGTTCGCGGTCAGCACCCAAGGGTCATCCCATTCAAGCACATAGGCCAATTGGCCCGGCGCCACCGTGATGTCGACGTAGGGACTCGGCGCCGCATTGGTGCCGAAATTGTTGGCCTGGGTGTAGGTAACGCCGTTCACAGTCACCGGCGTGGGCAGTGTGTACACGTTGTAGGTGCCGGACCAGAAGCTCGTCGCGAAGTTGCCGGCAGCGGTTACCAGCCGTACCGTTGGATTCTGAGCCTGCCACTCCTGCACCGCGAGCACGTCACTGTCGTTGGTGAAATAGGCGGTGACCGGGAAGGTGAGATCATCGACGATTATCTGCGCGCCGTGATTTTGCAAGTCGTTCAGGCAGGTGAGGAAGTCGGCGGTAGTCTGCGGCCCGCAAAAAGCCAGACCGGCGCCGGGCGCAAGCGTGTGGACAATCTCCAGCATCGCCGTGCCTTCTCCACCGGCTCCCGCGGTCGTGTCGCCCGGCGAATTTGGGTCTACCCAGACACTGGGCGGCAGGTCGCCGTTAGCCTGACTCTGGCTGATACCGGCAGCGCCGCTGCTGATGACGCCGACCATAATGCCTTGGCCCGTGTCGCCGGTAGCCGTGCTAAAAGCGGCGGCACCGAGGAACTGACCGACACTCGGCGGGGCCGAACCTGCGTTCGGGGCACCGCCCAGGGGCGGCGCACTACTTCCGAGTGCGTATTGCGGCACCGCGAGGCGCTGTACCCAGGGCAGGGCAGCGATTTCTGCAAGCCTGCCGGCTGGCACCCAAGCCTGTACCACGTGTAGCAGGGGCGCCACCCGGACTTCGCTCGCCCCCAAGTCTTGCAGCGCGGCGGGGTCAGGACCAGCCTCGAAGCGGGCGTAGTAGGCGTAGATCTGGACTTGTCCGCTGGCATTCCAGCGGGCCGCGAATGGCCCGGCTTCGCGAAACAGTTGACGGGTGAGCGCCGCCTGCATCGTCGCCTCCTGGTCATCAGCCGCGACGGCGTGCGCAATCGCCTGTATCGGGCGGGCCATTTTCGTATTGGCGGGAACCACAGCCGGCACTGGGCCGGCGACGCAGGTTGCGACGAGCGCCAGTGCGATGGTAAACATCGAAACACGCGTGAATCTCATGGCGCACTTCTCCCCACGGAACCCCATCCGACGGATCTAGGTAACGTATTTTACGCGGCCACGTGAGCGCACTAAGTATCGGAATCCGCGCTCAAGCAAAGCGCCGGCCTCGCCGGCACGCGCCCTCCGGCTACGGTTTCGGTCCACATGGGCGCAATGCCGGCGTGGCCCCGAGCACGCGCGTGGCGCGCTCAGTGGTGCGACGCGCTCGGCGGACTGTTGGTTACCGATCCGGGTGCGCGATAAGGCGTGGTCTGCACTTGAGTGCCCGCAGTCACCGGGGGCGTGGCCGGTGCACTGCCCGCCGGCTGGGATTGTGCGCCGAGGCACTGGTAAATTCCGAAAGATTGATTGCCGTTGTCCTCCACGGAGATCGCCGATACGGTATCTCCGCCCTGTGCCACCGCCTGGTTCATGGCGAGGTTTTGCAGGTCTTTTTCCACGTCGGATTGCGAGCGGTTGATGAAGCCCACGTGGTTTGCGACCGTGACCTGGGTTCTGCTGAGCAGGCGGCAGTGCGACACACGATCCTGTGGCAGCACCATGATGCCCTTGGCCTTGACTTGCGGGTTGGGTGACACCCAGGTGCAACCCGCAAGCACCAGCAGTACGCCGGTACTCACCATTCCTGTCAGCAGCTTGTTCATGGGGGCCTCGCCTCGTACAGGTTCATTCTTCGCGATTAGTTTACCGTATGCTAAAGCCTGATTCAGGTCATGTAGGGATGCCAGAACAATGAACATAAAACGGATGAGTTCTTGGACCGCCGCGCTTTGGGTGCTTGCGGCCTCTCCGGGGTTTGCCTGGACGTGCACGCACGGCAGCGTCGAAATCGGCGCGCGTGCGCAAAGCGTGCGTGAAAAGTGCGGCGCGCCGGACTTCGTTTACACAGTCCGCGGCCGGACGGCTGGCGCGCACGCCGCGGCCTACTGGTATTACGATTCGGGGCCCACGCAATTGGTGCGTGTGTTGCGCCTGCAGGGCGGAGTACTGGTGGACAGTGCAACTGCGGGGTATGGATTGGGCGCTCAGCGCGTGCGCTGCACGCCGGCCGATATACATCCGGGCATGCAGGTGTACGAACTCGTACGGCGCTGCGGCCCACCGTTGCGCCGAGCTGCGCCCGCCAAAACTGATGCCAAAACCCCGGATGGCCACAGGGAAATCTGGACCTACGATTTCGGACCGCAGTATCTGCTGCAGCGCGTAACACTCTTGGACACGCGAGTTTACCGCGTCGCGACTACGGGGCGTGGCGGATCGAAACCGCGCCGCTGATTCAACGCGCTCCGTCGCCGGCTGGTGCGGCGTTGCGCACGAAGCGCGCCGGGAATCCGAAAAAACGCAGCTCCATAGGTTGGCCCGCGGCGTCGAGGTCAAAGGTTACGTACTGGTCGAAGGTCTGCTCATAGAAACGGTAGGGCATCTGCACGCGGAAGGTATTGTGATTCCAGTGCACCAGCTCACCGTCGAGATTCGGGTTGCCGACCTTGAGTGCCAAGTGCCCGTTCTCGAGCTGCACCTGCACGCTGCCGTCGAGGTCGTTGTGATAATTGCCGGTGTAATCCGCGAGTGGCAGCGGTGCGGGTCCGGGCACGCGTGCCGCGGCGAGTTTCGCCCGCGCGGATTTCTCTGCAGCGCGCTGCTTGGCGGCCAGGCCGAGCAACCGGCTTTCCACGCCTTGCGCGGGCAAGCCGAGATAGCGATCGAAGATGTGATAGAGCAGGGCGTTACGCGCGTCGTCGTGGTCCAGGTTGGTAAGCACCACGACGCCCAGGTGCAGTGCCGGAATCATGCCGAGTGCCGATGCCATGCCGTCGATGTCGCCGTCGTGCATCACGACTTTTTGCCCGTGGTAGTCCTCGACGATGAGTCCCAGGCCATAGGTGAAAAAGTCGCTGCCCGGGCTCATCGCGTGCAGCCAGCTGCCAATGCCGCGGTCCGCGGGGATCACCACCTGCGGGGTCTCCATGGCCGCGATGACCTTCGGATCAAGCACGGTCTGGCCCTGGTACTGGCCATTGTCGAGCAGCATTAAAAGCCAGTGGCTCATGTCGTTGACGCTCGAATTTATGCCGCCGATCGGCGCCATGGCGTCAGTGTCGTAGCGCCGGACCACGCTGATTTTGCCATCCACCAGTGCATGCGGTGCGGCCGCATCCGGGTTGGCATCCATCACTTCGATGCGCGTATCCGTGTGGCTCATTGCGAGCGGTGCGAACAAGTGTGCTTGCACGTAGTCTTCCCAACTTTGACCGGTGATCGCCGGAATCACTTGGCTGGCCACCAGATACATGGCGTTGTTGTAGCAAAAGTGGGCGCGGAATCCGTAAGTCGGTTTGGCGTAACGCAAGTGCTCGATGATCTGCGCGCGCGTGAATCCTGTGGTGAACCACATGAAGATCGGATCGCAGTAGCCGCTATCGTGGGTGAGCAAGTCGCGGATGGTGAGTGCGTGCGTGACCCAGGGGTCGTTTACCTCGAAGCGCGGTAGATATTTCGTGATGCGGTCGTTCCAGCCAAGCTTGTCCTGGGCCACCAGCGTGCCGAGCGCCGCGGCGGTAAAGGCTTTGGTGTTCGACGCGATGGTAAAAAGCGTGTTGTCATCAACCTTGCCGGGTTTGCCGAGTTCGCGCACGCCATAGCCGCGCATGAATACCACGTGGTTGTCTTTGACCACGGCCACAGCCAGGCCCGGAACCTGCCAATCGACGATGATCTTGTGGACGTAACTGTCGAGCCCGGCGAGCGGTGCCGCAGGCGCAGCGCGTGCCGCGCTGCCGAAGGCTGCGAATAGGCCAAGCAGGAGAATCAGACCGGATTTGTGCATGGCGCCCTCCCGCGCAGCCCGGGGCTACTTGAAGCTGATGAGTTCGATGTCGAAGACCAGTGTGCCTTTCGGAGCGCCTGCTCGGTTGACCTTGTCGTACGCAAGGGCTCCCGGTATCCATACCCGGATGCGTTCACCGGCAACCATCAGGGGCAGGACCTGCCGCCAACCCTGGATGAGCTTCGCGAGCGGGAACGTAGCCGGTGATCGGCTGCCATCCGGGTTCACGGTGCTGTCGAATTTGTGTCCGTCGGTGGTCCAGCCGGTGTAATTGACGGTGATCATCGAAGCGAGTGTTGGGTGGCTCGTGCCGGTGCCGGCGCGCAGCACCTGGTAAGCGAGGCCGTCGACGAGCCGAATGGCGTCGGCCGGGGCGGCGGCCACATCGGCAGGCGGCGCATAGGGATTAGTGACGCAGCCCGCCAGCAGGAGCGCAGCAACCAGGGACAGCAGACGTCTTGCTTTCGGCACCGGGAATCTCCGCAACCGGGCTAGGTAGATTACTCTAGCGCGACACCGGGATGCAGTCATCCAGCGCGGCTTGTTGCCGGGCTCGATATCAATGAGCCCTTGTGCACCGACGCGGTAGAATCATCACAAAAGCAGGAAGCAGGAGAATGACACGATGACCCCCGATCTTGAAAACCCCGGAGAAATGCATCAGCGCTGGACTCTCGACGACATTGCCTGGGATGCCATCCGCCGCGACGCCGTGGCGTGCGAAGAGGAACTTTTTTATCTGGTTACTAGCGCCTCGTTTATCGAAATCACCACCGATCTTTACACCCGCAACCTGGTCGATTATTTTTCCGACGACGACGATGCCCGCGGCTGGCTCGCGAATCACTGGGAGCACGAAGAGCTGCAGCACGGTCAGGCGCTCAGGCGTTACGTGGAGATCGCCTGGCCCCGGCTCGACTGGCAGGCGGCTTACGCGGCTTTTCGCCGGGAATACGCCGAGTGCTGCAAGTTGGAATTGCTCGAGCCCACGCGCAGCATGGAAATGGCCGCGCGTTGCGTGGTCGAGATGGGCACCGCGAGCTATTACACGACCTTGAGCCGACTGAGTCCCGATCCGGTATTGAGCGATCTAACGCACCACATCCGCGAAGACGAGGTGCGGCACTACAAATATTTTTACCATTATTTCCTGCATTACCGCGCGCTCGAAGGTGCCGGGCGCACCCGCACACTGCGTGCGCTTTGGCATCGGCTAAGGATGATCGACGGCGAAGACGGCCTGATTGCAATGAAGCACGTGTATCTAGCGAGCCATCCCGGCAAGCCCTTTGACAAACACGTGTACCGTGATTTGCACCGCCGCTGTCGGCACGCGGCCGGGCGCTACTTCCCGCACGAGATGAGCGTCAAGATGCTGCTCAAGCCACTCGACCTGAGCCCGCGGTTCCAGCACGTGGCCTTGCCGGTGCTGACCGGAGTGGCGCGCCACGTGGTGGCCTGAGCGGGCCCGCGGCTATTTGCGTTTGGCAGGCTGCCGGCCGGAAGCCGGAGTACCCTGCTTTTTTGCCGGCCGGTGCGGGCGTGAATTTCCGTAACTGCCGCGCCAGACTTTGCCACGTGCGCTCTTTTTATCGCCCTTGCCCATGCTGCTCTCCGAAGGTGTCATGCACGATGCCGCGCCGTGCGCTGCATTAGTGAGCGCGGATTATATCCGGCCGCTGTTTAAGGACGTCAGTCATGTGCCAAATTGTGTGTGACGTTTTTTGACAAAAGTGTCAGGTTTTGTCAGTCGTGAGGCAAAAAAAGGGCTTGTCGGACACCCAATCCCGTGTAGTCCTGTCCGGCAAGCCTGGTCCCACATCCCGTGGCGCCACGCGCCAACCAGGCGCGCTTTGGAGTTTCGGGGGCGAGCGCCTTGCGGCACCCCCCAATTCGAGGTGCGCCGACTGCGGAGGTACAGTCGGCGCATCTCAACCCGCGTCTCCCCGTAATAGACAAAGCAAACTACGTGCCAGGATTTCACTTGCAGCGCCGTTCGATGACGATCGTCCGTTCAAAGGTGTGGAATGATGCAAGCACGAATTTGCTTTCCGTGTCTTACCCAATCATGACGGAGATCAACTCCATAGGTCCGAGCCGCGAGCTGCCCATCGGGATTTTCGATTCCGGCATGGGCGGGCTCACGGTGCTGCGGACTTTGCGCGCGCGCCTGCCGCGCGAGAGTTTTCGGTATCTTGGCGATACCGCGCGTCTGCCCTATGGCACCAAGGGCGCCGACACCATCACCCGTTATGCGCTGCAGGCCGCGGGCCTGCTGGTGGCTCGCGACATCAAGCTAGTGGTGGTGGCCTGCAACACGGCCTCGGCAGTCGCGATGCCGGCGCTCGCGCACGCGTTCGCGCCCTTGCCCGTCATCGGCGTGGTGGAAACCGCCGCCGCAGCGGCGGTGGGTGCATCCCGGAGCGGTCATATCGCAGTGTTGGCAACCGAGAGCACGGTGCGTGGCGGCGCGTACGAGCGCGCGATTTGCGCGCGGCGTGCGGATGCGCGGGTGTTCTCGCAGGCCTGCTCGCTGTTCGTGGCACTCGCGGAAGAAGGTTGGACCCGCGGGCCGCTCGTCGAGGCAATAGTGCGCGAGTACCTGCAGCCCGTCCTCGGTGAGCGCAAGCGCGACGGGCTGGATTGCGTCGTGCTCGGCTGCACGCATTTCCCGTTGCTCGGGGAGACGATTGCAGGTGTCGCCGGAACTGGCATTCACGTAATCGATCCGAGCGAGCCGGTTGCCGAGGCTGTGCAGGCTGTTCTGAACGCCCGTGATTTGTACTGCGGCGCCAAATTTGCCGGCAGCACGCAATTTTTTGCGACCGACGATGTGGAGCGTTTTGCCCGCGTCGGCGGTCGGTTTCTCGGAACCGCGATCGCCGCGGCCGACGTCGAGCGCGTGGATCTGTGATGGCCGAGGAGCAGGAAGCGCTGAAACGCGCGGGACTTTGGCACCACTTGGGGTGGCGCGTGGCGACGATTTTGTGGCTCTCGTTGCTGGCGACGGTAGTGGGCGTGGCGTTCCGCGGTGTCGTCAACCCGGCGACCACGGCGTTCATGCGTACGCGCCTTCTGTACTTGCAGAGCCACGGCGAGCCGCACGCCCGCATCGAGTACCACTGGGAGAACTACGCGGACATCGCGCCCGCCATGCATCTCGCCGTGGTCGCCTCCGAAGACCAGACCTTTCCGTTTAATCACGGCTTCAATATGCGGGCGATCGAAGCGGCACTGCGGCACAACCGCACGCACCGGCGCATTCTTGGCGCAAGCACCATCACCCAGCAGACGGCCAAGAATCTCTATCTCTGGTCCGGACGGACCTATTTTCGCAAGGCGCTGGGCGCCTACTTCACCGTGCTGATCGACATCGAGTGGAGCAAGCGGCGCGTGCTCGAGATGTACCTCAATGTTGCACAGTTCGACAGCCGCGCTTTCGGAGTCGGAGCCGCGGCACGCCAACTATTTGGCGTCACCCCGGGGCAACTGACTTCCGGTCAGGCGGCGCTGCTTGCGGCCGCGTTACCCTCGCCTGACCGCTCGGATGCGGCTGACCCCTCCGCCTATCTCCGGCGCCGCCAAGACTGGATTCTTGAACAAATGCAGCAACTTGGCCCGGATTACCTTGCGGGCATCACCGAGGGTCGCGCCCGCTGACGGGTGCACTGCAATCAGGCACACTGCGCGCCGGAAAGCTCACCAAATCGAGGGCAGCGAACATGCGCAGGTTATTGATTGTGCTGGCGGCGGTGGTGTGGTTATCCGCCTGCAGCGTGAAGCAGCAAACCTTGCGCACGCTCGACACGACGGTGCCGGCTGCAGGGATCGCCATTGTTTCAGTCGCAGCCAATGCGGGTCGCGTGAGTTTTGAACCGAGCCAGGACGGCCGAATTCACGTGCATGTGGAGCTTGTGCCGACGAGATTCCAGTTCTTCGGCATCATCACCGATAGCAACAGCGTGAATGCCGCCAAGGCCGCGAAGCTCAGTCAAAGTACCGACCAGGGAAATCTCAAACTCAACGTGCTGTATCCCGGGAATGGCGACAGTCATGGCGTCGGCGAGCACTGGACGGTGGATCTGCCGTCAAGCCTGCACGTCGCCGTTACGCTTGCGGCCGGCGATATCAAAGTGACTGGTATCGCAGGCGGCGTGCAGGCCGACATCAACACCGGCAAGGCAACTTTGGATGTGCCCGGCGGCTCGCTCAAAATCGAGGATGACATAGGCAAAGTTACGGCGACCGTTCACAGCTTGAATTACAGCGAGGCAACATTGGCGGCGGGCGTCGGCAGCGCCGCTTTGACGGTGGACGGCGTGCCGGTCGGCAAACAGAAAAAATCCGGGGCGGGGCGTGCGATCGAGTGGAAAAGCGGCGGCAAGGACAGCATCGACATACAGGTACACGTCGGCAAACTGAGTGTGGCGTTGCTGACGCACTGAGTGCAGGGCTCAGGATAAAAAGGGGCACAAGTCGCGGCGGGATTCAAGAGGTCCGAAGCGCGAGTCTAAAAGGGGCGAATCCGGCCCAGAAGATGCACTTTCGGTAATCCCGCCTTCGTAGGGCTTGCACCCGTTAGACCCGTGACTTTGCTTGCCCGCGTTTCGACGGGAATGCCGTTGCGTGTGCGTGAGGGATTCCAGTCGGGGTCCGTCGGCATTGTGAAGCCGCCGACGCTGGCGCCGCAGCGCGGAGCTACCGGCGCCGGCGCGGTTTATTCAATGCGGGAAATGACCGAAGTCCGGACGCGGCAAGGTGTGCAGCGGTGTGGGCAGGCTCGAGATGTAAGCCGCGAGTACCAGGACCTGCTGTTCGGTCAGGGCTTTGGCCTGCGGCGCCATGATGGGGTTCTTACGCTGACCGTCGCGATACTCGGTAAGCGCCTGGATAAGGTAGTTCTGGTATTGCCCGGCGATGATCGGCGGCGGGTTCCCCGGCAGCGGCGTCGGATGTGCGCCGTCGGCGCCGTGACAGGCCGAGCAGGTGTTCTGGAAATGTTGTTTGGCCCAGGCGAGAGTCGGCGGCGGTATCGCCGTCGCTGCGGACTGAGTCGCGGCCGCCGGTGGATCGGCAGCCAGCGCTGGCACGCCGCTCAGACTCGCCGCCAGAGCCAGAACTCCAAGCGCGCTCAGGGTCTTCATTATTATTTGCTCCCCGCGTTTGGCTTGAAGGGTTTGGCTAGGCTCTGGAAATACGCCGCGATGTTTTCCATCTGCTGCTTGGTCAGGGCTGAGGCCTGGGCATGCATAGTCTTGAAGCTGCGATCGTTGTCCTTGTACTCCTCGAGTGCGTGCACGATGTACTCGGCGTTCTGGCCGGCAATCAGCGGCACGTTGTACATCGGATACACGGTCTGATAGTCCTTGATGCCGTGGCAGCCGAGGCAGGTCTGGGATTCGACCTTGCCCTTGGCAATGTCGCCCGCGGCCTGCGCCGAGAAGCTCGCGCTTAACGCCACGCAGGCAAGTATCAAGACAGCAACGCGACTCCGCATTGAGGGTCTCCTGTTCAGCAGGGGTTGGAAACGGGATCGGAGGCGACGCATAGGTTACCAGAACGCGCCCGCGAATGCTGCCCGCCAGCGTGTATTCGGCCCGCGCGCGACCGGCGGACACGAGTTGCGAGCCACATGCCATCGGAAATTTTCACCGGTCGCACACGCTTGTTCAGCGTTTGTCCGTCGGTACCCAGAGCGCGATTGCCGCCGGGCGTTTCTTGCCGCGAATCATCCGCGTATCCTCTGATTGCGATGGCCATGGAAAAAATCCGCAAAACCGAGCAGCAATGGCGTGTCGAGCTCACGCCCGAACAGTATGCCGTGACCCGCACCAAGGCCACGGAACGGCCCGGCAGCGGCGAGTATCTGCACAACCAGGCTGCGGGTGTCTATCGCTGTGTGTGCTGCGGCAACCCCGTATTCAACTCGCAGACCAAGTTCGCGGCGCACTGCGGCTGGCCGAGCTTTACCGCACCGATGAGCGCTGCGGCGCTCGAAGAGCACGCGGACTCGAGTTCCGGCATGCAGCGCGTGGAAGTGGTGTGCGCACAGTGCAATGCACATCTGGGGCATGTGTTCAACGACGGTCCGCCGCCGGATGGGCTGCGTTACTGCATCAACTCGGCGGCGCTCAAGTTCGAGGCGGCCGAATCCGCGGAACCGGAATCGGAATGACCGAGGAAATTTTCCGCAGTGACGCCTACGCGCGAAGCTGCGAGGCGACCGTCGTGAGCGTGGACGAGCGCGGTATCCGGCTGGATCGCACGGTTTTTTATCCGCTCGGCGGCGGCCAGCCGGGCGATAGTGGCGCGCTGCGTACCGGCGATGGCCGCGAGCTGCGCATTGCGGATACGCACAAGGGCGCGCAGCCCGGCGAGATTCTGCACCTGCCGGCCGAGACCGCAGGCTGGCTCAAGCCGGGGATGGGTGTTACGGCGGAATTGGACTGGGCGCGGCGTTACCGGCTGATGCGCATGCACACCTGCCTGCATCTGCTGAGCGCGGTCATCGTCGTGCCGGTCACGGGCGGGCAAGTGGGCGATGGCTATGGACGACTCGATTTCGATCTGCCGGAAACGCCGGACCGCGACCAGGTAAACGGCAAATTGCAAGAACTGATCGCGCGCGACGCGCCAGTGTCGTTTCGCTGGATTACCGAAGAAGAACTGGATGCCCGTCCGGAGTTGGTCAAGACCATGTCGGTGCATCCACCGCGCGGCGTGGGCCGCATCCGGCTGGTGGACATTGAAGGTATTGATTTGCAGCCCTGTGGCGGCACGCATCTCGCGCACATCGGCGAGATTGGCGAGGTCTTCATCACCAAAATCGAAAAGAAAGGTCATCGGAACCGACGCGTGCGCCTTGAGTTCCCCGCGTTGGCACCCCCATGCAGGTTGAGAAAGTTTGCGCAGCATGCAGTGATAAGAGAGGCCGTCTTGGGGCGCGATCCATCTGCACCGCGCCTACAAGATATTACGTGTTGGGAATAACTGACTGAATATTCGGGAGCACAGTGACATGAACACCGCGAATACCGCACAACCGGGCCACGGCATCACCATCGTCGCCTACATCCTGCACCTGCTCGGCGCCATCACCGGGATTCTGAGCGTCGTGGCACTCGTCATCAATTACGTGAAGCGCGGCGACGACGGTGTGACCATGGACAGCCACCATTCCTGGATGATCCGCAGCTTCTGGTGGGCGATTCTCTGGTGCGTGCTGATTGGGGCGAGCTACTTCGTGCTGGTTGGATTCATTTTTGGCTGGATTGCGTTCGCGATCGTCTGGATCTGGTACGTCTATCGTCACGTACGCGGGTTGATTCATCTCACCGAAAACCGGCCGATGCCGGCGTAGCGGCGCCCGCGGCGCGGATTACGCGGCGGGCGTGCGGGCCGCGCCGTGAAAAGCGATTACACAAAGGAGGGCAACATGACTGTTCCGGTATTGATGCCGACCAATGTGCAGAACGAAAGTTTTGCCGGTGTGGTGTATCACGTGCAGGGCGAATTGGTGCCGGTACTGCAGGTTGAATTGCAAAGCACACCGGTGTTTTTCGAGCACCACGTCCTGCTATGGAAAGAGCCGCAGGTGAATATCGGAGCCAAGTCTATTGCCGGGGGATTCAAACGTGCCATCGCGGGTTTGCCAATCATCATGACTGTGGCCGAAGGGCCGGGAACCATTGCCTTTAGCCGTGATGGCCCGGGGCACGTGTTCGGCTTGCATTTGCAAACCGGCCATTCCGTGCAAGTGCGGGAACATCAATTTCTAGCGGCCACGGACAACCTCGAGTACAGCTTCGAGCGCGTCAAAGGTGTTGCCAATATGCTGTTGGGTGGCAGCGGCTTTTTTGTGGATACCTTCACCTGCAAAGATACCGGTGGCATTGTGTGGTTGCACGGATTTGGGAACGTGTTTGAAGTTGTCCTGCGTGCCGGCGAGGCCATTGACGTAGAACCGGCCGCTTGGATATACAAGGATCCGAGCGTGCGCATGGATACCAATTATCAGCGGCTTACCGCCGGGTTCCTTGGCGCCAACGCGCAGATTGTCACCAATCGCTTCACGGGGCCCGGGCGTCTCGGTATTCAATCCATGGCTTTACATCTGCCGGCCGCAAAGTAGTGCTGTCGCAATAAGGCTGCTTCTAAGACGGCGAAGCCGCATTTCCTGCGGCTTTGCCGAGCGTTTCGGTCACGATCCCGATCAGCCCGTCGCGCGCATTTTCCCCATTTCCTTGAGTACCAATTCGATCCGCTCCACCGCCCAGTCGATTTGCTCGCGGGTGATGATCAAAGGCGGCGCCAGACGCACCACGGTTTCGTGGGTTTCCTTGCTCAGAATGCCGTGGGCCATCAAGTGCTCGCAGACTTCGCGTGCGCTCGCCTGGCGCGGATCGAACTCGATGCCGATGAACAGGCCCTTGCCACGCAGCTCCTTGATGAGCGGGCTCTTGAGCATGCGCAATTTCTGCAGCAGGTAACTGCCCATTTCAGCGGAGCGCTCCGGAAGTTTTTCCTCGACCATGATGTTCAGCGCTTCGATGCCTACCGCACAGGCGAGCGGGTTGCCGCCAAAGGTGCTGCCGTGGTCGCCGGGTGTGAACACGTCCATCACATCCTTGCGTGACAGGAACATGGACACCGGCAACAAACCGCCGCCGAGCGCCCTGCCGAGAATCAGGCCATCGGGTTTCACGTTCTCGTGTTGGCAGGCGAGGAGCTTGCCGGTGCGGCCGAGGCCCGTCTGGATCTCGTCGCAGATCAACAGCACGTTGTGCTTCTTGCAAAGCTCTGCGGCTTTTTTCAGATATCCGCCTGGCGGTACGCGAATGCCCGCTTCACCCTGAATCGGTTCGACCAGGAACGCCGCGGTGTTCGGCGTGATGGCCGTTTCGAGTGCCTTGGCATCGCCGTAAGGAATCACTTTGAAGCCGGCCGGGAACGGACCGAAGCCATCTTTATATTGTGCTTCGCTCGACATGCCCACGATCGCGATGGTGCGCCCATGGAAATTGCCTTCGCAGGCGATGATTTCAGCTTTGCCTTCCGGGATACGTTTTACTTTGTAGCCCCACTTGCGTGCCGCCTTGAGCG
>JBOIBB010000120.1:0-4484 GCA_050739335.1 Gammaproteobacteria bacterium
GCACGACGGCACCGCCGAGGCCCACGCACACGCGGAATTCGGCGACGCCGATGGCTACACCGCTGCGGCTCGCGCGGAAAGCCTGCTACTCAGACTCGGCTTCAAACCCGCGGAAACCCACGAGCCGGTCATGAGCTTCTCGGGCGGTTGGCGCATGCGGCTGAATCTCGCCCAGGCACTCATGTGCCGCTCGGATCTGCTGTTGCTCGATGAGCCTACCAATCACCTGGATCTTGATGCCATCGTCGGGCTCGAAGACTGGCTGCAGCATTACGCTGGCACCCTCATTGTCATTTCGCATGATCGGGAATTTCTGGATGCCGTCTGCAACGTGATCCTGCACCTGGACACCCTCAAACTGAAACGTTACAGCGGCAATTACAGCGCTTTCGAAGAACAAAGAGCGCAACAACTGACCCTGCAACAAGCCGCCTTCAACAAGCAGCAGGGCCGGATCGAGCATCTGCAAAGTTATATCGACCGTTTCCGTTACAAAGCCAGCAAGGCGCGTCAAGCCCAAAGCCGCCTCAAGGCACTCGAAAAGATGGAACGCATCGCACCCGTGCACAGCGCTGCGGCGTTCACCTTTAGTTTCAAGGCGAGCGGCCGCGTGCCGAATCCGCTGCTGATACTCGACGACGCCGTCTGCGGATACCACAGCGCGCAGGGCGACAAAACCGTACTCTGCGGCATCCGGCTCTCAATCCAGAAAGGACAACGCATCGGCCTGCTCGGCGCGAACGGCCAAGGCAAATCCACGCTGGTCAAGACGCTCGCCGGTGTGCTGCCGACGCTTGCCGGCGACCGGGTCGCCGGCAAGGGCCTGCGTATCGGTTACTTTGCCCAGCATCAACTCGAAACCCTGCAAGCCGACGCCTCGCCACTGCTCCACTTGCGGCGGCTCGCTCCCGACGCCCGCGAACAGGACCTGCGCTCCTTCCTCGGCAGCTTCAATTTCAGCGGTGACATGGCGATCTCGCCTTGCGGGCCGTTTTCCGGCGGCGAAAAAGCGCGCCTGGCGCTCGCGCTGATCATTTGGCAAAAGCCCAACCTGCTGCTGCTCGACGAACCCACCAACAACCTCGACCTCGAGATGCGTTACGCACTCACCCAGGCGCTCGCTCAATTTGAAGGAACCCTGCTGCTCGTCTCGCACGATCGCCATCTGCTGCGCGCGACGACCGAGGAGTTTCTGGTGGTCGCCGATGGCCGGTTGGCTCCGTTCGACGGTGATCTCGAAGACTACCGCATCTGGCTCACCCGCAAAGCCGTTGCGCCGGGTGCTCAGGCACAACCCAACGACCGCGACGAAGCGGCGAATGTAAACCGCAAGGCGCAACGACGGGACGGGGCAGAAAAGCGCCAACGCCGTGCCGAGCAACGCAAACCGCTCCAGCGCGAACTGGAAAAACTGGACCGGGAACTCGAGGCGCTCAGCGCCGACAAGCGCCAGCTCGACACACTTTTGACAAACCCGGAGACCTACGCAAACGCAAACAAGGCAATGTTGACAGAAAGTTTGCAGCGGCAAGCACAGGTCGGCAGGCGGCTCGCGGAAGTCGAGGAAAAATGGTTACAGATCCAGGCAGCGATTGCATCGCCAGATTGATTGGCGATCGAGCCGATTATTCAGTCTTGTAACCAGGTCAGTGTCGCCATGCGGCCGCACTGGCCATCGCGGCGACAAGAAAAGAAACGCTGCGGATCGGAGTAAGTACACAGGCCGCCACCGTAAATCCGCGTGACGCCCGCCACTTTCAACCGCCGGCTCGCAAGCTGGTATAGGTCGCATAACCATTTGCCGGCGCCGTGCGGTTCAAAGGCCTGATCCGCCGCGCGATCCGCCGCGACGAAAGCAGCGCGTACTGTCTCTCCGACTTCGTAGACTTGTGGGCCGATGGCCGGACCGAGCCAGGCAAGAATCTCCGCGGGATCGGTGTGCATCGCAGCCAGCGTGTTCTCAAGCACGCCCGCGGCGAGCCCGCGCCAGCCCGCATGCGCCGCAGCCACCGCGTGGCCGGCGCGATCGCAAAACAACACCGGCAGACAATCCGCAGTCATGATCACACAGGCAAGTTCCGAGTGTCGCGTCACGGCGCCATCCGCGTCTTGGACTTCGGCGCAGTCCTCCAACGTAACCACGCGCGTGCCGTGTACCTGCTTGAGCCAACACGGCTCCACCGGCAAATTCAGTTCGCTGCGCAGCGCCAGGCGGTTTTCCGCGACGGCACGCGAATCGTCGTCCACGTGCGCGCCCAGATTGAACGATGCGTACGGTCCGCGGCTTACTCCTCCCGCACGCGTAGTGCTCACCGCGTGCACGCTCGCGGGCGCGGGCCAGTCGGGCAGGATCCAGTCACTCGTCTCCAAGCGGCTGCCTCCGCGCATCGCGCTCGAGCGTCTCGAGAAGCTTCGCCAGGTCTTGCGGCACGGGTACGTTCCATCGCATCGCCTCGCCGGTCACGGGATGCACCAGCCCCAAATGGCCGGCGTGCAGCGCCTGGCGCTTGAAGGCGCGCAAAGTTTCGATGAGCGACAAGCTGGCATCCGCGGGGAGCATGAGCCGCGGACCGTACACCGGATCGCCGACCAGCGCATGATGAACGTACGCCATATGTACGCGGATCTGATGGGTGCGGCCGGTCTCGAGTTGCACCGATATATGCGTGTGCGCGCGGAATCGCTGCAGCACACGATAGTGCGTAACCGCGGCGCGCCCGCCTTCGCGCACTGTCATGCGCTTTCGGTCCACGCCGTGACGTGCAATCGGTGCATCCACCGTGCCGCCGCCGGTGAGCACTCCGACCACGACCGCTGCGTATTTGCGCTCGAATTCGCGGGCGGCGACTGCCGCCGTGAGCCGCGTGTGCGCTTCGAGGGTGCGCGCCACCACGAGCAGGCCCGAGGTGTCCTTGTCGAGGCGGTGCACCAGCCCGCAGCGTGGCACGTGCACGAGTTCCGCGGCGTGATAGAGCAGCGCGTTTTGCAGCGTGCCGTCCGGATTGCCGGCGCCGGGATGCACGACCAGACCCGCGGGCTTGTTGACCACGATGAGCGCGTCGTCTTCGTAGACAATGTCGAGCGGCAGCGCCTGCGGCTGCTGCCCCGTTTCCTCGATTACTTGCGCCTCAACGCGCACGTGCTGGCCGGTCATGACTGCGTCACGCGGCCGCGACACGCGCCCATCGACCTGCACCTGCCCGCCCTTCACCCAGCTCGCAAGACGGCTGCGTGAATACTCCGGAAACAGCCGTGCCAGCGCCTGGTCGAGACGCAAGCCGGCGAGCTCCGGCGGAATCAGATTCTCTTTCAACACTACGGGTTTCATGTCGGCGTTCCAGCGCATCAGGATAACAGCAGTTATCAGTTATACTTGCGCGTCCGTTGCGCGCGCTTTTTCAGGTAATTTCCCCATGCGGTTTCGATTCCTGTTCGTGGGCCTGGCGGCTGTATTGCTGATACTCGCGGGCTGTGCCTCGCAGCGCTCCAAAGACGAGCGGCTCGCGCCTGCCGCGCTCTACAAGGGCATCCAGGCGAACCTTGAGGCCGGTAATTACAAGACCGCCATCACCCGCCTGCAGACCCTCGAAGCGCGCTTCCCGTTCAATGACTATGGCACCCAGGCGCAGCTCGATCTCATCTACGCGAACTACATGTCCAAGGATTTCGACACCGCCGAAGACGCCGCCGACCGCTTCATCCGTGAGCATCCACGCCACGAAGACGCGGACTACGCCTACTACATGAAAGGCGTGGCGTATTTCGATCAGGCGCCCGGGCCGTTCATGAGAATCTTCCGGCACGACACCTTCCAGCGTGATCCGGACAATTCCGAGAAATCCTTCCAGGCGTTCCAACTGCTGCTGCAGAAATTCCCCAATTCGCCCTACTCGGCCGACGCCCGCCAGCGTCTGCTGTTCCTGCGTGACCGGCTCGCCGACTACCAGTGGTCGGTCGCCGACTACTACATGCGCCGCGGCGCCTGGGTGTCCGCGGTACAACGTGCCGACCTCATCATCCGCAATTACCAGCAATCACCGCGCGTCAAAGAGGCGCTGCAAATCCTCTGCACCGCGTACCGCAAGCTCGGACTCGTGCAACTCGCCGACGACGACCAGAAGGTGCTGGAGCTGAATTTCCCCGGCACCTCGCCCAATTACAAGCCGCACGGACCACATTGAAAGACAAGGTTTCGCGTGCTGCGTCAAAAGTGCCGCAATTTTCCACGCAGCACCCGGCACGCAGCACCCGGCACGCAGCACCCGGGTTTCAGCGGTGATACCCCGAGGTAATCGGATAACGCCGGTCGCGGCCGAACGCGCGGCGGCTCACGCGCACTCCGAGCGGTGATTGGCGGCGCTTGTACTCGGCCTGCTGCACCAGCTTCACCACGCGCTTGACCGTGGCGGCGTCGAAGCCGAGCGCCACGATCTCGGCCACGGTCTTGTCCTGCTCCACAAAGGCGTCGAGGATCGGATCGAGAA
>JBOIBB010000121.1:0-5083 GCA_050739335.1 Gammaproteobacteria bacterium
ACTACGCAGCCGACGTCCGCGGTTATACGAGCGGCGTGGTGTTTGGTTACCAGCAGCCGACTTGGTTACTGGCGTTCGGTGTGTACCGCATGCCGCTGCGCGCGAGTCAGCAGGCGCTGCAGTGGCCAATTACTCTGGCGCATGAAGAAGATCTCGAATTCGATCTCACGCTCGTCCCGGAAGGCACGGTAGTCCGGTTTCTCGTCTACCGTAATGTAGGGCGCATGGGCTTCTACCAGTCGGCGATTGATGCGGCACTCGCAACGCACACGGTCCCGGATGTCTCTGCGGACGACGCCAACGGCCGTGAGAAACATGGTTTCGGATTGAACCTCGAACAGCCGCTCGCGGACGATGACGAGACCGGCTTGTTCCTGCGCCTGGGGTGGAATGACGGGCGCACCGAGACCTTCGTGTACACCGAGGTGGATCGTACGGCGAGTGTGGGCGTACAGATTTCGGGCGTGCACTGGGATCGTGCGCAGGATCGCCTCGGCTTGGCTCTCGCCTATAACGGCCTGTCCTCGGAACACCGGAAGTATCTGGAGCTGGGCGGCTGCGGATTTGATCTGTGCGACGGCGCGCTGAATTACGGTTACGAAAAGATTCTGGAGACCTATTACCGCTTCCAGCTTGGTCCGTACATTCAGCTCAGCCCGGACCTGCAGTTCATCAGCAATCCCGGCTACAACCGCGATCGCGGTCCGGCGCGCGTCATCGGCTTGCGCGTGCATGCAAGCTATTGACCAAGTGGTTTGTCATGCATGATTAATCCATTCACTCTGATAGACTGCGCGTGCATTCAACTATACCGAACCGAATTTAGGGAAGCTCTGATCAATTCCATTTCTGTCATTCCCGCGCAAGCGGGAATCCAGAATTATCAAGAACCTGGGTACCCGCTTTCGCGGGTACGACGAAATAGATTCCCGGCTAAAGCCGGGGGGAATCTATTCCATGCCGTTGTATCATAGCTCGGCAAGCAACCCACCGACGCATATCATGCATGTTTTGATTGCAGAGGACGAAGCCAAGACCAGCGCCTATCTTTTTAGGGGTCTTACAGAAGGCGGGTTCACGGTGGATACCGCAGCGGACGGGCGCATCGCTCTGCAATTGATCCAGGAGCATGTCTATGATGCCGTGATACTGGATGTGATGCTGCCCGTGCTGGACGGTTGGTCGCTGATAAACCGTATGCGGCAGGCGGGTAATCAAACACCGGTGTTGTTTCTGACAGCCCGCGACCGGGTGGAAGACCGCGTCAAGGGCCTGGAGCTTGGCGGCGATGACTATCTCGTCAAGCCGTTCGCGTTCTCTGAGCTGCTTGCGCGCCTGCGCGCGCTGCTGCGACGCGGCCAGCAGTTACGGTCGGACCTGTTAAAGGTGGCGGATCTGCTACTTGATCCCGGCCGCCACAAGGTCGAACGGGCAGGGCAGGTCTTGCACCTGACTCCAAAGGAGTTCGCCGTGCTCGCGCTGCTCGCACGCAATTCAGGCCGCGTATTCGGCCGCACGCAAATCTTGGAAAGTGTCTGGGGCGTGGACTTCGATACCCAGACCAACGTTGTGGATGTGGTAATCCGTCGGCTGCGCGCCAAACTGGACGCATCTTTCGACACGCCGTTGATCCACACGGTGCGGGGAGCAGGCTATGTTTTGGAAGAACGCTGACCCCCGCCTGCGACGACTGAGACTTTCGATCAGCGTTCGGTTGACGCTGCTCTATACGCTTACCTCCTTTGTCGCCGTAGCGGCATTTACCGGCGTGCTTTATTGGATGCTGACTGTGAATTTCAACACCGAGCACTTGCGATTCCTGCGCGGCAAGGCGCAGGAGCTGGTGGAGGATTTTCGGGATGGCGGTGACCGTCCCCAAGCGGTGCTCGCCGAGATCGCCAAGGAAACCGGGGGCACTGCGTTTAGCGAGTACCGGGCGAGAGTTCTCGGTCCGGCAGGCGCGGCGCTCGGCGCCACGCCCGCCATGGGTGTGGCATTGCCACCTACTGTCTTTCCACCGAAGGTCGCGATTGACGCGATTGACAAGCGGGCGACCAGCGATCGCTACGTGGGGGGACGCCACTTGGTGCTGGTCGCCTTCGCTGTCGGACCGCAAGCTGCACTCAGAAGGACCTACACCGTCCAGCTCGCCCTGGATGTCACCCGCGACGATGTGTTGCTGGCCGATTATCGCGATGGTCTTCTTTTGTTCCTTGCGCTGCTTTTGCCCGTGCTGCTGGGCGCCGGTTATTTGGTCACCCGGCAAGGACTGCGGCCGCTCGAACGCATCACCCGGGCGGCACTGGAAGTGACTCCGGCACGGCTGGACGAGCGTATCCCGCTCAATCCGCCGTGGCCGCCGGAGTTGGCCGAGCTGGTGCAGGTCTTCAACGACATGATGGCACGCCTGGAAGAAGCCTTCGCGCGGCTGTCGCGATTCTCGGCGGACCTGGCCCACGAGTTGCGCACACCGCTCAACAACCTCATGGGCGAAATGGAGGTGGGTTTGTCGCGCGTGCGCAGCGCGGAGACCTACCGCGAGACGCTCGCGTCCGGCCTGGAGGAGTGTCGGCGTCTCACCACGTTGATTGAGAACTTGCTTTTCATTGCGCGCACCGAGGAGGCGGGGCGCGGCGTGGTTCTTGCGAAGTTCGATGCACGCAAGGCCTGCGAGCGCGTGCTTACCTACCACGCGACGGCGGCCGAAGAGCGGGGAGTGCGCCTGGTCTGCGAGGGCGCAGCAGAGCTTTGCGCGGATCCCATTCTTTTCCGCCAAGCGCTCAGTAATCTGCTCACGAACGCCATCCGTCATTCGCCGGCGGGCGCTGTGGTGCGCGTGGTAGTACGCACGCCCCAAGCCGATCGCGTGGATGTCGAAGTTTACGATCGCGGCGAGGGGATTGCGCCCGAGCACCTGCCGCATGTGTTTGACCGCTTCTACCAGGCGGATCCTTCGCGTTCATCTCGCGGCCAAGGAACCGGCTTGGGTCTTTCGATTGTGCGCTCGATCATGCAATTGCACGGCGGGACGGCGAGCCTTGAGAGCCAGACGGGGGCGGGCACCGTTGCCAAGCTGCATTTTACGGCCGATACGTCCGCTGGCCGGATGACAGGATTGTCATCGGGCTGAGCGGAAATTTTCATGCCGCGGGCGTTACCCTGCGTGCATGCGTCTTTGGCCTCCTTTGTGGTTTCTGCTCACCGGCTTGTTGCTCGCGGGTTGTGCGAGCTATTCGCCGCTGCCATTGCCGGCGCACGCAAAACTGGCCGCAACCGCGGCCGCACTCGTCGTCCCTACTGGCGCATTCGACACGCCCGGCGTGCATTTGACGCACGTGAATTTGGAGCGGCCTCTGGACGCGACCGCGGTGGCCGCTCTTGCTGTGCTAAATGATCCGGCGCTCGTAGCGGCGCGTGCTGAGCGCGGGGTAGACGCCGCGCAGAGTTACGCGGCTGGCCTGTTGCCGTGGCCGCAAATTAGTCTTGGGAAGGGACGGCCGGATCCGGCTGGCGCCGGTCTCGCCAACCCGTGGTCGCTTTCCGTGGAGGAGAACATCGCCGCCTTGTTGCAGCACGGCGCGATTGAACGTGGAGCCCAAGCCTCACAGATGCGCGTGCGCCTCGATGTGATCTGGGACGAATGGCAGGTGGCACAACAGGCGCGGCTCCTGTATGCGGACATCGAGGCGAGCACGGCCGAGCGCAAGGCTCTGCAGCCGCTCGCCGAGCTGTACGCCGCACACCTGAGGGCCGCGCGGTCGGGCGCGGCACAGGGGCACCTGCCCGAGAACGCGGTTGTGTCAGCACAAGCAAACTATGTTGCGCTCGTCGCCGAGCTGTCGGGGCTTCAGGTGCAGGAGCACAAGGACAAGGCCGCGCTCCGAGGTTTGCTGGGACTCGCGCTGGATGCGCCACTCAGGCTCGCGCTCGACGACCATTCCGCCCTACCGGACGCCCACAGCCTGCAAGAAGCGCTCGCTGCGCTGCCGCACCGCCGGCCCGATCTTATGGCACTGGCCGCGACGTATAAGAGTGCCGACGAACGGCTGCACCAGGCCATCGCGGCCCAATTTCCGCTCATCGGCGTATCCATCCACCGCGAGCGGGATACCGATGGCGTGATCAGCAACGGCCTGTCGCTGACGCTGAATCTTCCGTTCCTCAACGGAGCCCGCGGTCGAGTGGCGGTGGCGCGTGCTACACGGCAGAGTTTGCACGCAACGTATCAGGCGCGGATTGATGAGGCAGTAACCGAGGTCACGGCCTTGAGCGGGGTGGCCGCCAGTTTGCAGGCGGAACTTGTGCATTTGCAGCACACGCTCGGGCGCCTGCCGCCTGTGGCCGAAAGCGCACGCGGTAACGTGCCATTCAACACACTGGCCGCCTATGTTGCCGAGCGTGGCCAAATCGTCGCAGGCATCGCCCGCTTGCATGGCACCCTCGATCAGACCGTCATTGCCCTCGATACGCTGCTCGGCATGCCGCTCGACAATCACCTGCCTGCCCATCCGGAATCGCCCTCATGACGCTCATCAAACTTGCGGTCTGTGGCTTCTTGCTGTTTTTCCTCACGGTGGCGGCGCACCGGGTGCTAGCCGCCGCTCCCGGCACCGTGACCGTCGCGCTGCGTTCCTTCACTCGCGAATACCGCGCTTATGCGCAGGTGGAACCGCGCAGGGTAGTGACGATCCGAGCGGCGGCGACTGGAGTGATTGCCGCGTTGAAGGTGCTGCCGGGCGAGCGCGTGCGAGCAGGTGAAGAACTGGTCGAGCTCGCAGGTCCGGATTACCTCGCCGAGCTTGCCGCGGCCCGTGCCAGGCGTGATGCGGCCCGCAGCAATCTCGCGACCGTCCGGGGAAACTTTCCCCAGTTCAGCAGCGCCCAGAATGTGGCCGATGCCCGGGCCGCGCTTGTGGAGGCAGAGTCAGCTCTGCGCCGGCTTCGGGTCGCGGCCCAAGTGCGAGCACCTGCCGACGCTATCGTGCTGGCGGTGGATGCGGCTGATGGTGAGCGAGTCGGCGCGGGACAATCCCTGGTTAGCCTGCAGCCGTCTCGTCAGCTCTGGTTGCGGGCTGCCTACTAC
>JBOIBB010000122.1:0-2497 GCA_050739335.1 Gammaproteobacteria bacterium
GCCGGCGCCCGCTGCGGGTGCCAAGGCGGCGCCGGCGGATGCCAAGGCCGCGGCCGGAAAACCGGCTGCGGCTACCGAGAAGGGCAAGCCTGCCGTGGCGGACAAGGGCAAAGCGCCGGCGGCCGGCAAGGGCAAGGAGAAGAAGTAAAGCCAAGACCCGCGCCCACGCGCGGGTTGTTTGGCGCTTGCAATCGCGGCCATGGATACAGCTTCACGCATCCAGCTCGTGGTCGGCCTCGGCAATCCCGGGGCCGATTACGTATTGACGCGTCACAACACCGGTTTCTGGTTCGTGGACGCGCTGGCGCGCAACTGTGGGGCGAGCTTCAGTCACGAACGCAAGTTCAATGGAGATGTGGCGCGCGTGACCATCAATGGCCAGGACCTGCGGCTCCTCAAGCCCACCACGTTCATGAATGCCAGCGGCCAATCCGTGCAGGCGCTTGCGCAGTATCTCAAGCTCACCCCGGAATCCATCTTGGTGGCGCACGACGATCTCGACCTGCCCGCGGGGACGGTGCGCCTGAAGCGTGGCGGCGGCCACGGCGGCCACAACGGCCTGCGTGACATCATCGATCACCTGGGTGAGGATTTCCTGCGTCTGCGCTTCGGTATCGGCCGCCCCGCGGACCATCACGAGATCATCGACTTCGTGTTGGAGCGGCCCGACGCGGCGGATCAGGAGCAGATCATGCAGGCGGTGTCCGCGGCACTTGCGGCCTTGCCCGGAATTGTGGCGGGCGACCTCGGGCGTGCGATGCGCGAACTGCACAACCGCGGGGTGGTGCCGCGTGCACGCCGCGGCGACGCCCTGAATTCGAAAACCGATCCGTGAGTCTCAAATGCGGCATCGTGGGATTGCCGAATGTCGGCAAGTCCACGCTCTTCAACGCGCTCACCAAAGCCGGCATCGCCGCCGAGAATTATCCGTTCTGCACCATCGACCCGAATGTGGGTGTGGTCGCGGTGCCGGATGCCAGGCTCCAAGAGCTTGCAGGCATCGTGCAACCGCAAAAAATCATTCCAGCGGCGGTCGAGTTCGTGGATATTGCCGGGCTGGTCGCCGGCGCATCCAAGGGCGAGGGTCTCGGCAACCAGTTCCTGTCGCACATCCGTGAAACCGATGCCATCGCACACGTGGTGCGCTGCTTCGAGAACGCCGATGTCGTGCACATCACCGGCAAGGTAAATCCCAGCTCGGACATCGACACCATCAACACCGAACTTGCGCTCGCGGATCTCGAAACCGTGAACCGGGCCGTCGAGCACAACGCACGCGTGGTGAAGTCCGGCGACCAGGACGCGATTTCCCGCCACAAGATTCTCGAGCGTATCCAGGTGCAATTGGCCAAGGGCGCACCGGCACGCGCGCTCGGCCTCACGGCCGAGGAGCGCGCGCAAGTGCATGAATACGGTCTGCTCACGCTCAAGCCCACCATGTACGTGGCCAACGTGGACGAGCACGGCTTCGAGGGCAACCCGCTGCTCGCAAGCGTGCAGGCGATTGCAGCGGCGGAGCATTCCGAGGCGGTGCCGGTGTGTGCCGCCATCGAGGCGGAAATAGCCGAGCTCGAGGACGCCGACAAGAGTGCGTTTTTGCAGGACTTGGGGCTCAAGGAGCCGGGCTTGAACCGTGTGATCCGCGCTGCCTATCGCCTGCTTGGTCTGCAAACCTATTTCACCGCTGGGCCGAAGGAGGTGCGTGCCTGGACGGTACGCCACGGCTCGACTGCGCCGCAGGCGGCGGGCGTGATCCACACGGATTTCGAGAAAGGTTTCATCCGCGCCGAAGTAATTGCCTATGCGGACTACGTGCAGCATCGCGGCGAGGCCGGCGCACGCGAAGCCGGCAAGTGGCGGCTCGAAGGCAAGGACTACGTCGTGCAGGAAGGCGACGTGATGCACTTCCGGTTCAATGTATAATTCGCCGCCTACAAGTTCCCGTTTTGGCTATGTAGCTCAGCCGGTTAGAGCGCGGCACTCATAATGCTGAGGTCGGTGGTTCGAGTCCACCCATAGCCACCAAGTAAATCAAGCACGTACTCATGGCGCTGGTCGCCGTAATAAAGTGGTTGCGGGACTCCTGCTCGATCAACTTGTTTACCGCTTCGCTCAGATGGGCTAGTTCCGGAGCACTGTCGTCCGTCTTGACGTGGGTGGATTGAGCTAAGCTCATTTCTGGTGTATGCGAGGGATTGAGAGAGGTGGCGTCTCCTGCTGAAATAGAAGGTGAAGAGCCGAATATTTTCAGCCACAAACGGAGAGACGCCACCATGAAAGACGATACGATGATTCAGTTTTCCAGTCCAGAGTTCAAAGACGAGCTGAGCCGGGTAATCCAGGAGGGAGCACAGCGGCTGCTGGCGGCCGCGGTACAGCAGGAGGTCGTGGACTATTTGGGGCGCGAAGCCTGGCGGCAGGATACCGAGGGCCGGCAGGCGATCGTGCGCAATGGCTACCTGCCTGAGCGCTCGATTGTGACGGGCGTGGGACCGGT
>JBOIBB010000123.1:0-2414 GCA_050739335.1 Gammaproteobacteria bacterium
CACTGGGGCCGACAGATGTCACACCGTCGTTCCGCTCGTCCTACGCCAAACCCACTTGATGCGTTTGTCGCGGAGCTGAAGAACGCGCCGCAATTCCGCGTATCCTGCGGGATCAGGCATGCATTCGATGAGCCAGGGAAGCGCGAAGCGCGAGGCGAAGAGCCTGCGGTAGCCCCAGCGAACGTAGCAGGCCGGAGTCTTCGCAGGGGTGCGAAGTTCGCGCCGGGGCGTAAAGCCATTGTGGAGCAAACCGTGCGCAGTAACGGTTTGCGAACGCAGGGCGTGCCGCAGCGAAAGGAATACCCGTCGCTAGCGCGAGATGATATGGACGCCCCCACTCAATACGGCATCAAATGTGCCAGAGTGGACGCAGATGTAATTCCACATCACATGAATGAGGGCGCCCGCATGAACATTAGCACGATCGGATTGGACTTGGCGAAGCAGGTGTTTCAGGTGCACGGGGTGGATGCGCGTGGCAAAGTGGTGCTGCAGAAACGCCTGAAGCGTGCGGAGATGGCAGAGTTCTTTGCCAACCTGCCGCCCTGCTTGATTGGTATGGAGGCCTGCGGGACGGCGCACTACTGGGGGCGCAAGCTGGAGAGTTTCGGGCACACGGTGAAGCTCATGGCGCCGCGGTTTGTGAAGCCCTACCTCACGGGGGAGAAGAACGATGCCAATGATGCGGCGGCGATCTACGAGGCGGTCACCCGCCCATCCATGCGCTTTGTGCCACTAAAGAGTGCCGAGCAGCAGGCGCTGCTCGTGCTGCATCGCACGCGCGCGGGACTGGTGCACTCGCGCACGGCGGCGAGCAATCAGGTGCGGGGGCTGCTCTTGGAGTTCGGCATCGCGCTGAAACTCGGCCGGCGCGAGGTCATGGCTAAACTCCCCGGGATCCTGGAGGATGCCGAGAACGGGTTGCCGCCGGTAGCCCGCGAGGGCTTGGGCATCGTGTATCAACACCTCAAGGATCTGGAACAATGCATCGTGCAATGCGAACACGCGATTATCGCTTGGCATCGGCAGAGCGAGGCGAGCCAGAGGCTGGCGGCGATCCCCGGAATCGGGGTGTTCAGTGCGACCGCCCTGGTGGCGAGCGTGGGCGATGCCGAGGTATTCAAAAATGGCCGGCAGTTTGCCGCCTGGCTCGGGCTGGTGCCGCGCCAGCACTCCAGCGGTGGGCGCGAGCATCTTTCCGGGATCAGCAAACGCGGGGACCGCTATCTGCGTACCCTGCTGATTCTGGGTGCCCAGTCCAAGCTGCGTCATCGTTCGCCTGAGGAGGTTCCCTGGATTGATCGGCTCCTCGAGCGTCGGCACAAAAACGTTGCGGCCGTGGCACTCGCCAACAAGAATGCCCGGTGCGTCTGGGCACTGCTCGCGCAGAAGCGCACTTATCAACCCGGTTACGTGTCGACTCGCCCGACGCACGGCGCTCGAGCGGTCACGTCGGTATAGGCCATACTGTATTACAGGAGGGCACCCACCTACGATTGCTCAGGCTGACTCGAATGTGATGACAGGCGGTCGGACCGCGACGGAACAAACCTGGCCGCCCACTCGAGCTTCCAAGCTCGTGCGCGAGATGAGGCTTCCGCCCGCGATAATCATCTGGGCCCGAGACAGACAAGCGTCTCACTCAAGGCCGAATACTAGGCTGCAATCTGATCCTGCCATGCATCACCGAGAGAAAGCTTGACAAGGGGGGCGTCCATACTAGTGGGCGGGACGCCGGGACCGTACCGCCCGTCACGAGCGCCGCGACGCCCCGGTGTTCCAGGCCGATTGATCCGCCGCGCTGAGCGGTGCATCGAAGCGTTGTTCGAGCGCGCGCTGCGCGGCGCTTCCCTGTACGGTAAATCCGAGCAATTGCGTATCGTTGGTGGGCGGTGGATCCGCGAGCGCAGTGAATGCGGCGAGTGACAAGAGAGCGGTAGCGAGAAAAACCGGGAGTTTGCTCATGGCGGGCCTCGTATGGAGCGGGGTCAGGAGTGGGCGGAGTATAAACAAGCGTTCCGCGTGGCGCGAGCCGAAACGCGCGGGGAAAAATGCGGAACTTGAATTGTATGCGGACGGCTCAGTGGCGCTTGAGATCGGTCAAGTGATCGAGCGATGCGTTGCGTGCGCATGAGTCTTTACCGTGTGACGTACACGCAAGAAGTTTTCAATTTCTTTGAAAGGCGATCGCATTCAAACTTCGGATTTCAATTCCCGCGCCATCAGCGCTTCGACGGCCACGCGCGGCGGCAGATGTTCATGCAGTATGCGATACACCTGTTCGGTGATCGGCAAATCCACGTGCAGGTGTTTCGCGAGTTTGTGCGCGGCACTCGCGGCGTTGACACCTTCGACGACCTGCCCAATATCAACTTCGGCCTGCTGGAGCCGGGTGCCAGCGGCGAGCGCCAAGC
>JBOIBB010000124.1:0-17683 GCA_050739335.1 Gammaproteobacteria bacterium
CTGCACGTGACCCAGCCAGCGCAACAGCCACCACAAGCGCGCCGCGAATGCGCCGGCGGCATCGTCATAGGCCACGACTTGCGTTTTGCGACTCACGCCTGCCGCGGCGAGCTTGGCCACGAGGGCGCTTGGATCCGGCAAAGGATGGCGTCCACTCGCGGGCGTAACCAGACCCGCCAAATCCCGGTTCAAATCGAGATAACGTGCACCGGGAATGTGGCCTTGCGCGTACGCACGTGATCCGGCCTGTGGATCGTTCAACACAAAGCGGCAGTCGAATACGCGCCAATCGGAATCGAGATGGGCCGCGAGCGTTGCACAATCAACCAGCGTTCCGTAGTACATGCCGTACCCTCGTACCTCGACACCGGGAAAGTATAATGCGTTGGCGCACCCAGGAGCTCGATATGGAACGTACGTTACGCGGCAAGACCCTTTTCATTTCCGGCGCAAGCCGCGGCATCGGCGCGGCCATCGCACTGCGCGCGGCGGCGGACGGCGCCAACATCGTGATCGCGGCCAAATCCGACCAGCCCAACCCGAAACTGCCCGGCACCATTCATACGGCGGCCGCAGCGGTCGAGCAAGCCGGAGGCCACGCACTCGCGGTAAAAACGGACATACGCGATGAGGAGTCGGTGCACGCGGCGATCAAACTGGCGGTCAGCCACTTTGGCGGCCTGGATATTCTGGTCAACAACGCTAGCGCGATCTGGCTCGCCGGCACCGCCGGCACCCCAATGAAGCGCTTCGATCTGATGCTGAGCGTAAACCTGCGCGGCACTTTCCTGTGTTCGCAGGCCGCGCTCCCGCATCTGCTCAAGGCCGGCAATCCGCACATTCTCAATCTCGCACCACCGCCGAATCTCGCGCCCAAATGGTTCGCGCCGCACACCGCCTACACGATTTCCAAATACGGCATGAGCCTGTGCGCACTCGGCATGGCCGCCGAATTGGCCGGCCGTGTGGGCATCAACACGCTCTGGCCGCGCACCGTCATTGCCACCGCCGCACTCGAGATGCTCGGCGGGCGCGTGGCGCCAGAACAATGCCGCACGCCACAAATTGTCGCAGACGCGGCGCACGCGATTCTCACGCGCGACGCCAAAACCTGCAGCGGACATTTCTTCATTGACGAAGAAGTGCTGCGCGAAGAAGGTGTGAACGATCTAGCGCGCTATGCCGTCAAACCCGGCCACTCGCTCGCAACCGATTTATTTCTCGACTGACACCCGCACGGGAGTGTGCGCACGCAAACGAGTTTCCGGCACGGAGTGACCGCGATGCTTTACACCCACATCGTGCTCGCCTATGACGGCAGTCTCGAGGGCCGGCGCGCGTTGCACGAGGGTGCGGAACTCGCGGCCCAATTCAAGGCCCATGCGCATCTGCTCGCCGTCATTAAGCACAGCGCCGGCGTCGCCATCGGCCAGGGTTTCGAAGCCCGCGGTCTGGCGGCAGCCGAAACCACGCGCTTTCAGCAGACGCTCGACGACGGCGTGGCGATCCTCAAAACCTTCGGTATCGAGGCCAGCGGACATCTGGTGCAAGGCGATCCGGTACAGGAAATCGTCCGGCTCGCGCAGGCGACGCACGCGGATCTGGTGGTGGTCGGGCACCGCAACCGCGGGGCCCTGGCGCGCTGGTGGCGCACCCCGGTCAGCATGTCGCTGATCGACAAACTGAACTGCAGCGTGCTGATCGGAATGCTCGAGCGCTTCGACGCGGATGCCTGAGGAGAGCTACGCGAGCTCCACCCAGGCCGGCACCTCGCGCCAAGCTTCGCCCAACTCGCGATCGTATTCACGCCAATTCGGCTCGTAACGCTCCACGACTTTCCAGAAGCGCGCGGAATGGCTGAGCACGCGCGTGTGCGAAAGTTCGTGGATCAGCAAGTAACGCACCAGCCGTGGCGGCAGAAACAAGAGCTTGTAGTTCAAACTGAGCGTGCCGCGTGACGAACAGCTTCCCCAGCGGCTGGTCTGGCCGCGAATCTGCAAGCGCCGGTAACTGAAGCCGAGCTCGGCCGCGAGCATCGCGGCCTGGCTGCCAAGCCGGCGGCGCGCGTGCCGCGCGAGCCAGTGATGCAATACCCGGCGTGCCTCGTCCTCGTCCGCGTCCGACTGCCAGACGGTCAAAGCATGCCGAGCACTGGTCACGCGCGCGTGCCCGCCCGGGTGACGGCGGTAGCGCACCGGCCAATGCTCACCCACGGCCCGCAAATTCAGCTCGACCGGCAGGCTCCGGTCCGGCTCGGCGATCTGCGCGTGCATTTCCGCCCAGGTGTTGCGTATCCATTGCCGCTGCTTGGCAAGGAACGCGCGCACCCGTTGCTTGCTGGTGTGCGTGGGGATCACCACTTCGATGCCCTGCCAGGGCGTGATGCGGACCTGCAATTGCCGCGCGCGGACGCTGCGTCGCCAGCGATAGGTGGTAGGTTCCGACATGTGCAACTCCTGGGCCTGCTTTCCGCTCTCGATCACGCGGCCGCCGACTCGCGGGCTCCGACCACGGTAGCGTCCGACTCGAAATACTCCGGAATCATGAATTCGAATTCGTGCCGGTGCACGGCGATCACGTCGCCGTGCTTGAGCGCGCGATCGGCGCCGATGCGCTCGCCGTTCACGAACGTGCCGTTGACGCTGCCCTGATCGGTGATCCAAAAAGTATGCCCGCGCCGCTCGATGACCGCATGGCAGCGGCCCACGGTCTTCTCCTTGATGAGGATGTATTGCACCTCGGGATCGAAGCCCGGCACGCGGCCGAGCAGTGTGGCGCGTTCATCGAGCTCGAAGCGGCGGATGTCGTTGGGATTGCTGATGTCGTAGAGCACCGCATGCGCACCGCTGCCCGGCGGTTCCGCGGGCTTGGCGCGCACGCGCGCGGCTTTGGGCACACGCAGGTTCCAGACGGCGTAGACCGCGACCACCGCGGCCACCACCACGATCAACAACGCCAGCCACAGCCAGCGTGCCATGCTCTGTGGCTGCGCGGCCTGCGTGAGCGGTGTGGCGAACTTCGCGGCAGCCGTCATGCCGGGCGGCGGCAGGGCGAGTGGCGCGAGCGCGGGTTTGGCGAGCTCCGGGCCGAGGGCGCGAAATGCCGCCGCCAAGTCGCCGGGCGTAGACACGGCGGTAAAACTGCCGCCGGTCTGCTGCGCCAATGTCCGCAAGACCCCCGCAGCGGCCGGTGCGCGCACCAGCGCGAAGACTCGCACCTCGTTGAAAGTCGCCGCCGGCAAGAGCGAGCGCAAAATCCAGCGAGCTTCGTCCCGACCGGAAGCGGTGCTGTCCGAAGGCTCGCCGTGCGTGATCAGCACAATGTTCTTCGTGGCTTGCGCATCGCTGTGGTCGATAAGCTGCGCGAGCCCGCGCTCGAGGCCAGCCGATACATCGGCGGCGGGGCCCGCAAACTGCACCTGCTTGAGCGCGGCCGCAAACTGCGCGTGGCCGGCGGAATCGAGCGTGGTAAAAGACAGCAGCGAGACGGGTTCGGCGGCGAAGGTGATCAGGGCCACACGTGTATCCGGGCCGCGGCTATTGATAAAGTCGCCGAGCGCCCGCACTCCCAGACCCTTGGAATCCCCTTGCGCCATGGCGGCGGAGCTATCGAGCAGCACCACCACGTCGTCGGCCGCCCATGCAGGCAGGCTCGATATGCAAATGACCAGTGGCAACAAAGAGAGCAGAACCCGCCGCACGAACATGCGCTTCACCACCCGACTCCCCAGACCCCGGAAACCCGCTCAATGAACACACCTGATTTTATTGACCCGGCACCCCCTGGGCTAGACCAGCGCCACGAGGGCCATGGCCAGCAGGTAGAGAGTGGCCGCGAGGCCGAGGAGCCAGACCAAACCGCGCAGCAGGGGCAACCCGAAGCTCGCCGCCGGCATATGCACAAGGCGGGCCACGAGATATACCCAGGCCGCGAACGCGGTAAGGCGCGTAAAGCCGCCGCTGAAGGCCAGCAACAACACCGCCACCGCGAACGGCGGATAGCTTTCCCGGAAGTTGTCGTGGGCCAGCACCATCCGCTCGACCGCCTCGGGCAGCGGTCCCCGGCTCAGTACCGAGTGCTCGCCGAACAGCCAGCGTGTACCGTACACGCGGGATTTGGCGATGAGCGGTGGCACCCAGGCAAACAGGTAAAACAAGGTTACCAAGGCCAGGACGGTCATTTCGGGCGACATGCGCTACCTCCTCGAATACCACAAGAATTTGGGTTGCTGGTTCGCAATGCGTGCCGCACATACCGGCCGGCGCAGACATGCTGAAGACCGTGCAGCGGTGGCGCGAGCGCGTCACGCTCAAACGCCATCCGATCCAGGAAGCGGCGTGGCGTCACGCGCTCGCGCATTGCGGCCCGGCACAACGCCTGGGTGCAAGTTCGCAGGCGAGGTTGCGCGTGCTCGCGACCTTGTTTCTGCGCGCCAAAGCGCTTGAGCCCGTGCAAGGGCTGGTGTTCGATGACGGCATGCGCGCGCTGCTCGCGGCACATGCCTGCATCCCGGTGCTGAATCTTGGGCTCAAATGGTACCGCGGCTGGCTTGGAATCGTAGTTTATCCGGGTCTGTTTGTGCCCGGGCGCCAGGTGATGGATGCCGCGGGCGTGGTCCACCACGATCGCAGCGTCATGGCCGGAGAGTCCTGGCAGCAGGGGCCGCTGCTCCTCTCGTGGGAATCCGTGTTGCAGGCCGGTACCCCGCCGGGCCACAACGTCGTGATTCACGAATTCGCGCACAAGCTCGACATGCTGAACGGTGAAGCCAACGGTTTTCCGCCGCTGCACCGCGACATGCGCCGCGGCCGCTGGACCCAGGTGTTTCACGCCGCCTATGGACAGATGCAGGCCTGGTACCACACCGATCAGCCTCTGCCGATGGACGCCTACGCCCTGGAAAATCCCGCAGAGTTCTTTGCCGTGACGAGCGAAGCATTTTTCGAAACTCCGCGGCGGCTACGGGATGCACTGCCGGAGGCCTACCAGCAGCTCAGCCTGTTTTACCGGCAGGATCCTCTGAGCGCTTGACCGCATGCAGCCGGTCCGCATCGTCCAGCGTGCCCCGGGTTCGCCCAGGGCATGCGGTTCAAAACTGTTTTCTTTCCTCATGGCGTGGTCCTTATGAACCGCTCGCGCAGTCCGGCACGCATTTACGGCTTAGCCCGCTTGGATAATGCGCGCGGCGCGCGGACCCGCAGGCTTCCAAGAACCGGACCGACCGTTACCATAGATACTCTCAACCCAAGGGGCGCTGCATGATCTCCCCAATCGTAGACATTGGTGCCAACCTGACCCACGACAGCTTCGCCGCCGACCGCGTGGACGTGATCCGGCGCGCGCAGGCCGCCGGAGTCACCCGGCTGATCGTAACCGGCAGCGACGTCGCACAAAGCCGCAAGGCGCTGGCGCTGGCCCACGAATGGCCTGGAGTGCTCTACGCAACCGCCGGCGTGCATCCGCACCAAGCCGCGGGTTTCGAGGCCACGACTCCGCAGGCATTGCGCGCGCTCCTCGCGGAGCCGGAGGTGGTCGCCGCGGGCGAATGCGGGCTCGATTATTTCCGCAATTACTCCCCGCGCGCCGCGCAACTCCGGGCCTTTGAAGCCCAGCTCGCGCTCGCCGCCGAAATCGGCAAACCCGTGTTCCTGCACCAACGCGAGGCGCATGCAGAGTTTGTTTCTCTATTGAAAGACTGGGGAGCCAAGCTCGCAGGCGCCGTAGTGCACTGCTTCACGGAGAGCGCGATCGAACTGCGCGCGTATCTCGATCTCGATTGCCACATCGGCATCACCGGCTGGATTTGCGACGAGCGCCGCGGCCTGCATTTGCGCGAGCTCGTCAAGCTCATCCCGGCCGATCGCCTGCTGCTCGAAACCGATGCTCCTTATCTGTTGCCGCGCGACCTTAGGCCTCAGCCACGCAACCGCCACAATGAACCAATGTATCTCCCGCACATCTGCACAACGATCGCAGACTGTATCGGCCAGACACCACAACAACTCGCCGCGCAAACCAGCGCAAACGCACAGCGCTTGTTCCGCCTGCGTGACACATGAGCGTGAGATACAATGATGTTTGGCCGCGCGTTCGCACCCGGAGACAACCATGAATCAGAAACACATCCAGCAATTCGTCGCGCGGCAGTGGGACCACGCCATTCTGCCGACCATGAAGAACTACATCCGCATCCCCAACAAGTCGGTGGCGTTCGACCGCGGCTGGCAAGAGCACGGGCACATGGAGCGCGCCGTCAAGCTCGCCACCAATTGGTGCCGGCGCAATCCGGTCCAGGGGATGAAACTCGAGGTGTTACGCGCCGCGGGCCGCACACCGTTGATTTTTATCGAAATCCCCGGCCAAGGCGACGACACCGTGCTGCTCTACGGGCATCTCGACAAGCAGCCGGAATTCACCGGCTGGGCCAAAGGTCTCGACCCGTGGACACCGGTGCGGCGCGGCGACAAGCTCTACGGGCGCGGCGCGGCCGACGACGGCTACGCGATCTTCGCCTCCCTGACGGCCATCCGCGCACTGCAACAGCAAAAGATCCCGCACACGCGTTGCGTCATCACCATCGAGACCTGCGAGGAGTCCGGCAGCCTCGACCTGCCGTATTACATCCGTGAGCTCGGCACACGGCTCGGCCGGGTCAACCTGGTGGTATGCCTGGATGCCGAATGTGGCAACTACGAGCAACTTTGGTGCACCACTTCGCTGCGCGGCAACCTCACCGGTACCTTGAGTGTCGATGTGCTCAGTGAAGGCGTGCACTCGGGTGCCGCGAGCCCGATCGTGCCGTCGAGCTTCCGCATCCTGCGCACGCTCCTAGAGCGCGTCGAAGACAGCGTTACCGGGGCAAGCAAGGTCAAGAGCATTAAACCCGTGATCCCAGCCGCGCGCCGCCGCCAGATCCGCGCCGCCGCCCGGGTGCTCGGCAAGAGCGTGTATGAAAAATTTCCGTTCGTGCGTGGCATGCGGCCAACGTCAAAAGATCTGACCGCGTTGCTGGCCGATAACACTTGGGGCGCCACGCTTTCGGTAACCGGCGCCGAGGGCCTGCCGGCAATCGAAAATGCGGGCAATGTGCTGCGGCCGCACACCGCCGTCAAACTTTCTTTCCGTTTGCCACCGACCGCCGACGCACGCAAGGTCGCGGCCGAGATAAAGCAGTTGTTGGAAAAGAACCCGCCTTACGGGGCACGGGTAAAATTCACACCCGATCCCACTATGGGCGGCTGGAACGCCCCGCCGGTCGCCGCCTGGCTCGCGCGTTCCATGCAGGCCAGCTCGCGAGCGTTCTTCGGCAAAAACGCCATGTACCTCGGTACCGGTGGCAGCATTCCCTTCATGGGGATGCTCGGCAAGAAGTTCCCGCGCGCGCAGTTCCTGGTGACCGGCCTGCTCGGCCCGCACGCGAACGCCCACGGCCCGAACGAGTTCCTGCATATCCCCACGGCCAAGAAACTTACCGCCTGCGTGGCGCAGGTCATCGCGGATCACCACGCCCGCATTTGATGGCTGATCGGCGCGACTCACGTTAGGGAATGCGTGCAGATTACAAGGGCACCCGTCCTTGTCCCGCCACGCGTGCTGATCTACGAACTGGTGGCCGCGCACGTCTCGAGCGCGTGGCGTTCGTGGTTCACGCCGCCGTCACGTGGCTGCTATATCTCTCGACCGGGATCCGAGTGCCGGCGTTTCCTTGCCGGGCAGCACGCCAGCCGCCTCGCTCAAGCGCCGCCACGCCGCTTCAAGTTCCGGCGAGAGCGGCCCCGGCTTGCTCTTGCCCCCGCGGCGCAGCGGCGCGGCAAACTCGGCGAAGAGCTGCACGCCCTGCGGCCGGCCCTTCGGGAAATAGCCGCGGCCCACAAACAACACGCGCGGTTCGAGCGGCAACTCCGGAGTGAGTGCCCGCAAGGCAAAAGCCTGATCGTGCATGCGGTGCAAAGGATTGCGGAAGCGGTCGCGCTGCTGCTTGTCGATCACCGCCCAGTTGTCCATTTTCTCGCCGGCAAAGATGGCGCCATCGGCCCGCAGTATGCCGAGCACGTACAGCCTGCCATCGCGCAGCAGCAAGGCATTGACGCCGATCTGCCCGCCGATGCCGTCCGGCAGCAACACCTCGCGCATCAGCCGGTCGGCGACGTTGCGCAGCGTGCGCCGCGTGCGCCGGCGCAGGTTCGCGGCCTGGAGCCGGTCCAGGATCACGCTCGCCCTCGCACACCAGGCACAACTCTGGCCCGGACATTCAACACCAGCATTGGACCCCCGACTTCAAACCGTGCTGCAGAAATGCAGCGCCGTATCTTACTGCAGCCGCCCGGCACAAGGCAGCGCGCCGCGCCGCGCGGATATTCAGCCTGCGGCGAAATGCAGACCAATCGCCGACCTGCGCCTCAGGTCAGAAGCACGAATATACCGCGCGGGTCCTGAAACACCGCAATGCTCACGATGAAGGCGAAGAGCAAAATAGCGGCAACAAACACCCCGAGGCGCAGCCAGCGCGGCCGCTTTAAACGAAACGCCAGTACCCCGAGCACGATGTAGCCGATCACGCACAGGATCTTCACTCCCAACCAGGTCACGTGAAAGGGGTTGAGCCGCAGCATCACCGCGAGCCAGATGCCCATCGCGAGCAGCAGACTGTCCACGAGATGCGGCAACACCTTCCAGAGGCGTGCGTTGAGCGGCCGGGTGGCAAGCACCGTGAACGTGCCCCGCAACAGGAACAAGGCAATGCTGCCGCCCGCAAATATCATGTGGGCCATGCGCACTTCGAAGAACATGGAATCCGCCTGTGGTTTGGTGCCGCCCCGGAATCAGGACTAGAATAGTCCCATATCATCCACTTGATTCCAAGGCCGATGCTGCGACTGAGCAAACTCACCGATTACGGCACTGTGGTGCTGGCGCACATGGCCCGCAACCCGGAGGGCATGTACGCTGCCACGGATGTGGCCGAGGCTACGCATCTCGCGGTCCCCACGGTTAGCAAGTTGCTGAAATGCTTCGTGCATGCGGGGCTGGTGAGTTCACAGCGCGGCGCACGCGGCGGCTACAGCCTGACGCGCGCGCCGGAACTCATCAATGCCGTCGAAATCATCGATGCGGTCGAAGGTCCGATTGCCATCACCGAGTGCAGCCTCGGCCACAACCGCTGTTCACTGGAGCGCGTGTGCGCGGTCGGCCAGCCCTGGCAGCGCATTACGCTCGCGCTGCGCGCGGCGCTCGCGACCGTTACCTTGGCCCAACTTGCACGCCCGGCCGCCGTAACACTGCCACAACTGGATCTCGGCGCGACGCTATCGCACACGCGCCAGCCCCGCACCTGAGCGAGTTACACCCATGGCCACCCAAGCTACCGATATACAGAAACTCCTGAACAGCGAGTACCGCCAGGGTTTTGTCACCGATATCGAGGCCGATACCGTACCGCCCGGCCTGAACGAAGACGTGATCCGGCTGATCTCCGCCAAGAAAGGTGAGCCGCAATTTATGCTCGACTGGCGCCTCAAGGCCCACCGGCACTGGATCACCATGCAGGAACCGCACTGGGCGCACGTGCAGCATCCGCCGGTCGATTTCCAGGCTATCTCGTACTACTCGGCGCCCAAATCCGCAAACAAGGAAGAGGGCCCGAAGAGCATGCAGGATGTGGATCCGAAGCTGCTCGAGACCTACGAGAAACTCGGCGTGCCGCTGCACGAGCGCGCCAAGCTCGCGGGCGTGGCGGTGGACGCGGTCTTCGACTCGGTGTCGGTAGCGACGACGTTTCGCCAGAAGCTCAAGGACGTGGGCATCATCTTCTGCTCGTTCTCCTATGCCGTACAGAACTATCCGGAACTCGTCGAGCAATACTTGGGCTCGGTTGTGCCCTATTCGGACAACTTCTTCGCGAGCCTGAACTCGGCGGTCTTCAGCGACGGCTCCTTCGTGTTCGTACCAAAGGGCGTGCACTGCCCGATGGAACTCTCGACCTATTTCCGCATGAACGCGGCCAATACCGGCCAGTTCGAGCGCACCTTGATTATTGCGGAAGCTGGTGCCGATGTGAGTTATCTCGAAGGCTGCACCGCGCCGGTGCGTGACAAAAACCAGTTGCACGCCGCGGTCGTGGAACTCATCGCCCTCGAAGACGCCAAGATCAAATACTCGACGGTACAGAACTGGTACCCGGGCGACAAGAACGGCCAAGGCGGCATTTACAACTTTGTGACCAAGCGCGGTGAATGCCGCGGCGCGAATTCACGCATTTCCTGGACCCAGGTCGAGACCGGTTCGGCCATCACCTGGAAGTACCCGAGCGTGATCCTGCGCGGCGACAATTCGGTCGGTGAGTTCTACTCGGTCGCAGTCACCAACAATTTCCAGCAGGCCGACACCGGCACCAAGATGACGCACATTGGCAAGAACACCAAGAGCACCATCGTTTCCAAGGGCATCTCCGCCGGCCGCTCGCAAAACAGTTACCGCGGGCTGGTGAAAGTCCTCGCCGGCGCGGAGAACGCGCGCAACTACACCCAATGCGACGCGTTGCTGCTTAGCAATCGCTGCGGCGCGCACACCTTCCCCTACATGGAGGTCAAAAACCCCACGGCCAAGGTGGAGCACGAAGCCACCACGTCCAAGATCGACGACGATCAGCTCTTCTACTGCCGCAGCCGCGGCATCTCGGCCGAAGATGCGGTGAACATGGTGGTCAGCGGTTTCTGCAAGGATGTTTTCAAGGAACTGCCGATGGAATTCGCCGTCGAAGCGCAGGGCCTGCTCGCGGTTTCACTCGAAGGCGCGGTGGGCTAAGCGAAGTGCCGCTTCGCCCCAGCCAGGCATGACGGGGCTGGTCAACGCACCAGGGACGGTTGTCAGATACAAGGTTTAACGATGCTGGTTATCAAAAACTTACACGCACAAGTCGCCGACAAGGAAATCCTCAAGGGCATAGACCTCGAAGTCAGAGCCGGCGAGGTGCATGCTGTCATGGGTCCCAACGGCGCGGGCAAAAGCACGCTTGCCAACATTCTCGCGGGCCGCGATGGCTATACGGTCACGGCCGGCAGCGTCGAGTACGACGGCAAGGATCTGTTGGCCATGGATCCCGAAACGCGCGCTCGCGAAGGCGTGTTCCTCGCCATGCAGTATCCGGTCGAGATCCCGGGTGTCAACAACGTGTACCTGTTGAAAACCGCCTACAACGCCATCCACAAATACCGCGGCGAAGAACAAGTGGACGCGGTGAAATTCCTCAAGCTCGTCAAGCAGAAGATGCAGCTTGTGGACATCGATCCGGCGTTCCTCAACCGCGCGGTGAATGAAGGTTTTTCCGGCGGCGAAAAGAAGCGTAACGAAATCCTGCAGATGCTGGTGCTCGAACCCAGGCTCGCGCTGCTCGACGAAACCGATTCGGGACTCGACATCGATGCACTGCGCATCGTCGCCGAGGGCATCAATGCACTGCGCAGCCCGGAACGGGCCATGGTGCTGGTGACGCATTACCAGCGGCTGCTGGACTACGTGGTACCTGACGTCGTGGACGTGTTGGCCAGCGGGCGCATCGTGAAATCCGGCGACAAGACGCTCGCCGCTGAACTCGAAAAGCGCGGTTACGAGTGGCTCACCAATGGAGCCGGCGCATGAACGCAGTCGCGGAAACTGCCCAACCCTACGTGCCGCACTTTGAAGCCTTGCAAAAGGCCGAGCGCGACACGACCGTCGAATGGCTGAAGGCGCTGCGGCTGCGGGCCTTCCGCAGGTTCGCCGAGCACGGCTTCCCGGCCGAACGTCATGAAGACTGGAAATACAGCAACACGCGCGCGCTGCAGAAGTTGCGTCTGCATTCGGCCGTCACGCAGCCGGCGGCTCTTGATTCACAGTGGCTCGCGCCGGCGGAATTGCAGCTTCCGGGGGCGCGGCGTCTCGTGTTCGTGGACGGCGTCCCGGTCGCAAATCTCGGGACACGCACCCAGGCCGATGGCCTCAAGATCACGCCGCTCGCGCAAGCGCTTGGGGATGGCTCCGGCCGACTCGAAAAGCTTTTGCTTCCGGAAGCCCTCTGGGCCGATGATCCCTTTACCGCACTCAACACCGCGTTCCTGGCCCACGGCGTGTTGATCGCAATCGCCGACGCCGCGCACATAGCAGCGCCGCTGCAAGTGCTGTTTGTCTCGACACCGCAGAGTGCGCCGCAGGTAAGTCATCCGCGCGTGATCGTGCGGCTCGGGAAAAACGCGCGCCTGACACTCATCGAAAGCCACTATGGCCTCGAGCGCGCGGCGAATTTCACCAACAGTTGCACCCAGATCGATCTTGGCGCAGGTGCCGCGCTCGATTACCTCGCGATGCAGCGCGAAGCGGCCGGCGACTTTCACGTGAGCCGGGTGTACGCATCGCAGCATGAGAACAGCCGGCTCGAGACTCACACATACAATCTCGGCGGCCAATGGGTGCGCAATGATCTCAAGATCAGTCTCGAGGCCCCAGGCGCCAGTGTACGCATGGACGGTCTCTATCTCGTGGATCAGCACCGCCACGTGGACAACCACACGCGTATCGACCATCTGGTGCCGCACACCTCGAGCGACGAGCTCTACCGAGGCATCATCCGCGAGCGCGGGCACGCGGTGTTCAACGGCAAGGTGGTCGTGGCTGAACCGGCAATCAAAACCGACGCTATCCAGACCAACAACAATCTGCTGCTTACCCGCAACGGTGAAATCGATACCAAGCCAGAGCTCGAAATTTACGCCGACGATGTCAAGTGCGCACACGGCGCGACCATCGGTCAGCTCGACGAAGAGGCGCTGTTTTACCTGCGCTCACGCGGCCTGGATCTGGAAACGGCGCGTGCACTGCTGACCGGCGCCTTCGCGCGGGTGATCACCGGACGCATCGCCGATCCAAAACTGCGCCAATTCGCGCTCGCGCAGCTCGCGGGCAGCCTGCCGCAGCTTGCTGCCGAGGGCAGTGCTTGAACACGCTGTCCCGCGCGGTCGCTGCGCCAAACGTGGCTGCGGAGCACTTCGATCCGCTCGCCTGGCGCAAGGACTTCCCGGTGCTGCAGCAGCGCGTGCACGGCAAGCCGCTGGTGTATCTCGACAATGCGGCGACTGCGCAGAAACCACAGAGTGTAATCGACGCGATCACGCGCTACTACAGCGAAACCAATTCCAACGTGCACCGCGGCGTGCACGCGCTCAGCGAACGCGCCACCGCGGAATACGAGGCGGCGCGTGAGAAACTGCGCGGCTTCATCCACGCCGCCTCGGTGCGCGAACTGGTGTTCACACGCGGCGCCACCGAAGCACTCAACCTGGTGGCCCAGAGTTACTGCCGCAGCTACCTGCGCGCCCATGACGAGATCATCATCTCGTACCTGGAGCACCACTCGAACATCGTGCCGTGGCAGCTCCTCGCCGGGCAGCTCGGCCTCGACCTCAAGATCATTCCGATCACCGACGCCGGCGAGCTCGTGCCGGGCGCCTTGGAACAGTTGTTCAGTCCGCGCACCCGTTTGGTCGCGCTCACCCACGTCTCGAACGCGCTCGGCACCGTGAACCCGGTGCAGGAATTGACCGCCATTGCGCACCGTCATCATGCGCTCGTGGTACTGGACGGCGCGAAGGCGGTACCGCACCTACCGATCGACGTGCGCGCCCTCGATTGTGATTTCTATGCCTTCTCCGGCCACAAGATGTTCGGGCCGACCGGTATCGGCGTGCTCTACGGCAAGGAAGCCCTGCTCGACGAGATGCCGCCCTGGCAAGGCGGCGGCGACATGATCCGCACGGTGCGTTTCTCGGGCAGCACCTGGAACGAGCTGCCGCACAAGTTCGAGGCGGGCACGCCCAATATCTCGGGCGCCATTGGCCTCGGCGCGGCGGTGGATTATCTGCACGCGGTCGGCATGGCGAACATCGAGCGCTACGACCAGGAGCTGCTCGACTACGGCACCCGCGAGCTGCAGAAAGTCCCGGGCCTGAAGCTCGTGGGCACCGCCCGGCACAAGGCGGGCGTACTGTCGTTCACGATGCAGGGCGTGCACCCGCACGACATCGGCACCATTGTCGACCAGGAAGGCGTCGCGATCCGCACCGGCCACCACTGTGCCATGCCGGTCATGGAGCGCTTCGGCATCCCGGCGACGGCGCGCGCGTCACTAGCCTTTTACAATACGCGTGCCGACATCGACGCACTCGTGGCCGCGCTCGGCAAGGTACGCGAGGTGTTCCGCTGATGGATCTCAAGGAGCTGTATCAGGACGTGATCGTGGATCACAACCGCAGTCCGCGTAATTTCGGCAAGCTCGCGGATGCGACCTGCACCCAGGACGGATACAACCCGCTCTGCGGCGACAAGCTCACGCTATTCCTCAAGCTCGACGGCGAGCGTATTTGTGACGTGCGCTTCGAAGGTACCGGTTGTGCCATCTCGGTCGCATCGGCCTCGCTCATGAGCCAGAACGTCAAGGGCAAAACGATACCGGAAGCCGAAGTCTTGTTTGCGCAGATGCATGCGCTGCTCATCGGTGATGGCCAAGCACTCGACCTCGACGCACTCGGCAACCTGGCGGCACTTTCCGGCGTGAGCAACTATCCCTCGCGCGTCAAATGCGCGAGCCTGTGCTGGCACACCCTGAATGCCGCGCTCCACCAGGGTCCGAGCGCCGACCACGGAGTTTCCACGGAATAGATATGGCCTACGATCGCACTCCCATTCCCCTGCGCCGCGCCTGCCGTGCCAAGATGGTGCCGTCCGGCAACGAAGTGATTCTGCCGGAGGGCATCACCGTCAACGTCACCCAGGCGCTGGGCGGCAGTTTTACCGTCTACGTCGAAGGCAACCTGTTCCGTATCGCCGGCCAGGACGCCGAAGCGCTCGGCCTTGACCCGCCCGAGCAGCCGGAGCTTGCCGAGGAGCACTCGGAAACCGACGTGGAAAAGCTCATCTGGGAGCAGATGAAACTCTGCTACGACCCCGAGATCCCCGTGAATGTCGTGGACTTGGGGCTCGTCTATGAATGCAAGCTGAGCAACCTGCCCGAAGGCGGCAAGCGTGTCGACGTCAAAATGACGCTCACCGCGCCGGGCTGCGGCATGGGCGAAGTGCTCTCCAAGGACGTCAAGGAAAAACTCGAATCCGTGCCGACCGTGAAGCAGGCAAACGTCGAGATCGTATTCGACCCGCCGTGGAACCGCGCGATGATGTCGGACGACGCCAAACTGCAACTGGGCCTTTACTGACGGGGAGTGCAGGTATGGCGGAATGGGTAAACGTCGGCTCGCTGGAAGAAATTCCACCCGGCCAGCACAAGACCGTCGAGATCAACAACGTGCCGATCGCGGTATTCAATCTCGACGGCAAGCTCTACGCCATCGAGGATGTCTGCACCCACGACGGCGGCATACTCACCGGCGGCGACGTCACCGGCCACGTAATCACCTGCCCGCGGCACGGCGCGCAGTTCGACATCCGCAGCGGCGAAGTATTGCGCGCTCCCGCCTACGAGCCGGTGGCCACCTTTCCGGTGCGGGTACACGAAGGCATGGTGCAGACCAAGGACGATCGCTGGGATTGAGCGTACAAGCACGCGTCCCTTCGCGGCGCGTGTGACTTGCGGGCTTTCAACGCTGGTCTTCGTGACGCCCGGTTTCGCGGTGTTCGACACTGTATTCGCCTTCAAGCGTGACACCGTCGCCCGATTGATCCGGCGGCTCCGGACGGATGCGCGGCCCCGGAAACAACCGGCGTACCACGCTCCACGCGTAGAGCACCGCCAGAATCGCAACGCCCGCGCCCACCAACACCACGATCGCGAGCAGGCCGGCAAACATCACGAACGCCCCTGCGATCAGCAGCAGCACCAGATACACAGAGCGGCGAAAGCGCCCGCTGCTGATTCGGCTGCGCATGCGCATCAGACGGTACCGGCTCTTGAGTCGCATGTCAGTTCAGAAACCTGCGGCTGATTTCACGCACCGCGGCCGCAATGTCCATGGACTGCATGTCATTCTCCCGAGCACCTGGCGGTGGTGCAAACGCCAGCCGCCGCTCGGGCGCGTTGATGGTTTGCCAGCGCAGCGCCGTGGACGAACGCCGGAGGGGGTAGAAGGCCGCCGTGCAGCAATTCAGCGCGCCCGCGATGTGCAACGGACCGGTCGAGCCGCTCACAAACACATCACAGAACTGCAGGTGCTGGGCGAAATTGACGAGCCCCTCGGTCGAGACAAAGACCGTGTGCGCAATGCCGGTGAGCAAGCCTGACAGCGCCTGTGCTTTCGCCTCCTCGCCCGGCCCGGCAGTCAGCACCAAAAAGTGTCCGCGGCTCGAGTGCAGGCCGCGAATGAGTTGTGCGTACTGCTCCAGGGAAAGGTTGTCCGCCGAGCCGCCATGTCCGGCATGCACAAACACCAATCGGCAACCATCGGCCACGGCATGCGCCTGACGGAACGCATGCTCGAGTGCCCGGACCGCGGCATCTTCGAAGTGCAGCCAGGGCAAAGACGGCAGCGCAGCCTCGGTCAGGTCATGCGCGTGCAGAAAGAACCGCACCAGATCGAGGTTGTATGCGTATTCCGGCTGGGCGGATTGCGAGCGCCGCTGGCGCAAGCGGTGGTTGTAAAAGATCTGCGCGAGCTTGGTGGCCGGAGCGAGGCGCCAGCCGATGCCGGCGCGCCAAGCTGCAAAGCCGATGTCGAACCGCGAGAACAGCGTAAGCACCGCGTCGAATCTCCCAGCCCGGAACAGGTTTGCCAGCGCCCGGGCGTTACGCCAATCACCGGGAAGCTTGGGATCCACCAGCACCTCATTCACGTACGGGCAAATCTTGGCTAACGGCTCGGTGTAGGCCGGCACCAGGACACCGATTTGCGCCTTTGGCAGGCTCGCGCGCAAGAGCGCAAGCGCCGGCCAGGCGAGCATGAAGTCTCCGAGCCGATCGTTGCGGATCACCAGAATGCGCTCAGGTGCAGTCACGGGTGCGGGTACATACCTAGCTCCGGATCAAGCGCTGCGTATTATCTCGCGGCCACCGTATGAGAAATGCTGTAACCCGCGGACAGGCGCGCATTGCAATGCGTGAATCTTATGCGCGAGTCGGTCCGCGCGCTTGATCCTTGTCGGTCGGCCAGTACGCACTATCCGGCACCTTGCGGGCACCGAAGATCGCCTGGCCAACGCGCACGATGGTGGCGCCCTCTTCGATCGCCCACTCGAAATCGCCCGACATGCCCATCGAGAGTTCGCCGAGAGTCTTTCCCTGGGGCGCGCTCTTCCGCATGCGCTCACGTATCTCACGCAGGCGCGCGAAGCAGGGGCGCACCTTTGCGGAGTCACTGGAAAAAAGCGCGAGCGTCATGAAGCCGCGCACGCGCAACGAACTGTAAGCAGGCAACTCGGCGAGGAATTTCTCGACGGCGTCCGGCGCCAGGCCGAATTTGCTCGCCTCGCCGGAGGTATTCACCTGCACCAGCACATCGAGCGTGCGCCCGAGCGCCTGCAGGTGTCGGTCGAGGACAGCCGCAACGTGCAGAGTGTCGAGTGCCTGAAACTCACTGGCAAACTCTGCTACCAACTTCGCCTTGTTGGTCTGCAGGTGCCCGATGATCGCCCAGCGCAAATCCGGCAAATCGGAAAGTGCTTGCCACTTGCGATGCGCTTCCTGCACCTTGTTTTCGCCGAGCACGCG
>JBOIBB010000125.1:0-21347 GCA_050739335.1 Gammaproteobacteria bacterium
CTAGGATGCGCGGGCCGGCCGTTGGGTCGCAAGCCGGGCAAAAAAAGTTTCGGCCGCCGGGGGATTTGCCTATACTGTGCGCCCTCGCGCGGCTCGTGCCGCGCGCCCGCTGGCCCGGGTGGCGGAACTGGTAGACGCGCGGGACTCAAAATCCCGTTCCCCTCAAAGGAGTGTCGGTTCGACTCCGACTCCGGGCACCAAATCGGCTCTACGCGTCACGTTCACGGCGCCCTCCCTGGCGCGAAGTCCAGCCCCGACATCCTGTCGGGGCGTTCGGGCCAATGCGAACTGCGTTCGCATTAAATCGCGGCCCTCACCCGACTCCGGGCACCATTAAATTCAAGCAACGACAGGTACGTTAATAAGCATATTGCCGGCGCGCGCTGGCAGGTGTACTGGCTACAAAGGCTGCCCAGCACCCCAGGCGTACGAGTACGTGCCTAAGTGGCCGCGACAGTTCAGCGTGCGTCCGCGAGCAACCGGTCTGCCTACTCATTTTGCGGTGTCAATGCCGCCGCTAGCACATCCTCGATCTTTTCCGCCCAGACGAACTGCAGCGCCTTGCGCGCCTGCTCCGGAATGTCTTCAAATTCTTTCTGGTTGCGCGCGGGAAGGATCACGCGCTGAATGCCCGCGGTATGGGCTGCCAGCACCTTTTCCTTGATCCCGCCGACCGGGAGCACCAGACCGCGCAGCGTGATCTCGCCCGTCATCGCCAAATCCTTGCGAACGCAGCGCCCGGTCAGCAGCGACACCAGCGCCGAGGTCATGGTCACCCCGGCACTCGGGCCATCTTTCGGAATCGCGCCGGCCGGCACGTGTACGTGTATGTCACGTTCGGAAAACACTTTCGGATCTATCTTCAGCTCCGCCGCGCGTGATTTGACGAGCGACAGGGCGATTTCCACGCTCTCCTTCATCACGTCACCCAGTTGTCCAGTCAAACGTAACTGCCCCTTGCCCGGCATCGATGCCGCCTCGACAAAAAGGATCATGCCGCCGACTGGCGTCCAGGCGAGTCCTGTCGCGACGCCCGGCACACTGGTGCGCAGCGCCGCCTCGTCTTCGAAGCGGCGCGGGCCCAGAATCTCCGTCAGATTCTCCGGGCGAATCGTGAACGGCCCAGCCTCACCTTCGGCAATGCGCGTCGTGATCCGGCGGCACACCGCCCCGATCTCGCGCTCGAGCTGACGCACGCCCGCTTCCCGCGTGTAGCCCTCGATGATCGCCGCGAGCGTGGCCTCGGGAATCTCGATCTCGCCCGGCTTGAGCCCGTTTTCATCGCGTTGGCGCGCGATGAGATAACGTCGCGCGATTTCGAGCTTGTCGGCCACCGTGTAGCCGGGTACCTCGATCACTTCGAGCCGGTCGCGCAGTGGCGCGGGGATCGAATCAAGTACGTTGGCCGTACCAATAAAAAGCACCCGCGAAAGATCGACCTCGACGTCGAAGTAGGAATCGTGGAAGTTCGAGTTCTGCTCCGGGTCGAGCACTTCGAGCAACGCCGCCGCGGGATCGCCCTGAAAACCCACGCCGAGCTTGTCGAGCTCATCCAGCATCAGCACGGGATTGCGCGTGCCGGCCTTGTTCAAGGCACGCACGATATTGCCCGGGAGAGCACCGATGTAGGTACGCCGATGTCCGCGGATTTCCGCCTCATCGTGCACGCCGCCGAGGCTCATGCGCTCGAATTTACGCCCCAGTGCGCGTGCAATCGATTGGCCGAGCGAAGTCTTGCCGACACCCGGCGGTCCGACGAAACAGAGCAGCGGTGCGCGCCCCTGCGGGTTGCGCTTGCGCACCGCAAGAAACTCAACGATGCGCCGCTTGATCTTGTCGAGATCATAATGATCCTCGTCCAGCACCTTGTGCGCCGCCGCGAGATCAAAATTATCGTCGGTTTCCTTGACCCAGGGGAAGCCGATCAACCAATCAAGATAGGTACGCAGCATCGAGTATTCGGCGGCGCCTTCGGGCATGCGCTCGAGGCGCTGCAGTTCGCGCTTGGCCTGCGTTTCCACGGCCTCGGGCATTTGGACTTTTGCAATCGCTTCCGCGAGTTCCTTCACTTCGGCGCCACGCGTGCCCTCGCTCTCGCCGAGCTCCTTTTGAATCTGCTTCAATTGTTCGCGCAGGATGAACTCGCGCTGCTTTTCCCCCATGGCCTCCTGGGTCTGACGGCGGATGTTGGAACTAATCCGCAAAATTTCCAGGCGCTGCTCGAGGTGACGGCTGACCGCAGTGAGTCGTGCCGAGATATCCAGTGTCTCAAGGATCTGCTGTTTCTCTTCGACCTTGAGATCGAGATAACCGGCGATGAGGTCGGCGAGCGCGCCTGGTTCGTGCAAGCCGCGCACGGTATTGACGAGCTCGACCGGTGCCTGCGGCATGAGCTCGAGGGCTTCCAGCGCTTGCTGGCGCAACGCCAGGAGTTGCGCCGCAAGCTCCTTGTTGTCCACGCTCGCCTGATCCTGCAGCCGCTCCGCATAGACATTCTGAAAATCCTTCGCGCGGGTAAAACCACCGACACGAAACCGCGTAATCCCCACGCAGATAAAATGGTGACTGCCGTCTGGCGCAGTCACAAAACGCAGCGGATTGGCGAGCGTGCCAATCGTGTAAAGATCTTCGGGCTTCGGATCGCGCTCTTCGCGGCTGCGCTGTAAAAGCAAGCCCACGGGACGTTCGGCCTGGATGGCTGCCTGCACGGCCGCCACGGACTCGGCTCGTCCGATCGCTAGCGGCACAACCATACCGGGGAAAACCACCATGTCGCGCAGTGGCACGACCGGCACTACTTCGGCAGTCGTGAGCTCACTGTGGCTCGGCGTCTGCGGATTACTACTCGCGACTGTATCGTTCATCTCGCGCTCAAGGTGTTCCGGGAATCAGACATGGGTGCGACAAAACTGGAATTCAAACGCCGGTCCGCGGCATCACTTGGCCAGCACCAGGGTCAAACATCCATCCACGAAGCTCGTGCTTTCAATGCGATAGGCGGCGATGGCCAGCCGCCGCTCAAACCGTCCTTGCGGGATCTCCACACGTCGGATCTCCGTAGCCGGAGGTACAGTGCGGCGGCGGCGTTCACCCCTGACCAGCAGCACGTGATTGTTGAGCGCGCACTCGATCCGGGCGGGATCGACATCCGGCAGCGCAACCTGCACCACAAACTCGCTCGGCCCTTCAAAGATGTCCACAGGCGGCGTCCACTGGGCCCGTCGCGCCGTAAGTTCGGATGGGGAAAAGAACCGCCGGTTCAGCCGCTCAGCGCGCTCGAGTTCAGCGAGCGCTTGTGCCCACATCCGATCCATGAATTCATTCTTGTGCACTAAACGTCTCCGCGTGTTGCGGCAAGCGTCTTGCGCGAGCGCCGACATCCTGTTTGGTGCTCGCCGCAGGGTCCCACAACGCTAGAATCCTACACCCAACCGCCGCGTGTGCTTCGTCACAAATACGCCTATCGATGGATGCCCACAGAAGCGTGATCCCCTTAACGGTGAGTCACAGCTCCTGAAAGTAGTTCCGTCGCTGGACGGCACGATGCAGATCGCGCGCGCGTCCGTTTCAATCGAAGTCAAATCCGGACGTCCCCGCCAGACACACCGTCACCTGGTGAACCTGGTTGCCGGAGACATAGTTGATAGCCGACAGATGACCTCCGAAGAGACGCAACATCTCGGCTATCTGGCGCGCCGAGAACAAATACGGGTCAGTATCAGCATCAAACGTGATTTCGCAATTGAAACCCGCGCTGCCGTCCGCCGTCGTGGGTCGAAACACGATGCCAGTCAGAAAGACCCCGCCTACATAAATGAAATGCTGCTTGCCGTTTTCGGTGAGCATGCGCTTGTCGGTGCCGCGGTTCAGGGCGTCGCGGAACGCGAGCAGCGCACGCTGTGGAACTTCAAGGCGCTGCGGTGGGTTTGCTTCGGATTCACTCACTGGTTTCAATCTCCTCAAAATCCCCTTGCTGGTTGCCATCGCCGTGCAGCGCTTCCACGCCCGAGGACGATTGCGCCGCAGGATCCGCCGGCACCGCGCACGGGTAAAGTGAAGTCGGGCCTTGCCAACGCTTGCGCTCGGCCGGATGCGCTTTATCAAGTCAACCACAGGTTTACTGATTGCAGGAGGCGCAGAACAAGGGCGCTACTCATTATAGTCAGCCGTGCCTGGTGCGTCGTGGCACGGCGCAGCGCGAGGACTTATCATGCAGCGTCGCGCCGCCCTGTGCGCGCCTCCAACAACACCAATGCATAGCGCTCACAGCTCAGCGGGCATGGGTTCGCCACCAGCATCCGCGACGACCCTGAGCGCCGACGCCATCCTCGCGCGCCAGGACCGCATTCCCGTGTGGACCCTGCCACGCTGGTATCTCGTGGTTATCGGCATCGGGTATTTCTTCACCTTCTTCGACATCACCGACATCGGCTTCGCGATGCCGGCGATTGCCGAGCAATTCAAACTCTCGGGTTCCGAAGCGCTCTTCGTGGCGCTCGCGCTCGGCCTCATCGGCTACGTCGTCGGCTCGATCGTGATCGGCGCTGTGTCCGATCGCGTCGGACGTTACCGTACCTTGATCCTCACGCTCACGATTACCGCCCTCGGATCGTTTCTGGATGCCACGGCCACCGGCATCGTGACGCTTGCCCTCTGGCGCTTTGTGACCGGGATCGGGGTGGGCGCCGACTTGAACCTGGTTTCCACTTATATAGGTGAGCTCGCCCCGGCCGGCAAACGCGGCCGGATATCCAATCTCACCTTTCTGGTCGGCATCCTCGGCCAGGCGCTTACGCCTTTCATTGCGCTCGGGTTGGTGCCGAACCTGAGCTATGGCTGGCGCCTGTTGTTTGTGATCGGCGGCCTGATTGCCAGCATCGGCGTCATTGCACGCTTCAAGCTGCCGGAGTCCCCGCGCTGGCTGGCGCTGCACCGGCACCTGGCCGAAGCCGATGTGGTGGTGAAGCGCATGGAAGCCGGCGCCGCCGAGCGCGGAATCGTTCTGCCCGAGCCGCGCAGCAGCGCGGTGTCCGCCGAGCGGCACGCGTTTCCATTCCGTGCGCTGTTCCGCCACCCTTACGGCGCGCGCCTCGTGCTGCTCGCGAGCATGTGGTTCTTCTGGTATATCGGCAACTACGGGTTTCTCGGCGATGCCGCCACACTCATTGCCGAGCACGGCTTCGCAGTCGCAAGTTCCATCCTGTTCTTGGGCGTGGGCGCGATCGGCTATCCGGTGGGTGCCCTCGTGATGTCGGTGATCGCCGACCGTATCGAACGGCGCCTGCTGATTTTCGGCTCGACGGTCATCTGGCTGATCGGCATGCTGCTCGTCGGCGCCAAACCCGGCGAAGTGTTGCTGATCACCGGCACTTTTGTGGCCTCGCTCGCGCTCGGCTTATATCTACAGGTGGCGTACACCTATACCGCGGAACTCTTCCCGACACGCGCGCGCTCGAGCGGCTTTTCGCTCTCGGACGGCATCGGTCACTGCGGCGGAGCCACGGGTGCGCTCCTCCTGCCTACGGTTGTCGGCGCTACAGGCTTCTTCACGGGATTTCTCGGCATCGGTATCACCGGTCTCATCGCCGGCCTGATCGCTCTGCTTGGTCCACGCACCAGCGGCCGTCGACTCGAAGAAGTCTCACACTGAACACGCATGTCACGGCGAGTGTCAAATAGTGCGGCCTTGAGCCTGAATGGCTGCTGCCCGCATAATCGTACGCACGCAGCCGAGGCTGCAGGGATCCAAGCTTTGCAAACGCATAAGGCCTTTTGCTATCCATCCGCCCGACCGCAACCTTAGGCCACCGCGCCGTCGCGCAATATACCCGAACCATGCCCGCTAACCGCTACACGATTGAAATCAGCCCGACCCTGCCGGCACCGCTCGCGCGGCTCGCGGAGCTAGCCGAAAATCTCATGTACAGTTGGGACCGGCGTATCCGCGGGCTCTTTTATTTCATGGACGCCGAGCTCTGGGACGCTTGCCACCACAACCCCAAGGTCTTCTTGCGGCGTATTCCCCAGCCGCGCCTCGACCAACTCGCGAACGATCCGGCCTTCCTCAGCCAGTACAAGCACATGCTGGCGCGCTTTGACCACTATCTGACACACCAGGGCGAATTCCCGGATACCGAAGCGCAGCAGATGGAGCAGCAGACGATCGCGTATTTCTGCATGGAGTATGGGCTTTACGAGAGCCTGCCGCTCTACTCCGGCGGCCTGGGGGTGCTCGCGGGTGACTACTGCAAAGCCGCGAGCGATTCGGGGCTGCCGTTCGTGGCGATCGGCCTCATGTACCGGTTGGGTTATTTCACCCAGACCATCAACGCCGAAGGCGAACAACAGGCGCATTACCAACCGGTGGCCATCGAGGACCTGGCGGTTCGCCCCGCGCGCGATGCGGCCGGGAAGCAGGTGCACGTGCAGGTGAGCGTGGCCGGGCGCAACGTGACGGTGCTGGTCTGGGAGCTCGCCATCGGTACGGTGCGCCTATTGCTGCTCGATACCGACCTGGCGGACAACACTCCGGCGGATCGCTCCATTACCTATCAACTCTACGGCGGCGACCGCGGCACGCGCATCAACCAGGAGATCGTGCTCGGCATCGGCGGCGTGCGCGCGCTGCGCGCGCTCGGCATTCAGCCGTCCGTGTGGCACATCAACGAAGGTCACGCTGCGTTCTCAGTGCTCGAGCGCTGCCGGGAACTCCTTGCCGCCGACACCGACTTCGCCACGGCGCTCGAGCTCGCGGCGGCCGCCACGCTCTTTACCACGCACACTCCGGTGCCGGCCGGCCACGACGTCTTTAACCGTGAGCTCATGAAGCTGCACTTCGAGCACTATGCGGGCGAGTTGCACCTCTCCTTCGATGAGCTCATGGCGCTTGGCGCCGTGATGCCGGACCAGGACAGTTTCAACATGACCGCGCTCGCGCTGCGGACCTCACGCCGCCACAACGGCGTGAGCCGCGTGCACCGCGAGGTCGCGGCGCGCATGGAAGGTCACGTCTGGCCGCAGGTACCGCCGGCAGACAATCCCATGGATCACATCAGCAATGCCGTGCACGCCGGCACCTTCCTGGCACGCGCCTGGGTTGCGCTCTTCGACGAGCAGCATCCCGACTGGCGCCAACGCATCGCGGACCCTGAATACTGGCAAAAGCTACTCGCGGGAATCCCCGACGCACGCTTCTGGAAGCTGCGGCGCCTCCTGAAGCACGAGCTCCTGGCAAGCGCACGCAACCTGCTCGCCCGCGCGTATCAGCGCAACAACGTCGGGCGCTTGCGCGCCGAGCAGCTCCTCGATGGCCTCGACGAAAGCCGCGTGGATACGCTGATCGTCGGCTTTGCGCGACGCATGGCCACCTACAAACGCGCGCTGCTGCTCTTTCAGTATCCGGAGCGCCTGGCGCGCCTCCTGAATAACCCCGAGCGTCCGCTGATTGTGCTGTTTGCCGGCAAGGCCCATCCCCAGGACCAGCCCGGCCAGCAGATCATCCGCGAGTTGAACCACCGCGCTCAGCAGCCGGAGTTCGCCGGCAAGATATTTTTCCTTGAAGGGCACGGCATCAGCCTCGAACGCAAGCTCGTCACCGGCGTTGACGTGTGGCTGAATACGCCGCTCTACCCGCTTGAAGCGAGCGGCACCTCCGGCATGAAAGCCGCGATCAACGGCGGCATCAATCTGAGCGTGCTCGACGGTTGGTGGGAAGAAGGTTACGACGGCAGCAACGGCTGGGCGATTCCGGTGCACGATCCCGAGCTTGATGTCGATTACCGCAACCGCATCGTCGCCGAAGACCTGCTGGATATTCTCGAGCGCGAGGTGCTGCCGCTGTATTACCGGCGCGATGCCGACGGACTGCCAACCCAATGGATACGCACCTCCAAACACTCGATGGAAAGCGTGCTGCCGCGCTACAACACCCGGCGCATGCTGCTCGATTACCTGCACCGCTTCTATGTGCCGGCCCTGCACCAGAGCCGTACGCTCGCCGCGAACGGCGCGCGCGAAGCCCGCACGCTGGCCGTATGGAAGAAACGCGTCCGCCAGGTCTGGCCACAGGTGCGCGCCCACTGGAAAACGCCGCCGCCCGCGCGCCTGCACCTCGGCGAACCCTTGAGGCTTGCGGTCACCGCGGATCTGGGTGAGCTCACCCCGATGGACGTACATATGGAGTGCTGTGTGGAGAACGCTGACGATGGCTCCACAACCACGCTCGCCTTCACGGCAATGCAAAGCGCTGCCGGCCACACCACTTACCAACTCGAAATGCAGCCCGCGGCGAGCGGCCTGATGCATCTCGGCGTGCGCCTCTATCCCACGCACCCGTTGCTCGCGCACCGCTTTGAAATGGGCTGCCTGTTGGAGTTGTGAGTTCTCAGCGGCTGCGGTTGTAACGGCGCGCCATCCCGGCCAGACGTTCCTGCAATTCCCTGTTCAAAGCCTCGGGAGCGCAGCGCCACGCCCAGTTGCCGGACACTCGCCCCGGCGTATTCATGCGCGCCTCGGAGCCGAGCGCGAGGCAATCCTGCAGCGGCAGCATCGCGAGCCCGCAAACCGAGTTGAGCGCCGCCTGCACGAGCGCCCAAGGCATCGGGTCCGCGCGTGCGTCCAGTTCCGCGAACACGCGCACGCGGCCTGCGTCGTCAAGCGCGCGCCACCAGCCAAGCGTGGTGTCATTGTCGTGCGTACCGGTATACACCACGTCCGCCGGATCATGGTTGCGCGGCAGGTGAGGATTGTCAGGATCGCCCGAGAATGCGAACTGCAGCACTCGCATGCCGGGGAAACCAAGCTCGGCTCGCAGACGCTCGACTGCGGGCGTGATATCCCCGAGGTTTTCCGCGACGATCCCAAGCGGCGCGAGTTCCGGCGCGAGCGCAGCAAAGAGCGCGCGCCCGGACACCGGGGACCACTCGCCCTCGGCCGCCGAGTCGGCGCCGGCCGGGATGCTCCAGCTCGCTTCAAAGCCGCGGAAATGATCGAGGCGCACGAGATCAAAGAGCGTGGCCTGCTGCGCGAGTCGCGCTCGCCACCAGCGAAAATGATCTTGGGCAAGCGCATTCCAGCGATACTCTGGACAACCCCAATTCTGGCCGCGCACGGTAAACGCATCCGGCGGCGCCCCCGCGACCTCTGTCATTCGGCCACGGTCGTCCACACAAAAGAACTCGCGCCGGCTCCAGACATCGGCGCTGTCATGCGCCACGAACATCGGCAAGTCCCCAAAGAGGTACACGCCGTGAGCGTGCGCGTAGTGCCGCAGCTCCTGCCAGGCGGAAAAGAACTGACACTGCGCGCGGCAGGTGGCCTCGATGGCTGCAGTGAGGCGCAGCCGCGCCTGCTGCAATGCACGCGCGTCGCGGTCGCGCAATCCTGCGGGCCACTGATGCCAGGGCCTGCCTCCCTGCTCCTGATGCAAAGCGGCATAAAGCGCGTAATCATCGAGCCAATGCGCCTCACGCTCACAAAACTGGTGATATTCGCGCTCTGACGCAGTCGGAGCGACCGCTGGTGATAACAGCGCCGTGTTACCGGCAAACACCGACGCACTCTGGTACGGCGAACCGCTGGGGTTCACAGGATTGAGCGGCAAAACCTGCCAGACGCTCGCGCCCGCGCCCACGAGGAAATCGATGAACCGGTACGCCGTCGTCCCCAGAGTGCCCGAGCCTGGAAGCGATGTGACATGCGCGAGAATCCCGAAGCGCCGGCTCCCGGAGAGCGCCACCCCTGCCACCATGATTATTCAGCGCGGCGCATGACGCCGCCGCTCGCGCCGCGCTGGCCGTGACTGAAGGGCTGTGCCAAATAGCCGGGCGGAGCGGCGCCGATGAGCCGGTAGAGCCCAGTCAATTGCACGCGAAAAAGCTCGTCAAAGCGCACGACGATGTCCGGGAGATTTTCTTCGCCCGGCCACCAAAACCAGTCGGATCCTTCGCAGACCGCGAGCTCACGCACGATGCGCACCCGTTCTTCGGTGCCGAACTTGCCGGATGCCAAGGCGGTCTGCGCCTCACGGCTCGCTTCAACCAACATGTCCCAGGCACGGTTCTTGTCGGTCTGGCCGATCCAGGTGTCGAGATCACCGCGTACCCAACTGCCGGCGATGAGTTTCGGCAGCGGTCGCACCGGTACCGTCGCGTCGGCGACGCAACGGCTGAAGGTTGTGAGACAAAAGCGCGGGTCGCTCGCGAGAGCTCGATAGAGCGCGGAGAGAAAGTGCCAGGCGTTATCCGGATAATGTTCCCATGCGTTCTCGCCATCGAGCACGATGCTCACCACGCGCCCGGCACCCGCCTGGGCTTCGCCCGCGATGACGCCCAGGCGTTTGACCAGATCCGCCACGGCAGCGTCGGCATGCCAGGTTTTGTATTCGAACCCGATGAGATCCGACAATTCGTCGTCACGAAAAAAGATTACAGTCCGCTGTCCGCCGAGCCGATAAGGCCGATGCCGCAGTTCCGAGGTGAGACGAGCCGCTCCGAGACTGTGCTGGAGCACGTGCCCGCCACTCGCCGCCCAGGTAAATCCGCATTCATCGAGGAGCGCGGTCGTTGCGCTCGAAACTGCGCCTTCCGATGGCCAGCAGCCGTGAGGCGCAGCGCCGAAATGCTGGGCGTGCAAATCGCGCGCCCCTTCGAGCTGCCAGCGCGCACGCGCCGCCCCGCCCGGATAACGGCCAGCTTCAGGCAACGGCAATTGCGCATGCGCTTCGCGGGCCACCGCGAAATCCAGCAACAACGGCAGGATCGGATGTGCATACGGGCTCATGCTGAGTTCCACGCGCCCGCTCTTCGCGAGTTCCCGATACCGCGGCAGGATTCCGCCAATCACATCCCGCATGACTTCGAGCAGCAGGCGCCGGTCGGCCAGCGAATAATTCGCGCCCTGCGCCGTGAGCCGCTGCACGCGCATATCCTGGCGCCGCACCGCCTCGCCGAGCCACGCGAGATGACACCACACCAGCAGATCGGCGCAGAACTGTGCGCTCAGGTAAACACCGCCGCCCGATTCCGCGAGTGCCAAGCGGGCGAACTCGGCGAGGCGGCGCAAGGGCGCAAAGCGCTCGAGCATGCGCGGCCCCTGCAACGGTTGGCAGGCCTGCAGCACCTCCATGCGCGCCTGCGGCGTAGCTCCGGGCTCGTGCTCTGCGAGCGCCGCGAGCAGCGGGTCACGCAGACTGCACTTGCCCGCAAGGAAGCCCTCGAGCTGCGTGATGTAATCCTCGAGTTGCTCGAGCAACACGGATGAAAAATTCACAACCGCCGCGGCCGGCGCGCAATTCTCCAGATGCGTGGCCATGTCGCTGTAATCCTTGAGTGCGTGCAGGTAAGTCCAGGGCGCGAGATAGCGGCCGGACAAGGGCTCACGGTATTCCGGCTGATGCATGTGCCAGCAGAGCACCACCCGGAGCTTCTGGTCCTCAGTCACGAACGTGCACCGGTCTCAGGCATCGCTTACTGGCGGACACCGCCGCCCGACGCATCAAGCCCGGTGCCGGCGGCGCTTCGGTAACCACGGCTTAAGCGCACGTTCCGCCAATACCGGCCAGTGACGGTTGGCCGCCGGGCTCGCGGGGCTGGGATGCGGCAGATAGCCAAGCGGCAGACGCTCGCCCAGCACCTCGTGGGCACGACGCTCCGCATAACGTCCGATGCCGACTATCGCCACGGGCTCGAGCAGTTGCACGACCCGCAATAACGAACGATCGCAAATCGCCGCGAGCTCCCGCGTCTCACGCTTGTTGAGATGCTGGGGCGTGAGGTTGTGATTGGCATGCAGGAACAGCAAGGGGCAGTAATTCCAGACAAAAAAGCGCGCGAAGAACCGCTCGGGTTCACCGAAGCGCTGCCGCGCCCAGCCCCAGAGACGCGAGCCGCTGCCTTCGTGGCGGTGGCAGGCCATGCCGAGGATGGGGTACTTCGGATGCTGGTCGGGGAGCCGGCGCGCGAGCTTGGTTTCGATGCGAAACCAGCTACGCACGATGACCGGATCGCCGAAGGGCACGCCGGTCTGCGCCATGCCCCAGGGTCCGGGATTCATGCCGAGCAACAGCACCCGCCCACGCTGATGCCCGAAACGTTCCAGGTACTCGCGGTGCGCGCTCCAGGCGTAAAGCAGCGGGTTGTAGACGTGGCTCGGTGTATACCATCGGACGTCCTGCGTCTCGCGCCCGAGGCGCCGCACCGCACGCAACATGGCGGCCTGAGTGCTCAGGCTGTCACGTGTCATCATTCTATTGGTCCCGCTCAGCGCATCCGCTGCCCGGCATCCGTTCCCTGCATGTATGGATTAACGGCGCCCGCTCCACTAGGCCGCCACCCGCGCGACTTCACGACCGCAGCGCTCGCCGATATCCGCGAGCACGTTCATGTAGCCGATGTAGGCATCATACGGCGAATCGTACGGACTGAAGTATTTGTGCACGTCGCCATCGGCCCAGTACTTGGTGCACATGTAATACGCGTGATCGCTGGTCAAAAGCCGCCGCCAGTCCTCGACGAGACCCGCATCGTGCGTAGCCGCCGCGTGTACTTGCGCTTCGAGCGCGTACACCGCTTTCTGGGCCGCGCATTGGATGCGGTTGCCGGTCCAGGCGGAGGTGTCGCGTTCAAGATCGGCCCAGGAGACCGGGGCCGGGAGCGCCACGCTCGCATGCCCGGCCGGAATGCGTTCGAGCGCGGCGCTGGGCGTCGTGAAGCGCAGTCCCGGACGCGCGAGCACCGCGCCCGGTAGTGCGCGCATGAAATCAAAGATGCCGGTATCGGCCCATTGATGTTCGCCGAAAGTTTCGTAGTCCATGAAAAGCCCAAGGAAGCGCTCCGCGGACTGCGCACCGGCGCCATCGCGCAGGCCTTCGAGCCAGGCGACGTAGCGTTCGACCGTGAGCGGCCACTCGCGCCAGGCATGATTGGAAAAGCGGAACGCGATGTCGTCGCTCAGCCGGTAGTGACGCGCGAGCGCGAGGAGCTCCGGCGCCGCCGCGAAGTGTTGCGGCTCGAGGACCGCGGCCCCCGGCAACACACGGTCCGCGCCTTCCATGCACATCGCCCGATATCCGAGCCCGGCCACTTCGCGCGCAATGGCGTCGCTCGCAATCAGCTCGGTATTGCGAAAGACTTTGCCGGGGATACCCAGCAGGCGCTCCGAGAGCGCACGGTGCAAGCGCACTTCGGCGCGGAATTCGTCGCCGCTGTAGAGCCCGGCAAGACTGTGATGCGAGGTTTCCGAAAGGAGTTCCACCGCACCCGTGGCCATGAGCCGGCGAAACGACGCGAGCGCATCCGGCGCATAGAGTTGCATCTGCTGGAGCGCCGTCGCGGTGATGGAAAAACTCACGTGGAAATCCGGCTGATAGCGCCGGATCAGCTCTTCCAGAAGCGCGTTCATCGGCAGGTAACACTTGTCGGCCACGCGCCTCAAGATGCGGCTGTTGGCCTCGGCGTCGAAATAATCGTGATGCCGGCCGACTTCGGCGTAGCGGTAGGTGCGCAGGCGCCAGGGTTGATGTACTTGGAAATAAAAGCACAGATTTAATGCCACCGTCATTCTCCTTATGCGGCCACACCCGGCGAGGGCAGCCCGCCGGCGCGCGCGTACGTGCGTAGTATTGTTTGCGCCGATTCCTCCCAGGAAAGTTGCGCGAGCTGTTCCGAACCGGATTCGACGAGTTGCCTGCGAAGCTCCGGCAGCCGCAGCAGCGCGAGAATCTGGTCGGCAAGCTTTTCGTGATCCCAGAAGTCCACCTGCAGGCTGTGGCCGAGCACCTCACGCACCCCGGACTGCTTGGAAAGAATTACCGGTGTGCCATTGCTGAGCGCTTCGAGTGCCACAAGACCAAAGGGTTCCGAGACGCTCGACATCACCAGCATGCGCGAACGTGCGAGCAGGCGGTCGACGTCCGCGGGTCGCAGGAATCCACGGAATTCGGTGCGCGCGCGGATACCGAGCGCAACCGCGAGTGCCTGCAGACCATCCGACATGTCGCCGCTGCCGCACACCAGGAACCGCGCGTCCCGGTTGCACTTCGCGACCAGCGCCGCGGCGCGCAGAAAATGATCCGGACCTTTCTGAAACGTGAGCCGGCCGAGAAACACCACCCAGGGCGCACGCCGCGCCTGCAAATCGTCGCCGTCGGGGAGGCTCACCGAGGCATCCAGAGCGTTGTACACCACGGTGATTTTCCCCGGCGGCACGCCGTAACGGTGGATAAGAACATTCGCCGTGTAGCGGCTCACCGCGAACACATGCGTGGCGCAGGCGCAGGCGCTGCGCTCGATTTCCTCGATGTCAGGATTCACGGCCTCGCCGCTGCGGTCATATTCGGTGGAGTGCACGTGCAGGAATACCGGTAACCGGCGCGCCGCGGCCGCGGCAAACGCCGCCGGGAAGGTCATCCAGTCGTTGGCGTGCACCACATCGGCGCACACACGCCGCGCGATGCGCGCCACGTGCTCGGCGAAGCGCTCGACCTCGCGCCCGAGATCATCGCTGTACAGCCGTGCCGCTGGATCGCGTACGCGCCCGGGTCGGCAGGGGCTGGCGGTGCCCGCCTCGTCTAACTCCAGAGTATCCACCGCCGCATACGCGGGGGAGGCGCCGTGCGGACGCTGATACGGATGCAGACGTGCCGGAACCGCAAAGAGATTCAGGCCGGGGAGGCGGCTCACGCGTGGAGCACTCTGGGCGCTCAGCTCGCGACGCGGCGCTACCCATTCATCCACACCGCTCACCTGCAGGTAAGGACCATCCTGGCTCAGGGGATAGCGCGGCAATACGAACAAAACTTCCGCGCCTGCAGCAGCCAGGCCACGTGCGAGCCCCTGACTTGCCTTGCCCAACCCACCCGCGAACAACGGAGGATATTCCCACCCGAGCATGAGGATGCGTGGGTGCCTGATAACGATCACATTCTCTCCTTGAACGACAAGCCGATATGCGCGCAAGGCGCGTGCATCGCCTCACTGTACGCGAGGCGCCCCGGCTTGCCTCTACGTACATGGTGTCCGTTGTTTCCAAAATCAACCGTGGCGCGCGAGCCGCGGATCGTCCGCGTGCGCTCAGTGCGCTTGCGCACCCAAGCGCGCGGCGGCAGCCAAGTCCAGCCACCAGACGAGCTCTCCGGACGGCGGCGCGAGGTACTGCGCGGGCAATACTTCGGGCGCAAACGGACCTGCCAGCACCCGCTCGACCACTTCAGCCTTGGCAGCTCCGCAAGCCAATACCCAGACTTTGGCCGCGGCATTCAGAGTCGGGCGGGTGAAGGTGAGGCGCCATTCACGCTGGGCCTCGACATATTGGGCGACCACCGTATGGCGGCGTTCGCGCAGCGCCCCGGTGCCGGGAAACAGGGACGCCGTGTGCCCGTTCTCGCCCAGCCCGAGCAGAATCAGGTCAAAACGCGGCGCGGCGTCGGTGCGAAAGGCCAATGCGAGTTCCTCGCGGTACTGCAGAGCCGCGCGCGCCGGCGGGTCTTCGCCACGCATCCGATGCAATTGCGCCGCCGGCAACGCTACGCGCTTGAGGAGCGCATCGGCCGCCATGCGGAAATTACTGCGTGTGTCATCGGGCGGCACGCAGCGTTCATCGCCAAAAAAGACCTCGGTGTGCGCCCAATCGATGCGCGTCACAAACTCGCGGCTTGCGAGCAGCTCGTAAAGCGGCCGGGGCGTCGAGCCGCCGGCCAGCGCCACGCGAAACCGCGCCTGTGCGTGCACCGCGTCGGACGCCACGTGCACGAATTCTTCGGCGAGCGTCCGGTAGAACTCCCCCGCCGCGAGAATCCGGCGCTCAGCGGTCGCCGTCATGGCCGGCCGGGCTCAGGTTCCGTTGCGGCCGCGCCCGGCGACCTCCACGCGCACCTGCCAGTCGTGGTGCTCCCAGCCGCGCGCACCGATAAAGCGGCGCGTGAACTCGAGGCTCTGTTGCACACCGAGGCGTGTGAGATCGAGCTCCGCGGCGTGCCCGCCCCCGGGTAGGGGCGTGCTGTCGATATTGGCGACACGCTGCCAGCCATCACAGCCGTAATGCAGCATGAAGGGTGTGTTCGCCTCTACTGACAGGCGTACCGCCGGGCTCACGTGGTCGCAGAGCGCATCGTCACGCCAATGTGCAACCGGTGCGGCGCCGCGCGCCGGCTTGTGACGCGCCGGTGCCTTGTGTTTCGAGGATGTGGTGTTCATATTCTGTTCTCCTTAGGTCTTGTGTGCAGTAATCCTTACCTGCCAGTCGCGCTGCTCCCAGCCCTGGGGCTCGGGAAAGCGCCGCGTGAATTCGAGGCTTGTGCGCGCCGCCAGCCGCGCGCAATCAATCTTCACAGCATGCATGCCGAGCCCGGCAGGCGTGCTCTCGGCATCCTGCAGGTCCTGCCAGCCGTCACGCCCGTAATGCAGCACAAAAGGTTGGCGCGCCTCGATCGCGATACGCGCGCCGCGCGCCAGGTGCAGGCAGGGCGAATCATCGCGCCAGTGCGCAAGTGTCATTGGCCGGGAGCTGCGATAGCGTTCGGCCACGGCGTCCAGCCGCTCGATCGGCGCACCACGCTTGGCGGCCGTCACGAGTTTCAGGAACTCGGCATGGGCCCAAACGAGCGGCATGCCGCTGCCGCTTGGGCGCCCCGGCGTGAGAAAGCGTTCGGGGATTGGCGCCGTATCCCAGACCTGCTCCGGGATCATGCCGCCGAGACTCGCGGCGCCGAGCATCGACTCGAGATAAGGCAGCGGATCCTCGCCGGCGTCGAGCGCATAGTGTCCGCGTTCGCCCGCGAGCAGCGGCCAAGCCCGCCCGATCCCGGTGCCATCGAAAGGCCGGCCGTCGGCGTGTTCACCGTAGCCATCCTCGTTATAGCGGTGATAGAAAGTGCCGGTCGGCGTCACCACCCTCAGCAAGGTATCCACCAATTTGACCGTGTCACGGATTCGCGGATCGGCCGCGGACCGCAGACCCAGGCGCACCAGATAGAGAAATTCCAGCCCGAGCAGATCACGTGCCCGCATGCTTTCACCCGCGCGGTTCTTGAGCACCACGCGGCCACGCTCGGCGGTTTCACAGGGCGGCGTGATGCGCACGTAATGCCCACGCGTGCCGTAGTCACGGTCGAGATCCGTATCCGTCGCGTACACCCAGGATTCGACGCGCGCATTCCAGTCATCCGCGAGCGACAGCGCGTAATCCCGGTCCACAGGTTCGAGAAACCCGTGCGTGGCTCCCGCGACCAGCGCCGCAATTGCCGCGGCCAGTGTAAAGGGGTTCGCGCCGGCATTTTCTTCCCAGCGATCCTGCGGGCTGAAGGGGCCGGTGCGTGCCACAAATTCAAGCGCGGCGCGCACCATGCGCGTTGCGAGCGCGCGCATCTCGCCGAGATGGCCGGTCTCATCGAGTTTCGCCGCGAGTAGCACCGGCAATGCGGACTCGTCCAGTTGAATGCCGGTCCAAAACGGCCGCCCATCGCCGAAATTATTCTGCAGCCAGTGCCCATCGGGCTGCTGCGTTGCAATCAGGTAAGCGAGCATCACGCGCGCTTCGTGGTGCTGCGCGCAGGCGAGGAACGCGAAGCCGGCCTCGACCGCATCGCGTGACCATACCAGGTGATAACCGCCGGGATCGTCACGGCTCGCGCCCCAGGGAGTGCTCAGGCTCGCGACGACCGCACCTCGATAGGTGCGATCGTCGTGCACCTTGAGAACCATCGCCGAACGGCGCGCGGCCTGTGCAAGCTCGGGACTGGGCGCCGGCGTATCGAGGTGCTGCGCCCAGTTGCGCCAGCCGGTGATGAAGCGCTCACGCGCCACCGTGAACCCCGAGGCGAGCGCCGAGAGCGCCACGGTGCGCGCACCCTCGGGGGTCTCGGCAAACGCGAGTGTCAGGGTGCCTTCGTTCTCCGGGCACTCACCCAGCAAGGCTACGTTGCCATCCGTGGCCTGCTCGTACTCCCGGGTCATGGCGCCGTGCTGATAGAAATCCTGCCAGCCGTCGGTGCTGCCGACGTAGCCCGCACTCGCACGCGTCCAACGGCTGCCCGCGCTGAACGCGAGTGCGTGTGCGCCACTTGCCGCCATCAGTGCTTCGGGCGTCACCCACGCCGTATTGTGGTGACCGGAACTGCCGAGATGCGGCGCGAGCAGCGCGTAGAGCTTGAGTTCCTGGCCCTTGAGGTGGTAGTGCATGAGTACCGCATCACGCAGCGGATCCGTGAGAAACTCGAGTTCCAACTGATAACGCGGATGCGTGTGCACCACACGCGGCAGGGGGATTTCCGGCGCGGGAGTTGAAAGCGTGTAGCGGTGTTCGCGCTTCACCTCCGCCCAGAAGTCCTTGCCGGCAACGATGAAACCGAGATCGCGGGTCTGCGGCAGACTGCAGGACGGCCAGAAGACTTCGTTCAGGATTCCATAGCCCACCGTGAACCAGACGCGGCTCGAACCAAGTGCGGTGCCCACAAGATCCTTGGCGCTGCTCGCCCAGGTGGGTGAGTTTCCGGGGCGCCCCGGCGCGTTCATGTCCACGCCTCGAAGCGATGGTTTAATTTCGGCTCGACAGCATGCAAGCGGCGCCCGCCCATATGGATACCACCCTTTGGAAACAAAACGGCAATACGCAAATTTCTGGACACACAGTGCCAAGCCAACACACAACAGCGATCCAGTTTAGATACGTTATACGGGACTGGAATTGAAGGATCAGAACGCGCCGCGGGGATTTTTGGTGTTATTGTCATGAAAGAAATTCGAGCCGTTGCAATCTTGTTGCGGTGCAAGCCACGCGCATCCGATCCATTCGATATCCGTTTGCAACTTCGGGGACACCTAAGGATGCGATGGGACGGAAGATTGGCATACATCGCAGTGCGACATATATGATACTCGGTTTTCGCGGTCCGCGGTAGCCCGTGTTCGCACTGCACGCCGCAAACCCGTCGACGACTTGTCAAGTCAAATGATGAACATAATCCATGCGGTGCAACCCCAGCAATGCCGGATCCGCAGGTACCGATCCGGGAAGGCAGGTACCGCCCCGCTCACGTGTAGCGGAAACTCCGGCCTGCGCTCCATCGTCGTGCTCCGCTTCGTGCGGACCGCCTCGACGATGCACTACCAGCGCTGCGGGAACGCGCAAGCCGGGCTGAATAGACGGAACCCTGTGCGACCACGGTCAACCTCCGGACCGCTCACGGGTGCAGCGGCATCGCCATCCGAGCGGCAAGATTGAACATGATCCAGATCGTGCCACCAACGATAATGATCAGCAGCACGGTCGAGAACAGGATCAATTGCAAATCTTCGCGCTTTTGCCTGATCCCGATGTGCAGGAAGAACCGGAAGTGGACGATCATCTGCACCAGCGCGAAGGCTCCGATCAGGTAATACACCGAGTGCGGCACCATCACATGCCAATGCACGATGGCGAACGGCACCAGGGTCAGGACCAGCGCAAGGACAACGCCCGTGACGTAGGCGCGCCGCTCGCGCCGCATCAACTGCTTGCCATGGGCCGGACCGCTGCGGTCGTGCGCGCGTGCGTTCATGCGAGGCCCCCCAGGTACACCACCGTAAAGATCGCAATCCAGACGATGTCAAGAAAGTGCCAGAACAGCGCCAAGCGCATGATGCCAAGCTTGGTGCGCTGGTCGAGCCCATAGCGCGCAATCTGCCCAATGAGGCAAAGCATCCAAATCGAACCGGCAGTGACGTGCAGGCCGTGCAGGGGCACCAGGTCCCAGAACGCCGACAGGAACCCCGAACGTTCGGGGACGCCACCCTTGGCGACCATCGCCAGGAAATCGTGCACCTCGAAGCCGAGGAAAGCGGCACCGAGGAGCAGTGTCAGGATCAGCCAACCGATCAACTGGCGCTTGTCGTGGCTGTACTTCAGGGTCAGCGACGTCATGCCGAAGGTGAAACTCGACGCCAGCAGCAGCAAGGTCTCGGCGAACACGCTGGTGATGTCGTAGAGGTCCTTGGGACCGGGGCCACCGGCCGTCGTGTGCACGTGCACCACGTAGGTTGCGAACACCACCCCGAACAGGATGGCGTCGCTCATCAGGAACACCCAGAACCCGAAGATCATCGTCTGGGCTGCCGAGTGGGTACGGGGGTGCGCCCGACCGATGTTCAAACCTGGGTAATGAAAGACTTCGTGGCTCATGGCGCTGCCCGCAAGGCGGTCTGATCCGCCAATCCTTGATTGATGGGCGCGTGTTCATCGGCGCGCGTAACAGGTGTCGTGGCGCGCACAAGGGCGAGCCAGCGTTCGTGTTCGGCCTTGACTTCGGCCGCCGGGATAGTACGGGTGAGATTGCGGGCAAAGCCGCGCACGATCAGCGTCGCGAACACGCCGAGCGTCGCGAGAATCACCAGCCACCAGATGTGCCACACGAGGCCGAACGCGAGCGCAAAACCGAGCCCTCCAAACAGCGGACCGACCGCGGCGTTGCGTGGCGTCGTGATGTCGACGTATTCAGTGGGCGCGAGGTACGCCGTGCCGAAATCCTTGGCCGCCGTAAACGCATCGCGGTCCAGGACCGTGGGAATGACCGGAAAGTCGTACTCCGGCGGCGGCGCGGAGCACGCCCACTCGAGGCTCCGCCCATCCCATGGATCGCCCGCCGGCACCCGGTTCTCGTCACGATGGATGATCGAAACCACCAACTGGATGACGAGCGCGAGCGCCGCGATGCCGAGCACCAGCGCACCGGCGAATGCCACCATTTCCAACGGCTGGTAGGCCGGGTTGGAGTACGCGACCGTGCGGCGCGGCAAGCCCATCATCCCGAGCGCATACAACGGGAAGAACGCCAGCATGAACCCGAAAATCCAGCAGAACGCCGAGAACCGGCCCCAGCCTTCATGCAGCCGGAATCCGAACGCCTTGGGAAACCAGAACGTGTAGCCGGCAATCAGGCCGAACAGCACGCCCGGAATGATGACGTTGTGGAAGTGTGCGATCAGGAACAGGGTGTTGTGCACCTGGAAGTCGACGCTTGGATTGGCCAGCAGGATGCCGCTCATTCCGCCCAGCACGAACAACACGATAAAGCTGATCACGTAGATCATGGGCACAGAAAACCGCACCCGTCCGCGGAACATCGTCAACATCCAGTCGTAGATCTTCACTCCCGTCGGAATTCCGATCAGCATCGAGGCAATCCCGAACACCGCGTTGATGCTGGCGTCCTGGCCCATGGTGAAGAAGTGGTGCAGCCACACCGTGAAGGCGAGGATCGCGATGCACATGATCGCGAACACCATCGACTTGTAGCCGAACAGCGCCTTGCCTGAAAACGTCGCCGCGACCTCGGAATAAATCCCGAACGAGGGAATGATGAGGATGTACACCTCGGG
>JBOIBB010000126.1:0-13586 GCA_050739335.1 Gammaproteobacteria bacterium
GACCCGGCAAGCCCGCTGGTACACGATTGCCTGCACGCACTGGGCGCGATGATCGTACGCACGGATGCGAGCAAGGCCACGAAAGCAGGCGCCGCGCACGCGCCAACGCCGGCCGGGCAAACCAAGCGCTTCTCCATTTGCGTACTGCCTTTCGCGAACATGAGCGGCGACCCGGAGCAGGAATATTTCAGCGACGGCATCACCGAGGACATCATTACCGACTTGAGCAAGGTGTCCGCGCTGGCAGTTACCTCCAGCAACACTGCCTTCAAGTACAAGGCCAAGCATGCCGACATCCCGAGCGTGGTTCGCGAACTCAAGGTTGCGTATGTGCTGGAGGGCAGCGTGCGCAAGGCCGGTGGGCGGATCCGCATCAATGCGCAGTTAATACACGGCGCCAGCGATAACCACGTCTGGGCTGAACGTTACGATCGCGACGCCAGTGACATCTTTGCGATCCAGGATGAGATTTCCCACGCGATCGTCAAGGCGTTGAAGTTGAGCCTCTTGCCCGAGGAAAAGAAAGCTATCGAGCAGCGCGGTACCAACAGTGTCGAAGCGCACGACCTGTATCTGATGGCGCGGCAGATCTATTTGACCAATATGGAGGCCGACGAACGCTCGGCCGGGGCCATCATTCGAACCTGTGTGCGTGCCACCAAAATTGATCCGGATTACGCGCAGGCCTGGGCCATGATGGCCATGGGTTACCGGAACCTGCGCATGCTGGAGATTCACTCTGAAGACGGCATGGATGCCGCGGAACGGGCTCTCACACTGGATCCGAATCTGCCCGAGGCCCATGCGGTGAAGGCCTATATATTGCTGCAGCGCGGCGACACCAACGCCGCGGCTTCCGAGGTTGCCGTTGCACTTAAGCTCGATCCCGAGTCCAGTGAGGCGAATCGTACGGCCGCCCGCCTCAGCTATCAGTTGCACCGCTACGAGGATGCCATCCGGGGTTACGAGAAGGCCGCGAGCCTGGTGGAGGGTGATCAGAACTCCGCAAATATGCTGATTAGTTGTTATGCCGCGGTCGGCGATGCCGCGGGCATTCACCGCGCCGCGGAAATGTCGTTCAAGCGGGCTGAGGCAATCCTAGGGCGCGACCAGAACAATTCCGGAGTCATGTCCTACAGCGCCTATGCGCTTGCGGCATTGGGTGAAAGTGAACGCGCCAAAGCGCGCATGAACCGCGCGCTGTTGATTGACCCCAACAATTTCAATGCGCGTTACAACTTCGCGTGCGCTCTGTGTGTTTATCTGCACGACAAGGATGGCGCACTCGAAATGCTTGGCCCGGCCTTCGAAACTATTTCGGATACATTTCTGCCCTATGCCAAGGCCGACCCGGATTTCGAGCCGCTGCGCGACGACCCACGCTTCAAGGAAATGGTCGCCAGAGCCGAAGCGCGGCTCGCCGCGGCATCCAAACAGCCGGCCGACGAGCATGGCTGACGTATTCGTTTCCTACGCCCGCGCCGACAAGGCACGTGTCGCGCCTTTGGTAGCCGCCATGGAGACGAAGGGGTGGTCGGTGTGGTGGGATCCCGAGATCAGCCCCGGCCAGGAGTTTGATGACGAGATTGACGGCGAGCTGCAGGCGGCAAAAGCCGTACTGGTGGTGTGGACGCCGACTTCCGTGATATCGCGCTGGGTGCGCGGCGAAGCGCGCGATGCGGCCGAGCGCGGCATTCTGGTGCCGGTCCGCTTTGATCAGGCGCGCCTGCCGATCGACGTGCGCGCGATCCACACCACGGACCTGGACGGTTGGCGCGAGGATCCTGCGCATCCGGCCGTACTGGAATGTCTGAATGCACTGGCTGCGATGATTGCGCGTTCCGCGGCGGCGCAGTCGGCCAAAGCCGCCGGGACGGCGGCCGCGCCATCCGCGGCCAAGGAAATGCCGCGGTTTTCCATTTGTGTCCTGCCCTTCGTCAACATGAGCGGCGATCCCGAACAGGATTACTTCAGCGATGGCATCACCGAGGACATCATTACCGACCTGAGCAAGGTTTCGGCGCTTTCCATCATTTCGCGCAACGGCTCGTTCCTGTACAAGGGCAAGCAGGTGGATATCCCCCGGGTCGCGCGCGAGCTGAAAGTCTCGCACGTGCTGGAGGGCAGCGTACGCAAGGCCGGGGGCCGGGTGCGCATCAGCGCGCAGTTGATTGACGGCACGATCAACAATCACGTGTGGGCCGAACGCTACGACCGCGACGCCAACGATATCTTTGCGCTGCAGGACGAGATTTCCCACGCCATCGTCAAAGCGCTGAAGGTTCGTCTGCTGCCTGAAGAAAAGCGCGCCATCGAGCAGCGCGGCACCGACAGCGTCGAGGCCCATGATCTGTATTTGATGGCACGGCAGCTCTATATAACCAATCAGGAAGATGAGCACGCGTCCAAAGCCATCGTGCGTACCTGCTCGCGGGCCACCGAAATCGATCCGAAATATGCCCAAGCCTGGGCCTTGATGGCCATGGGATACCGCACGCTGCGCGAAATGGATCTGGTGTCGGACGACGGCATGGCGGCCGCGGAAAGGGCCCTGACGCTGGACCCAAATCTGGCCGAGGCGCACGCGGTCAATGGCTACATCCTGCAAATGCGCGGAGACATGGACGCGGCGGTGGCCGAGGCGGAGATTGCTCTGAAACTTGATCCCGAATCTTACGAGGCCAATCGCACGGCGGCCCGGCTCAATTACATGCAGCACCGCTTCGAAGATGCGGTGCGCTTGTACGAGAAGGCCGTGAGCCTGATGGAAACCGACGTCAACTCGGCGATGATGCTGGTGAGTTCCTACCGCGCGCTGGGCGATGCGGCCGGGCTGCATCGCGCGGCCGAAGTCGCCCTCAAGCGGGCGGATGCCTTCCTCGCTCATGATCAAAGCAATGCTGGTGTGATCGCGTACAGCGCGAACGCGCTCGGCGCACTCGGCGAAGGCGAACGGGCCAAGGCGCGCATGAACCGCGCGCTACTGATCGATCCGGACAACTGGAACATGCGCTACAACTTTGCCTGCGCGCTGTGTGGGTATCTCAAGGACAACAACGCGGCGCTAGAGATGCTGAAGTCACTGACCACAACGGCCACGCGCCCGCTACTCGAGTACGTAAAGGCCGATCCTGATTTCGAGTCGCTGCACAACGATCCGCGCTACCAGGCCATGGTCGCCGCCGCCGAAGCGCGGCTCGCCAAGGCATCCAAACAACCGGCCGGCAACCATGGCTGACGTATTCATTTCCTACGCCCGTGCGGACAAGGCCCGCGTCGCGCCGCTGGTCGCCGCGATCGAGGCCAAGGGCTGGTCGGTGTGGTGGGACCCGGAAATGAGTCCGGGCCGGGAGTTCGACGACGAGATTGATGGCGAGTTGCAGGCGGCTGCCGCGGTGCTGGTCGTATGGACCCCAATCTCGGTGGTCTCACGCTGGGTGCGCGGCGAAGCGCGCGACGGTGCGGAACGCGGAATCCTGGTGCCAGTGCGCTTCCAGAACGCACGCCTGCCAATCGACGTTCGGGCGATCCATACGATCGATCTCGACGAGTGGCGCGAGAACGCGTCCAGCCCGGTGATGCAGGACTGCCTCAAGGCGCTGGAAGCAGTGATCGCCACCTCGAAGGCCTCGCGGGCTGCCCCTCCGGCAACCGGAGAACTCTCACCTGCCGCGACACCGGCGAAGGACGCCCGGCGTTTTTCGATCTGCGTGCTGCCGTTCACCAACATGAGCGGCGACCCCGAGCAGGAATATTTCAGCGACGGTATCACCGAAGACATCATCACTGACTTGAGCAAGGTCTCGGCACTCGGCGTCGTGTCACGCAACGACTCGTTTCTTTACAAGGGCAAGCAGGTCGAGATGCTGAAGGTCGCGCAGGAACTCAAGGTCACGCACGTCATGGAAGGCAGCGTGCGCCGCGCCGGCGGCCGCTTGCGAATCAGCGCACAGCTCATCGACGGCGCCACCAGTCAACATGTCTGGGCCGAGCGCTACGACCGCGATGCCAGCGACATCTTTGCGATCCAAGACGAAATCTCGCAGGCCATCGTCAAGGCCCTGAAACTGCGGCTATTACCCGAGGAAAAGCAGGCCATTGTGCAGCGCGGAACCGAGAACGCCGAAGCGCACAACCTCTACCTGATGGCGCGGCAGAGCTACGTTACCGGCCAGGAGCTGGATGCCCGTGCCGCGGAAGCGATCGTCCGCCTGTGTACCCGCGCTGTCGAAATCGATCCGAACTACGCGCAGGCTTGGGCGCTGATGGCGGTCGGATATTACAAACTGAACGCAGCAAAAGGGGGGCAATCGGATGAGGGCATGACGGCCGCGGAACGCGCACTGGCTTTGGATTCCAATCTGGCTGAGGCACATGCCATCAAAGCCCAGCTCCTGCTGCAGGATGGCGACGCCGATGCGGCGGGTACAGAAGTTGCCATCGCGCTCCAATTGGATCCGGAATCCTACGAGACCAATCGCTCGGCCGCGCGTCTCAGCTATCTGCTTCACCGATTCGAGGACGCCATCAGTTTCTATGAAAAGGCGGTCAAGCTGATGAATGCGGATATCAATTCGGCGTTTATGTTGATGACTTGTTATTTCGCAATCGGGGATACCGCCGGAATGCGCCGCGCTGCGCAACAAGTGCTCCAGCGCGCTGAGGTCGTCCTCGCCCAGGATCAGTACAATTCCGGTGTCACCGGTTACAGTGCGGACGCGCTGGCGGCGCTCGGAGAAGCCAATCGCGCCAAGGCACGCATGGAACGTGCCCTGCTGATCGATCCGGACAATTTCAATATGCGCTACAACTTTGCGTGCATGCTGAGCACGCGTCTGAAGGACAAGCAAGCCGCGTTGGACATGCTCGGTAAGGTATTCGAAACCATCACTGAGACTTTCCTGCGCTACGCCAAGGCCGATCCGGATCTGGCCTCACTGCACGACGAGCCGCGTTTCCAGGAAATGGTCGCGAAGGCCGAAGCGCGTCTCGCTGCCGAAAAGAAAACGGAAGCACCCGCGGCCCAGCACGCGTGATCGTCACGCTCTTGCCCATAGCTCCAGACCACTCAGTCTGTTCCGCAGAGTGACGGGATTACCTGTGGCAGTACCTTCGGCGCTCGACAACACCGGCACCGGTCCCGTACCTCTGGTCATCGGCGTGACCGGGCACCGCGATCTGGTGCAACAAGACCTCCCGCGCATGCGGGAAGCACTCAAGGTATTTTTCGCGTGCCTGCACCGGCAGTATCCGCACACACCCCTGCGGCTGCTCTCGCCGCTCGCCGAAGGCGCGGATCGCCTGGTCGCACAACTTGCACTGGAGCATGGCGCTGAACTCGTGGTTCCCCTGCCCATGCCCGAGCAAGAGTACCGCAAGGATTTCCCGCACTCACTTGCCGAATTCGATGCGCTAAAAGCGCAGGCGACCATCACCTATACCCTGCCGGAACCGGCCGGCACGACCGAACGCGGTACCGATTTCTCCGGCTCCCGCCGTGATGCCTGTTACGAACAGGTGGGCGTGCACATCGTCAAGCACGCGCAACTGATTGTGGCGCTCTGGGACGGCGTGGCGAGCGCGGACCGGGGCGGGACCGCGCATATTGTGCGGCATGCCATGTCCGGAGCGACTGATACTGCGTCCGCGAACTTGGCGCAGTCTTTCGGTCCTGCCAAGGCCATCTGGCATCTGCGAATTCCGCGTGTTAACGGCTCGAACGATCAACGTGTTGAAGCAATCGCGCCCTACCACACCGCATCCTGGCGCTTCAGTGACAATCGCAATCAAGAGCGACCGTTCAACGCCGCCGCCGGACATTGGCCAGGAAAGGAATTCGGTCATTTGCAGTCACTCGAGATTTTCAACCGGGATGCGTCGGCACTCGCGCCCCAACGTGTGCAGGAGAGCGTGGAGGCTCTGTTGCCAGCGGGTGTCAGTGGCAAGCTGCTGGACCCGTCGGAACGCATCACGCACGCATTCGTTGCCGCCGACCTGATCTCGGCGAAATACAACAAGATGGCCTACAAACTGTGGAAATGGATTTTCGTGTTGGCCGGCGTAATGATCCTTGGCTTTCAAAGTTACGTGCACCTGTGGAGCCACAGCCTGCTGTTGCTGTTGTATCCGGCGGCCTTCATCGCCATGACCGTGGCTTATTCAATATTGCACCGCCGCCGGCTCGATGACCGCTTCATCGACGCACGCATTCTTGCCGAGGCGCTGCGGGTAACGATTTACTGGCGCCTGGCGGGAATCCGCGCGCGCGCCGTGGATCAATATCTCGGCCGGCACATGGGCGCGATCGGATGGACACCCGCGGCGGTACTGGGTTTGCTCACGCTGCCGCCGCCCGACGCCGAATTCGCGCAAAGGAACGGGCTCTCGATTGCCGATCAATTCTGGATAGCCCAGCAGTTGAAATATTACCAGCGGCAGTCTCTGCGCCAAGGCAAGCGCGTGAACCTGTATCGCCGGTTCGCGGGCTCGCTGTACGCACTGACGCTGGTGGTGTCGATAGGCATCGCGATTTACGGGGCCGTGGTAACACGGCCCTCCGTGCTGCGCGCCATATTGATTTTGCTTATGGCTTCGGGCCCGCCCGTTGCGGTGCTATGGATTGCGTATGCTGAAAAGCAGGGCTGGGAAAGGCATGTCAAGGAGTACACGCGTAACGCCGCACTGTTTGCGCACGCGCACGAGCAGATCGTGAACTTCACAAGCTCGCAATCATCGGCAGTGTTTCCGCACATACAAGCGGTGGTGCTGGAACTTGGGCGGGAAGCGCTGTGGGAAAACGCCGAATGGGCAGTGCTGCACCGGGTGAAACCTCCCGCGCTTCCTCTGGGTTGACTGCCGTCTCGCTGGAGCCACATCGCGTCCAACATCTAACGAGTGCGCCGCCGCGCTATTGCATAACGCCGCCGCTCCTGTAGAATGCGCCAGCAGTTTGACGTGACGCGATCCGGTCTGTAGTCCCGCAAACCCATCGCGGCATACCGTTTCATGTATTCCCGATAATTAAAACAAACATCACTGCCTGGACCGGCATGACGCGAGTGCGTCAGCAGGCGGCCCAGGAGCACTTAATGTCTTTCGATTCTCTCGGCCTCTCAGCCGAATTGCTACGTGCGGTCAACGCACAGGGTTACACGCAACCCACCCCCATCCAGGAACGTGCCATTCCCGCGGTACTTCGCGGCCGCGACCTCATGGCGGCGGCCCAAACCGGTACCGGCAAGACTGCCGCTTTTGCGTTTCCATTGCTGCAGCACTTGCAAAAGAACCCGCGGCCCTCACGCGCACCGCGCGTGTTAATCCTCGCCCCGACGCGCGAGCTGGCTGCGCAAAACGGCGAAAGCATACAGGCCTGCGCCAAGTACCTGCCCTTTCGTACCACAGTGATCTTCGGCGGCGTCGGCATCCATCCGCAAATCGAGCGCCTGCGCCACGGCGTCGACATCGTGGTAGCGACGCCCGGTCGCCTGCTCGACCACGTCCAGCAGCACACCATCGACCTGCGACAGATCGAGATCCTGGTGCTGGACGAAGCCGACCGCATGCTGGACATGGGCTTCATCCGCGACATCCGCCGCATCCTCGCGCTCCTGCCTAAGCAGCGGCAAAACCTGATGTTCTCGGCCACCTTCTCCGACGACATCCGCAAACTCGCCGCCGGCATCTTGCACAACCCCGAGACCATCGAGGTTGCGCCGCGCAACAGCACTCCCGAGCTTGTGAGCCAGCAAGCCTACTTTTGCGACAAGGGCACCAAACGTGCATTGCTTTCGTGGCTCATTGGTTCCGGGAATTGGCAGCAGGTGCTGGTGTTCACGCGTACCAAGCACGGCGCCAATCGCTTGTGTGAGCACCTGCAGAAGGACGGCATCATGGCTGCGGCGATTCACGGCAACAAAAGCCAGGGCGCGCGCACTCGCGCACTCGATGACTTCAAGCACCGGCGCATCCGCGCACTCGTGGCCACCGACATCGCAGCGCGCGGCCTCGACATCGCGGAGTTGCCCTACGTGGTGAATTTCGAATTACCGAACGTGCCCGAGGACTATGTGCACCGCATCGGCCGCACCGCACGCGCCGGACATGACGGCATCGCGATCTCACTGGTGTCGCCGGACGAGCGCGAGTTCCTGCGAGACATCGAACGCCTGCTCAAACAAAAGCTGCCGCAGACAATGGCGGAAGGTTTCAAGCCCAATCCTGCACTACTGGAGCAAGACCGCGAAGACCGCCCGGCCCGCCGCGAACACCACTCCCGGCCGGCAGTGCAGCGTCACGGCCCGATGCGGCAACGCCGCCCGGCTGCACCGGGCGGCCACCATCACCCGGAACGCCGCGTGGCACACTCGCGCTGAGGAATACACAGCCTGCGCGCCGCGGCGGCCGCGCGCATCGCCCAATCAGCCGGCTATTTCCCCGGGGCTGGAGATGCACACGCCGAGATCGCGCAGGAGCCCGTCCTCGAGGCCGTAGGTCCAGCCGTGCACGGTCAAGGATTGGCCACGCTCCCAGGCTTCCTGAACGATATCGGTTTGGCACACATTGTGTGCCTGCTGAATGACATTGAGCTCGACGAGGCGCGCGAGGCGCTGCTTCTCCTCTGTGATCGCGTCGAGTTCCGCCCGGTGCTGCTCGGCCGTATCGCGGATGTAGAGCAACCAGTTGTCGATCAACCCGGCACGCTGACCGCTGCAGGCGGCCCGGACTCCACCGCAACCGTAATGACCGCACACGATGATGTGTTCGACCTTGAGCATCTCCACCGCAAACTGGATCACCGAGAGACAGTTGAGATCGGAGTGCGCCACCACATTGGAGATGTTGCGGTGCACGAAGACCTCTCCCGGCATCAGCCCCATGATCTGGTTGGCCGGCACGCGGCTGTCGGAGCAGCCGATCCACAGGTATTTCGGCGTTTGCTGACGCGCAAGCGTCCGGAAAAAATCCGGATGCGTATGGGTCATCCCCTCGACCCAGTTGCGGTTGTTTTGAAAAATCTGCGGCAGTTTCTTCATGCGACATCACCCGTAGTCCGGTTAGGCACAATAGCCAGTTTGGCCTGCAAGGCGGTCTTCACGGCCGGCCATTCGTGATCGAGAATGCTGAAATAGACCGTGTCGCGCACCCGGCCGGTGTCGGTGAGCATATGCCGGCGCAAGGTGCCCTCTTCCCGGGCTCCGATCCGCAGGATGGCGCGGCGTGAACGCAGGTTGAGCGCGTCGGTTTTAAGCTCCACGCGGAAACAATTCAGCGTTTTGAAAGCGTAGCGCAGCATCAGGTATTTGGCCTCGGTGTTGGCCGCCGTGTGTTGCCACGAACGGCCTATCCAGGTGGCGCCAATCTCCACGTGCCGGTTGGCGAGGTCCATATTCAGATAACGTGTCGAGCCAATCACCTGACCGGTCTCGATTTGAATCGTGGCGAACGGTAGAGACACACCGCGTTGCTGATCATCCAGCGCTTTGCGCACATAGGCCGCCATATCTTCCCGACTGTGCACCCGCGTCGGTACCCAGCGCCACAAATCGGGATCGAGCCCCACGGCGCACAAGCCATCCAGATGGCTCAGGGACAAGGGCTCCAGCCGCACATGGCCGCCCTCCAGAACAGGTGCCGCACTCACTCTGCCGTACCGGACATGTTCGTTTGCGCGCATCGTGGATTGTAAATCCGCTTTGTTGAAGCGGGATATTTCGCGAGCAGCCTTTCCGGTCGAGTCGGCCGAAGAGTAAATCCCCCGCCACAATTGGGGCATACACCCTGAAAGCGGCTCTCCACACAATCCCGGCAGAACGTGCACTCGAAGGTGCAGATCATGACCTCGGTGGAATCTGGCGGCAGATCCTTGTCGCAGCATTCGCAATTGGGGCGCATTTCAAGCATGTTGCTCTCCTCAAGCCGGAGCTCGTCTTTATACCGGCACGCGCAACGGATTCTTGACTGACCAGCAGCATCGGCATGCCAACGTCGTAGGCCACGAGCCACGCTCGCAGCCTGCGGGAGAAATGCGCGTAGGGTTCGTAAACCCTGAAATCATTGCGCCAGCGCGGCTTGAAGCAGCCATAATGTCGTCTTGCCGGTGATGGCGGCTATATCTTGTCGCCGAGCGCCTATTCAAAATCGTAGGAATGCTCGCCTTCCACGATATTGATGTTCAACGTTCCAGAAAGACCAAGCAGCTCACCGGTGCCGGAACCGGCACCACGGTTACGCTCAGTGCTGGAGCTCCGCGATTCATGCTTCCGTTATGTTGCAGCAGGATAGTGCCTTTGCGCCCGTGCAGCGTGCCGATTACCTGCTCCATCGCGACATATCCCGCCGAACCTTTGTCCGGCCGGCCTCCGTGCAACATCTCACCTTTGCCGGCACCCTCGAGATCACCCTTGAATTGCTTGTCTATGGACATCCTGCCGAGCATTGAATCCTGATTCCGGTTGTAAGATTCCAGAGGTGCCATTTTCACATCGAAAGTTCCCTTCGCATGAGCATTCATAGTCACTCCCTGGAATAGTTTCAGCCTATCTCTTTGGAACATACAAATCCGTCAACGTCCCTTCAAACGCCTCCGCCGAGAACATCACGGTTTCGGAGAGTGTCGGATGCGGATGGACGGTGAGACCGACGTCCTCGGCGTCGCAGCCCATCTCGATCGCGAGCGTGAGTTCCGCGATCAAGTCGCCCGCATTGCTGCCAACAATACCGGCACCGAGAAGGCGGTGGCTGTGCGGGTCGAACAAGAGTTTGGTCAACCCGTCGTCGCGGCCGAGTGACAGATTCCGGCCGCTCGCGGACCACGGGAAACTGCCCTTGCCAATTTCGATCCCGTGCTCTTGCGCTTGCTTTTCGGTTAGCCCCACCCAGGCCACTTCGGGATCGGTGTAGGCAACCGCGGGAATCGCGCGCACGTCGTTGTAACTCTTGAGGCCGGCCGCGACCTCGGCGGCAACCTTGGCTTCGTGACTCGCCTTGTGCGCCAGCATCGGGTTGCCGGTGATATCGCCGATCGCGAAGATATGTGCGACGTTGGTGCGCTGTTGGCGATCGACGGCAATGAAACTACGTGCATCCACGTGCACGCCAGCCTTGTCCGCGTCGATCAGGTTGCCGTTCGGCCGGCGACCCACCGCGACGAGCACGCGACCGTAAATCTGCGGAGCCGGCGCATTCTGGCCATCAAAACTTGCCCTGATTCCCTGTTTGGTGGCTTCCAACTTCGCGACTTTCACACCCAGCAGGATCTTCTCGTAACGCTTTTCGATGCGCTTTTGCAACACGCACACCAGATCGCGGTCCGCTTCGGGGATCAGCGTGTCGGTGAGTTCCACCACGGTCATCTTGACACCCAAGGCATCGTACACGCAGGCCATCTCGAGCCCGATGATGCCGCCACCGATCACCAGCATGCGCCCCGGGAGTTCTTCGAGTTCCAGAGCCGAAGTGGAATCGAGTATGCGCGGATCGTCGGGGAAACCGGGAATCTTCGCCGCCTGTGAACCGGCGGCAATAATGCACTGTTCGAAACGCAGCACCTGCTTGCCGCCTTTGCCCTCGACGCACAGATGATGGGGCGAAAGGAACTTGCCCGCGCCAGTCACCACCTGTACCTTGCGCTGCTTGGCGAGCACCGCGAGCCCGCCAGTAAGCTTGCCGACTACGTTGTTTTTCCAGTCGCGAAGTTTCCCCGTGTCAATCTTCGGCGTGGCGAAACTGATGCCGCGCGCTGACATGCCTTCCGCTTCTTCAATAACCTTGGCGGCGTGCAGCAACGCCTTGGAGGGAATGCAGCCGACGTTCAGGCACACGCCACCGAGCGCCGTGTAGCGCTCGACCAACGCAACTTTTTTTCCCAGATCCGCGGCGCGGAATGCAGCCGTGTAACCGCCGGGGCCGGAACCGAGAACCAAAACCTCGCATTCCAGATCCACTTTGCCCGCATACTTATCCGCGACGGGCGCCGCGGCCGTGTGCTGCGTGCTGAGTGCTGCGTGCTGCGTAGAGGCTGGTGCTTGGCCTCTCAGCTTTGCCCCCTCAGGAGCGGGAGGCTTGTCAGCGGCGGACCTGGATTCAGCGGCAGCCGGCACGGTGTTGGCGTCGGTAATTTCCAGAGCGAGAATCGAAGAGCCTTCGGAAACCTTGTCGCCCTGCTTGACCATCAGCACCTTGACAGTTCCGCCTGCAGGCGCCGGCACGTCCATGGTGGCCTTGTCGGTTTCGAGCGTGATCAGGCCCTGCTCTTTTTCGATCCGGTCACCGGCTTTGACCAGCACTTCGATGACCGTCACGTCCTTGAAGTTGCCGATGTCGGGAACCTTGATTTCAACTATGTTTGCCATGGCTGCACTCTAAGTTGCAGGAGAATCCAGGTCTCCGTCGCGATCGAAAAATCGCGGTCGGGACGACCGCTCCTACAGAGAATCAATCCCAACGCTGTGCATTCTGGGGGAATCCCGGCCGCTGCACCCGCACCACGCAAAAGCGTTGACCGGTGGGTGCCTGCATGACCACCCAGGTCTTGATGCGTTTCACAACCTTGGCACCGAGCCGGCTCAAGCGCACCACTTCGGCCTCGATATCATCACTCTCGATGTCAATGTGCACGCGGCTCTCGTGTTCCACCTTCTGTATTTCCACGATGGGTTCGTCGGGCGGCGTCTTCAGCATCCGATATCGCGAAGGATTGCCACTCTCATACTTCGGATCAATGGCCCGGCCCAACGCCTCGCCCCAGAATCGAGCGGCTCCGTCCAGGTCGTCGGTCTTGCAATCTATGAGCACGGCGCACAGGCGACTGTGATGCATGGATTTCTCCGCCCTTCAGGTTGGGGCGACTGAAGCGAGCCTCACCGCATCGGTTGTCGGGGTTCGGAAGAATTCACCCCGACCTACGACCTTCACAGCACCAACCCGCGCACTTCGCTGAGCACTTGGCAGAGGAACGTGGTGAAGCGCGCCCCCATGGCACCATCAATCACGCGGTGATCGTAGGACAGCGACAAAGGCAGCATGAGGCGCGGCTGAAACTGCTTGCCGTCCCACACCGGCGTCATGCGCGTACGCGATACGCCGAGGATGGCAACTTCCGGTGCATTCACGATGGGTGTGAATGCGGTGCCGCCAATACCGCCCAGGCTCGAAATACTGAAACTGCCACCTTGCAACTCGTCGGACTTGATCTTTCCGTCACGCGCCTTCTCGGCGAGCTCGCCGAGTTCCTTGGCGACCTCGAAGACGTTCTTCCGATCCGCATCGCGGATCACCGGCACCATCAGGCCGTTGGGCGTGTCCGCCGCAAATCCAATGTGGTAGTACTTTTTGTAAACCAGATTCTGGCCGGACGGATCAAGCGAGGCATTGGCCTCGGGGAATTCGTGGAGCGCGGTCACGCAGGCCTTGACGAGAAATGCAAGCAAGGTGAGCTTGGCGCCGATCTTTTCCGCGTCTACCTTGAGCGATTTGCGCAAGGATTCGAGGTTGGTGATGTCGGCCTCATCATGCTGCGTGACGTGCGGCACATTGACCCACGCCGCCTGCAGGCGCGGGCCCGAGATTCGCTTGATGCGCGGCAGCGG
>JBOIBB010000127.1:0-3383 GCA_050739335.1 Gammaproteobacteria bacterium
GCGGAAAGCCGCGTTGCAAGCTCCAACCGAATCTGCCAATCACCGCGTTGCATGCGTGCGGATTGGTGGATTTCGGTTTCGGCGGACAGTGGATCGTCCGCGACGATGCGATAGCGCGTGGTCCAGTTCTGGCCAAGATCCAGACCGATGGCGTCGAGCCGGGCGAGCGAGCGGCCGCGGCTGCCGAACGCATACACCGTTTCGTTGGTTATCCGATTCACCGGCGGATCGGGCCGCTCGGGTGTGACGGCGAGCCGCGTTTCGCTGCTCGCCGGCGCGGCTTCCGGTTCCTCGAAGCGCCGTAGCTTGTCATCGTCCGCGCGCGGCGTGCGCAGCGGCAAGAGCAAACAGCTCTGCCCGGTGCGAATACCGATCACGACCGGTTGCGGCGACGGCCAGGCAATCGGCCAATAACTCGTGGAGAGCGCGAGCCGCAACCGGTGTCCCGCGGGCACAGCTTGCGCGATGTCGTTCAACTGCAATCGCGCGTGTACCCACTCGCCGGGTATCAAGAGCTCGGGTGACGCATGCCCGTTGCGATGTGTGAGGTTGAGCAGCCCGTAGCTCACGCGCAGGGAGGAGCCGTCCGGCGCGACGTCACAGAGCCGTGCGCAGAGCATCGCGAGCGGCCGATCGGCACGCAGTTCAAGTTCAAGCACCGGTGCGCCCAGCAATTCGATACGCTCTGCAAACGGCTCGCCATCGAACGTCAACGACCCTGCGTCGTCGGGTCGCTGGTCACCCGGCAGGTCACCGTGCGCGCCAAACGAACACCAGTCGCCCGCATGCGCCCCCGTCGTCTGCGGCGACGAGCATGACAATTCGGAAAGCTGCCCCGGGGTATCCGCGAGGCATCCGGCGTTGAGGTACAGCGTGCGGCTCTTGATCCGCGGGCTCGGCCAGACTGATTCCGCCGCCCAGCGCCCCGGGCGCACTTTATATTGCGATTGTGGTGCGACGCTTTCCTGCATCCAGACGCGGTAGCGCGGCTCGTCCATGATGCCGGTGTCGCGTCCCTGCAGCCATTGGTCCCACCAGCGCAGCGCTTCCTGGAGATACCCGATCGACGGCCCGGGCCGCGCATCGTGTGGAAAGGCGTGCGGCCACGGTCCGACCAGTCCCTTGCACGGGCTTTTCAAGTTGGCGAGGAGTCGCGGCACCGCGTTGCTGTAACCATCCGCCCAGCCGCTGATCGCGTACACCGGGCATTCGATGGCGGCGTAGTTCTCGCAGACCGATCCCTGGCGCCAGAAATCGTCGCGTGCCTGGTGATGCAGCCAGAATGCCGGGAACGCCTCGAGCGCGTTGATCCGCGCGAGCCACATCTCGCGCCAGCGTGCGCCGACGAGCTCGGGGTCCGGCGGCAGCGCGGAATACAGCATCAACGCTGAGCCCCACTGCATGTTCTCGTTCAACAGGCAGCCGCCCATATAGTGGGCGTCATCCGCGTAGCGATCGTCGGAGGAGCAGAGCGTGATGATGGCTTTGAGCGCAGGCGGACGCCGGGCCGCGACCTGCAGTGAGTTGAAGCCCCCCCAGGAGATTCCCGTCATGCCGACCGCGCCGCTGCACCAAGGCTGCGCTGCGATCCACGCGATGATTTCACAAGCGTCCTGTTGCTCGCGGATGGTGTATTCGTCGGTGAGGATGCCGTCGCTCGCGCCGCTGCCGTGCACGTCGGCACGGATCGCCGCGTAACCGTGGGCGGCGTAATAACGGTGCATCGGCTCGTCGCGCCTGCGCATGAAGTCGCGCTTGCGGTAGGGAATGTACTCAAAAATCGCGGGCACCGGCGCGTGCGCGGCGTTCTTGGGCAACCACAGGCGCGCTGCAATCCGCCGCCCGTCTTTCAGTGGGATGAATACATTTTCGATTTCATCAATGCGCGCGAGCACCGACGCATCAATGCGCATAATCGAGCGCTCCGGCCTTGTGCCGGCCGCGGCGGGGCGCGAGTTTCTGCGCCGACCAGAAACTCAGCGCCAGCAGTTTGCGCGCGCGCCGCCCGGTCTCGAGGTTCCAGCCGTTCACAATCGCGAGCCGGAACCCGCCGGGCGGCATCGAATGACGCGCGAGCGGCCAGTCTTCGTGAAACGTGATTTGCACCGAGGTCACGCCTGGCATGCGGCGGATCTCCTCGACCAGATCCGCCGGCGGATACCGGAACTGCACACCGTGGGCTCCGAACAGCACCACGGAGTAGCCCTCGCGCCGCTCACTGTCGTCGAACTCCCAGCGTTTCTCGGCATACAAGCGCACGAGCGCCTCGACCCAGTGGTTGCCATACAGGTCCGGCCATTGGTCCGCGAACCGCAGGTGCATCTCGATAATGCGTCCGCCGATCGTCTCGCAGTTCACCATACCGGTATAGCCGGGCAAATGTTTGCGTAGCCAGGCGCCGCAGTATTCTTCGAGTTCCGGCTTGGGCGCAGCGTGCACGGTCCAGTAATCGAACACACCGCCTTCGAGCGCCTCGCCGGTGGCGTGCCGCCACCATTTGGCCTCACCGTTGACGACCGCGATGTCGGTGGATACGTGCTCGCCTTGCAACAGGGTCATCCAGAAATGCCCCGGACGTTGCAGACGCGTGTACTCCTTCAGGCTGCGCAGCACATGACTGCCCGCGCCCATGCCGTGCAGGTTGTAAATCGGCTTCGAGAAAACCGGAAACGCGTCGGGGTCGACCCCATGCGGAGCGCACTCGAGGCCCTGGGATTCGGCAATCGCGAGCTTGTTGTAGACCCACCGGTAATTTGGATTCCAGGTCCAGCAATCGCAGTCTTCGGTAGGAACGAAAACGTTTTCCGGGCAGGGCGCGTGTTCGAAATACTGCCGTCTCCAGGGGTCGGCTTCGCAGATTGGCATGGTCTGAGTCCCTCGCGTTGCGCCGCACTCGCGGTACTACGCCCACTATGATAGTGCGGATCGCTCGACCGTCAACGCGCCGGCTCGGTGAACTAAAAATCGCCTGTTCAGATGGCAAGTACACCAATGGGCAAGCCAATCTGTCCGCGCCCCGATCTGAATAGCTAAGTAACGCGGTCAGTGATGGCCGCTAGAGTGCAATTCACAATGATCGTGCCTTGCGCCCGATTACTCTCCACGGCTTGTTTGCGGCAGACCACGACGTGCCGCGGTAGGAATCCGCCACCATCCAGCCGCCGGACGTCAGCGTCCAGGAGATGACTAACTCACTCCAGTTCCCGGCACTTACGTGGCCTGCCAACACCATGGGCACCCACACCAGCAGCGTGAAAATCCCCATCTGCAGCGCCGAGAGCGCGGCGGCGAGCCGCGCGACCACGCCGATAAGTATTGCCACGCCTGCCGCGATGTAAGTAGCGCCGAAGAAATACGCCCAAAATAGATGCGCCGGCAGCCAG
>JBOIBB010000128.1:0-5622 GCA_050739335.1 Gammaproteobacteria bacterium
CACGGCCAAGGGACCGCCGGGAAACCGGGTAGTCGTGGTCTCCAAGGAAATCAACGAATTCATCTACTGGGTGGGCGCCGAAAACCACGTGGTCGCGCACGATCTGACTTCGGTTTATCCGCCGCAAATCGAGAAAAAGACCTCCATCGGCTACCACCGTGCGTTGAGCGCCGAAGGCATCATCTCGATGCACCCGAGCACCTTTCTGACCGATGGCAATTTCGGGCCACCCGCGGTTTACAAGCAACTGAAGATGGTGGGCATCCCCATCAAGATCATTCCGGTCGGTCCGACGATGGCGGATGCGCAGAAGCTCATGCTCGAGGTTGGCGCGTATTTCGGCCGCGACGCGCGCGCCGAGACCGTGGTCGCCCAGTGGAAAATCAACATGGCGAAAGTGATGCAGGCCGCCAAGCTCTGGGCCAATCGGCCCAAGCCGAAGGTGGTCATGGTGCACTTCGGTCAGGCTGAGAATGTATTCCTTGCGGTTCAAGGCGGTACGGCGGGCCAGATCATGACTTGGGCCGGTGCCGACAACGCGCTCGCCGGCCAGCACGGCATGGCACGGCTCACGCCCGCCATGATGGCCGACGCACAACCTGAGGTCATCCTGGCGAACCAGTTGGCGTTCAGCAAATACGGCAACGCCAAGGCCTTCGCGACGATGCCCGGCGTATCCTTGACGCCCGCGGGCCAGAACTTGCGCATCTACGAAATCGACCAGGGCGATGTGATCTACTTCAGCCCGCGGACGCCCGCCAACATTTTGAAGGTGGCCCGCTATCTCCACCCGAATGTGTTCAAGTCACACCCGGAGCTGACCACGCTCTACCACGAGCTTTTGAAAGAACAACCCTGAGTAATGCTCAAGCGTCTGGCGTTCTGGCAGGTTTATCTGCTGTTTGGAGTTTTGCTCGCCGCTTCCGTAATCGTGGCGGCCGCGCTCGGATATAACAATTTCTCGCCTGGCCAGATGGCCCATTACCTGGGGCAGGCGTTTGGTTGGGTACCGATGACGCCCGTGGACGAGCTGCCGGGCGGAATTTTTCTCACCCTGCGGCTCCCGCGCGTGGTGCTCGCGGGCATCACGGGAGCGATCCTGGGCGTGTCCGGTACCTTGATGCAGGGCCTGTTCCGCAACCCGATCGTCGAGCCGGGCCTGGTCGGCACCTCGGCGGGCGCGGCCTTTGGCGCGGCGCTCGTGATCGTGGTGGGCGGAGACGTCGCGACGACCATGGCCTCACACCTGGGCTCGTTCACCTTGCCGATCGTCGCCTTCGTGTTTTCCTTCGCGGCCACGCTGTTTGTCTACCGGATCTCGGTGCATGCCGGCAAAGTCAACGTGTTCACCATGCTGCTCGGCGGCATCGCGATCAATGCGGTCTGCGCCGCGGGCATCGGCTACCTGTCGTTCAGTTCCTCGGACCCACAGGCGCGCACCATCACTTCCTGGCAAATGGGCACCTTCACCGGCGCCGAATGGCACGGCACGATCATCATCGGCATTCTCTTCCTGGTGTGTTTCCTCTGGGCGCTGCGCAACGGCAAGTCCCTGAACGCGCTGATGCTGGGGGAGGAGGAGGCGTCCTATCTGGGATTCAATCCGCGCCGACTGATTCTGACGCTGCTCGTCATCAACACGATCATGGTGGCGGTGGACACGGCGGTGGTCGGCGTGATCGCGTTCATCGGGCTCGTGATCCCGCATATTCTGCGTATGCTCAAGTCCGCGGATTACACCTTTCTGCTGCCGGCCTCGGCCTTGCTGGGGGCGTTTTCCATGGAAGTGATTGACATCGTTGCACGTGAACTCATCAAGCCCACGGAGCTTCCAATCGGCATCATCACCGCCGTGATCGGCGCACCGGTATTCATCTGGATCCTGATCAGTGCACAGCGCAAGGGTGAGGCGAGCTTCTATGGTTGAACCTGACGACATCCACGCCAGTGCCAATGCGCAAGCGGCCCCCACGGTAGAACTCCACAACGTCGAGTACCAGGTGGGCGACGTGCACATCCTGCATCACATGAGTCTCACGTTTCGCGCGCACCGTTTCAACATGATTCTCGGCCCGAACGGCGCCGGAAAATCCTCGACCCTCAAAATCGCGACGGGTCTTGCCAAGCCGACTTCCGGGGAAGTCATCTATACGGGGCGGCTGCTGCGCAGTTACCGCACGGCGGACCTGGCGCGCATGCGCGCGGTGCTGTCGCAGCACCTGGAACTCGCCTTCGGGATGCCGGTACGCGAAGTCGTGATGATGGGACGCTATCCGCATTATGGGCGAGCGCCCGCGCTACGCGACCGGGACATAGTCAAACGCACGCTGGAACTCGTGGGCATGACCGAAAAACGTGAGCAGACCTACTCCACACTTTCCGGCGGCGAGCAGCAAATGGTGCAACTCGCCCGCGTGCTGGCTCAGATTTGGAGCGAGGACGGAGACCAGGAAGAAAAGTTCCTGTTCCTGGACGAACCCATCTCCGGGCTGGACGTGCACCACCAGATCCGCATTCTCGATGTGGCGCGCGAACTGTTGAACCACCACTGCACCGTGATCGCGATCCTGCATGACCTCAACATCGCGCTGCAGTACGGCAACAGCTTCTTCATGATCAGCAAAGGCCAAGTGGTACGCGAAACCGACAGTCCCGACGATGTCAGCCGGGAGTTGATCGAAGCGGTCTACGGCGTACGCGCCCACCGTATTCTTGATCCCGAAACAAACCAGAGCATCTGGCGGTTCAGCCTCTAGGCCCCGGGACAACGACGCCGTGAATCTTTTGTGCACTCAGGCACTGACGACCCGCCTTCGCAGCACGCTGCGCGAGGCAGGAGGCGGTCAGTGCTGAAGCGCCTGTCCTTCCGCCAGATTTACCTCTTGCTTGGCGTGCTGCTGATCGCCTCGGTGGTCGCGTCTGCATCCATTGGCGCCAACATGTTCACGCCCGCGGAAATGCTCCGTTATATCGGCGAAGCCTTCGGCTGGGTACCACCGGCCCAGAGCCAGAGCGACGACATTTATCGCAACGTGTTTCTGCTGCTGCGGCTGCCGCGCGTGGTCATGGCCGGGTTCACCGGGGCGGTCTTGGGGGTCGCGGGCGCGTTGATGCAAGGCCTGTTTCGCAACCCAATCGTCGAACCCGGCCTCGTCGGGACCTCGGCGGGCGCGGCCTTCGGAGCCGCGTTCTTCATCGTGCTCGGCAGCCGCATCTTCGGCGGAATCGTCGATCATTTCGGGATTATCGGTGAACCGATTCTGGCGTTCATCTTTTCCTTCATTTCAACCATGATCGTCTATCGCCTCTCCGCGAGCTTCGGCAAGGTCAATGTATTTACGCTGCTGCTGGCCGGCATCGCCATGAATGCCATCGCCGCGGCCGCTACCGGTTTCCTCTCCCTGATCGCGACCGATCCGCAGGCGCGCGACATCACTTTCTGGGAGTTGGGTTCCTTCACCACTTCGGAATGGCACGGCACGGATTTCGTCGCCATCGTGTTCATCATCGTGTTCCCATGGGCGCTGCGGCACGGCAAGCATTTGAACGCCCTGATGCTGGGCGAGGACGAGGCGGCCTATCTCGGCATCAACCCCGCGCGCCTCATCATGGTGCTGCTGGTCATCAACACGATTATGGTCGCGGTCGCCACGGCCTTCGTAGGGGTGATCGCCTTCATTGGCCTCGTGATCCCGCACATTCTGCGCATGCTGAAGTCCTCGGATTACACCTTCCTGCTGCCGGGCTCCGCCCTGCTCGGTGCGATCGCCATGGAAGTCATCGACATCGTGGCCCGCATCGTGATCAAACCGGTGGAGATGCCGATTGGCGTGATTACCGCCATCGTCGGCGCGCCGGTGTTCATCTGGATTCTGATCATGCAACAGCGCAAAGGTGCGGCCGGCTTCTACGGCTGAGCGATTCAGGCCATGCTTCGCGGCCTCGATCTCAGGCGATTACTTACTCTTCAGAACGCTCAACAGCCAAGCGCGGATATCCGCGATTTCGGCCGGATGCACGCTGTGTGGCGTCGGATAGGTGTGCCATTCGATCTTGCAGCCGAGCGCAGTTAAAGCCCAGCGCGTCTTCTCGGCGAGCAGCAGCGGCACCACGGGATCCTGGACGCCCTGGCCAAAAAAGACTGGCGTCGTCGCGTTGGCAGAATGCACTGCAAATTCCATGCCCTCGTCCACCGGTAAATAGGTGGAGAGCGCCATCACGCCGGCCAGCCGTTCGCGGTATTGCAAGCCCGTATACAGCACTACCGAGCCGCCTTGGGAAAAGCCCGCGAGCACGATGCGCGAGGCTGGAACGCCGCGCCGATTCTCGCGCGCGATCAAGCCTTCGAGTGCCGCACGTGACGCGAGCATCCCCGCCTGGTCGCGCGGCTGGTGCGCGCCGATCTTCACGATGTCGAACCAGGCGCGCATCGGCAGGCCGTTGTTGAGCGTGACCGGCCGCACCGGCGCATGCGGAAACACAAATCGTACTGGCAGCGAGGCGGGCAGCCGCAGCTCCGGCACGATCGGCTCGAAGTCGTGGCCGTCGGCGCCCAAGCCGTGCAACCAGATGACACTCGCCGTGGGTGCGGAGCCGGTTTGCAGCTCTACGCAATCCAGCAGATCCGCCATCGCCATCTCCGATAGAATGTCCGCGCAATTGTAACCGACCAATCATGTAGGCTGGGGTGGGGTCCTCCGAACCCCAGCGTCATCAACCGTTGGGGTTCGCTGCGCTCACCACCAACCTATGCTCGGAACAACAATGGATTTTTCCAACAAAGTCATTCTCGTCACCGGCGCCGCGCGCGGCATCGGCCGCGCTACAGCCGAAGCCTTCGCGCGTCTCGGCGGCCGCATAGCCGTGCATTACCGCACGAGCCAGAGACAGGCCGAGCAACTTGTGCACGCGTTACCCGGAATGAATCACCATGCTTTCGGCGCTGACCTTACCGATCCGGCCGCCTGCGAATCCCTGATCAACGACGTGGTGCAACATTTCAGTCGGTTGGACGTGCTGGTGAACAACGCCGGCATCTACGAGGTCAAACCGTTCAGGAACTTGGACTACGCCGGCTGGCAACAGACCTGGACAAACACCGTGTCGGCGGATCTCATTGCACCCGCGAATCTGTGTTTCCTCGCCGCAAAAGTGATGATGCAGCAGAAATGCGGCCATATCGTCAACATCTCTTCGCGCGGTGCCCTCCGCGGCGAACCCAACGCACTGCCCTACGGGGCTTCGAAGGCTGGCTTGAACCAGTTGTCGCAGTCGCTCGCCCAGGCGCTCGCGCCGTACAACATCTTCGTGGGCGTGGTGGCGCCAGGTTTTGTGCGCACAGCCATGGCGGCAGAGCTGCTCGACGGCCCCGACGGTGAATCTATCCGCACACAGAGTCCGCTCGGCCGCGTGGCTACGCCCGAAGAAATCGCCGAAGCCGTGGTGCGCTTGGCGGCCGACGGCATGTTGTCCGCAACCGGCTGCATCCTGGATGTGAACGGCGCCTCGTATCTGCGCAGTTGAAGTCACGTGCCAAAACCCGTCCCCGTGGTTCTCTCCTGGAGCGGCGGCAAAGACTGCGCGTTCGCGCTGCACGTACTCAAGCAAAACGCGCATTACCAG
>JBOIBB010000129.1:0-27415 GCA_050739335.1 Gammaproteobacteria bacterium
AACTCCTACTTTGGTCATACCTACGTACACAATGCTTGAACGACCAAGCTTGTAACTAATTTTCTTATTGGCCCGAGCGATATATACAAATTTCTTGGCTTTGATTGCTACCCTGGAGATACGTATGGCAGGGTTATCATTAAATTGGATTCTCAAGGACATATATTATCTCCGGCACAGCATACTTGAGGAACTATACTCACACCTCCGCCAGATTGCCTTTCTTCTCCAGCCATTCCTTGCGATCACCCGCGCGCTTCTTGCCGAGCAGCATGTCCATGAGCTTATCGGTCTGATCGCGCGCCTCGACGGTGAGCTGCACAAGACGGCGGGTATCAGGCGCGATCGTAGTTTCGCGTAACTGCACCGGACTCATTTCGCCCAGCCCCTTGAAACGTGTGACGCTAACCTTGCCCTTGTGTTTGTCCTTGGCAAGGCGAGCCAAAATCGTTTTGCGCTCCGCCTCGTCAAGGGCGTAGTGAACCTCCTTGCCTGCGTCGATGCGGAACAGCGGCGGCATGCACACGAACACATGGCCATGCTCCACCAGCGTACGGAAATGTTTCAAGAACAACGCACACAAAAGCGTGGCGATATGCAGGCCGTCGGAATCGGCGTCGGCGAGAATGCAAACTTTTTGATAGCGCAGACCGTCGAGTTTGCCGGAGCCCGGTTCCACGCCGAGCGCCACGCTGATGTCGTGCACCTCCTGCGAGGCCAACGCGTCGCCCGCGTCCACCTCCCACGTGTTCAGGATCTTGCCGCGCAACGGCAGGATCGCCTGGAATTCGCGATCCCGCGCCTGCTTGGCCGAACCGCCCGCCGAGTCGCCTTCCACCAAAAAAAGCTCGCTGCGCTTGGGATCGCCACTCGTGCAGTCCGCGAGCTTGCCGGGTAGCGCCGGCCCGCTGGTGATGCGCTTGCGCACGACCTGCTTGGCCACTTTGAGCCGCTGTTGGGCATTCTCGATAGCAAGCTGCGCAATCTGCTCACCGGCATCGGTATGTTGGTTGAGCCACAGGGCCAGCGCGTCCTTGATGACTCCCGATACAAACCCTGCGGCCTCACGCGATGACAGGCGCTCCTTGGTCTGTCCCGAAAACTGCGGATCCGCCATCTTCACCGACAACACGTAAGCCGCGCGGTCACAGATATCTTCGGGCGCGAGTTTCACTCCGCGCGGCACCAGGTTGCGGAACTCGCAAAATTCACGCACCGCATCGGTAAGCCCGGTGCGCAGGCCGTTTACGTGTGTGCCGCCCTGCACGGTGGGGATCAGATTGACGTAGCTCTCGGCAAACGTTTCCCCTCCATCCGGTAACCACGCGGCCGCCCAGTCTGCAGTTTCTTTTTCAGTTTCCAGGCTGCCGGTGAAAGGCTCCTCGGGCAGAAACTCGCAGCCCTCGAGCGATTCAATCAAGTAGTCCTTGAGTCCGCCGTGGTAAAGCCACTCGTCTTTCTCAAGCGTCTGCTCATTTATGAATTTGACGGTAAGTCCCGGGCAAAGCACCGCCTTGGCGCGCAACACATGCTTGAGCTTGGGGACTGAGAACTTGGGAGAATCGAAATACTTGGGGTCCGGCCAGAACCTCAGGCGCGTGCCGGTGTTGGCTTTGCCGACCTCGCCCTGCGCCTCGAGCTTGCCAACGCGCCGCCCGTCCTTGAATCCCATGTGATAGTTCTTGCCGTTACGCCGCACCCAGACCTCGAGATGGCTCGAAAGCGCGTTCACCACCGAGACGCCGACGCCGTGCAGGCCGCCCGAGAAGCGGTAATTCTTGTCCGAGAACTTGGCGCCCGCATGCAGACGCGTGAGGATCAATTCCACGCCGGTGAGCTTTTCTTTCGGATGGATGTCCACCGGCATTCCGCGGCCGTCGTCGTTGGCCGAGAACGAACCATCCTTGTGCAGGATCACCTCGATCTTCTTGGCGAAGCCGGCGATGGCTTCATCCACGGAGTTGTCGATGACTTCCTGGGCCAAGTGATTCGGACGGCTGGTATCGGTATACATGCCCGGCCGGCGACGCACCGGATCCAGGCCGGACAACACCTCGATGTCGGCCGCATCGTATTTGGCGCTCATGTGGCTGTGCTTTCCCCTGTGGGTACTGAACGTGCGAGTGGGAGGCGGAATTTTAACTGAAAGTCGCGCACTCTCGAAGTTGCAGGCCACGACCAATAAAGGCCTGCTCGAATCGGAGTGCTGGGCAACTCGCGCTGCACTCGCGGCGACGCCTGCGCCGTAGGCTTACTTCTCGATTTCTTCGAGGGCTTTCTGAAAACGGCGTGCATGCGCCCGCTCAGCGCGGGCCAGCGTTTCAAACCAGTCCGCGATTTCGTCGAGGCCCTCTTCGCGCGCGACCCTCGCCATGTCCGGATAGGTGGCCGTGTAGGAATGCGTCTCGCCGGCAATCGCCGCCTTGAGGTTGTCGCGGGTCGAACCAATCGGCAAGTCGGTAAGCGGATCCCCTACTTGTTCCAGATATTCCAGATGGCCGTTGGCATGACTGGTTTCGCTCTCTGCCGTGACTCGGAACGCGGCGGACGCGTCGTTGTAACCCTCGATGTCCGCACGTGCGGCAAAGTACACGTAACGGCGATTGGCCTGGGCCTCGCCGGCAAACGCGCGCTTGAGATTCTCCTCGGTCCTGGTGCCCTTGAGCGTGTTCATCGCCGACTCCTGTGAACCACCGGAAAGCGTCAAGTTCCGGTACCCGCCTGATTGGACTTGGTCTAAAATCCGCTCACAATTTAATTTGCATGCCGCACGCGCGTCAACTCGATAATCCCATCGGATTGACCCGAATGGGTGTGGCCGCTACCGTGCCATAGCCCCGAAAGGAGATCCCCGTGCCCAAAACCCCGAAGCCGGAAGTGCCTGACTTTGAAGCCGCGCTCAAGGAACTCGAAAAGATCGTGAGCACGCTCGAGAAGGGCGATCTAAACCTGGATGTGGCGCTCAAGCAGTTCGAGCGCGGCATCGCACTCACGCGCTATTGCCAGACCGCCCTCAAGCAGGCCGAACTCAAGGTACAGATGCTGGTGCAAAAGGATGGGCAGACCAAACTCGCGCGCTTCGAAGCAACTCCGGACGAATAGCCGCATGTCATTTTTCCAGGAACGGGTGCCGGCCTACACGCAGCGCATCGAGACGGTGCTGGACCACTGGTTGCCACCCGCCGACAAGCCGCCCGTGCGCTTGCATCAGGCGATGCGCTATGCGGTGCTCGGCGGTGGCAAGCGCGTCCGCCCCCTGCTCACCTACGCCACGGGCGAAGCCCTGGGCATCCCGGCCGAACGGCTCGATGCACCGGCGGCCGCCGTGGAAACCATCCACGGTTACTCGCTCATTCACGATGACCTCCCGGCGATGGACGACGACGATTTGCGCCGCGGGCGGCCGTCCTGTCACAAAGCCTTCGGCGTCGCCACGGCCATACTCGCGGGTGACACGCTGCAGGCACTCGCCTTCCAGATCCTCGCGGAAGACCACCAGCTCGATGTCGCGCCTGCAGTGCGCGTTGCCATGCTGCACCTGCTGGCACTCGCGAGCGGGTCGGCCGGCATGGCCGGCGGCCAGGCCATGGACCTCGACGCCATCGGCCGGCCGCTCACCCTTGCCGAACTCGAACGCATGCACGTGTACAAGACCGGCGCACTCATCCGCGCCAGCGTGCTGCTCGCGGCGCACTGCCTACCGGGGCTCGCCCCGGAAAAATATGCCGCGCTCGACCGCTTCGCGCGCTGTGCCGGGCTGGCCTTTCAGATCTACGACGATATCCTGGACGTCGAAGGCGAAACCATGGCACTTGGCAAGCAGGCCGGCGCCGACGCCTCGCATCACAAACCGACCTACCCGAGCGTGCTCGGTCTCGAAGAGGCGCGCCGGCGGGCAGGCGCGATGCATCGCGACGCACTCCAAGCCCTGGATATTCTCGGCAAAAGCGCCGAGCCGCTCGCGTGGCTTTCCGAGTACATCGTCACGCGCAGTCACTGATTCGACGCACCGGTTCTCGGGCGCGAACCGCGCTGGCGCGCGTACATCTTCAAGGGCTCCGATGCCGGTACCGCCGCCAGACCCGCCACCAATCAGGGCATGGCTTGCCATGCACCACGCTGCGCGGCATCATTGGCACCGCGCGGCGCACCACGCCACCAGCCGCGCCGCCGATCACCTCACGCCAACATGGAGCAACTGATGACTCCCGGAAAACCGGCCAAGCAGGCCGCCTTTGTTGCCATCGCGGATGTACAGTCGAGTGCCGACACCCGCCACATCCCCATCAACAAGGTGGGTATCAAGGACATCCGTCATCCGATCCGCATGCGCGACCGCGCCGGTGGCGAGCAGCACACCGTCGCCACCTTCAGCATGTACGTGGACCTGCCGCACAATTTCAAAGGCACCCACATGTCGCGCTTCGTGGAGATCCTCAATCACTACGAGCGTGAAATTACCGTGGACTCCTTCAAGGACATGCTTGCCGAGATGACCGAACGCCTGCACTCACGTTCCGGTTACGTGGAAATGCGCTTCCCGTATTTCATCAGCAAGAAGGCGCCGGTATCGGGCGTCGAGAGCCTGCTCGATTACGACGTAACTTTCATCGGTGAACGCCGCGACGGCCAGAACTGCCTGCGGCTGCGCATCGTGGTGCCCGTCACGAGCCTTTGCCCCTGCTCCAAGGAAATCTCCGAATACGGCGCCCACAATCAGCGCTCGCATGTGACCGTGAACTGCAGGATCAAGGGCTTCGTGTGGCTGGAAGAGCTCATTGACGTCGTCGAGAGCCAGGCCTCATCGGAACTCTACGGCCTGCTGAAACGCCCGGACGAAAAGTTCGTCACCGAGCGTGCCTACGACAATCCCAAGTTCGTGGAAGACATGGTGCGCGACATCGCCGTGCGCTTGAACGCGGACGAGCGCATCCGCGCCTACAGCGTGGAATCAGAGAACTTCGAGTCCATCCACAATCATTCGGCCTACGCCATGGTGGAGCGCAACAAAGACCAGGCTTGAAGCTGTCTGCGGCTCACTGTGCGGCCGGTGCCGGTTGCGGGCCTTCGCTGCTGCGCCGACCACTGCGCGCCAGGCGCGCGATCAGGCGCTGCAGGAACATCTTGTGAAAGCGCAGCTGGCATTGCATCGAAACCTGCTCGATGAGCGTGGCATTCACACGCAACACGCTCATCGGGGTTGACGCGACGATGTCGGCCAACGCCCGTCCCTCCGGCAGGTAGGGCGCCTCCCCGTAGCAATCGCCCTCCTGTAACACGCTCATGACCTGCCCGCCGCGCCGCACTTCGGCGCGGCCCAGCACCATCACCAGAAAACCGTCGTCCAGCTCGCCCTCGACCACCACCCTTTCACCCGGACCGTAGCTCTGCCAGCGGCTCGCCTGCAGCAGCTCGTAGATTTCCGGGTAAGAAAACTCCTCGAAGAACGGCAGGCGCCGCAAAATGTCGAAGCGTTCCTGTTCCACCATTTCCTCCGATAGCTTGTCGAGTGTGCGCACCGCACGCGCAAGGTCGGTCGCGAGTTCCAAGCCGCTCTTGTAACGGCGGGCAGCGTCCTTGTCGAGTGCCCGGTGCGTGATTTCCTCGACCATCGGTGGCACGTCGGGCCGCAGACGGTGCACCGGCAGCGGCGTCGCGTAAATAATCTGGTGCACCAGGCGCGACAGGTTGTCGCCGTAAAACGGCCGTCGGCCGGTGAGCAGTTCGTACATCACCACGCCCAACGAATACAGGTCGGTCTGCACGGTTGAGGGTTGTTGGCGCATCTGTTCGGGCGCCATGTAGCTCGGCGAACCGACCAGCCCCTTCAACTGTCCGCCACCATTGCCGGCCATGTGCGCCACGCCGAAGTCCACGATGCGCACGTCGCCTTCGGCGGTCATGAGGATGTTGCCGGGCTTGATGTCGCGGTGTACCAAGCCCTTGCGATGCGCATAGTCGAGCGCCTTGGCGCACTTGAAAATAATCTCCACCACCTTGCGCACCGGCAGGAGATTGTCCTCGCGGCAAAACAGCGTGAGCGGCTGTGCGCCACGCACGTATTCCATCACCACGTAGCACTGACGGTCGTCTTCGCCGGCGTCGTAGATCGGCAGGATGTTCGGATGATTCATCTTGCCGACCAGATAGGCTTCGTTGAAAAACAGCTTGCGACGGGTATTGGCGGTCTTGGCGTCGGCTCCGCCGTTGAGGTTGTAGACCTTGAGAGCCACGTCCTTGCCGAGAAAAGAATCGTGACACAGGTACACGGTGCCCGTGGCCCCACGGCCGAGCTCGCGCGTTATCACGAATTTCCCCAGTTTGGCGGGCGCCTGCATGTCCGTCCCTGTAAGCGACGCCACCGTTTTACCGCCGGCGCCCCACGAAGTCCAGCCCGGGCCTCAGGCGTGCAACAAGCGGAAGGCGATGTAGAGCAAAATGCCCGAGACGATGCCGGCCGCGACATCGTCGAGCATGATGCCCACGCCACCCTTGATGTTGCGATCCAGCCAGCGGATCGGCCAGGGCTTGAGAATGTCGAAAAATCGGAACAACACGAAACCGATCAGGATCCAAAGCCAAGCCTCGGGCGTGTCCCAGCGGTGCGGTACGGCGGTCATGGTCACGAGATAGCCCACCACTTCGTCGAGGTTGACGGCGTGCGGATCCTCGATTCCCAACTTGCGCGCCGTGTGCCCCGAGACAAATATGCCCCCAGCCAAGAGCAGCACGGTGACCAAGGCATACAGCCAGAGCGGCGCGGGCGTGAGCAGAAGATAAATCACCACACCCACGAGCGTTCCGGCGGTGCCGGGCGCCCGCGGTGCCAGGCCGCTGCCGAAACCGTAGGCCAACAAGTAAACGGGGTTGCGGAAAATCTCGCCGGCGCTGTGGCGTGCCTTGCTTTCCATGATTTTCAGAAATGCCTGTAACCCATGGTATCGGCGTCGGGTATCCATTTGCTGCCGTCGGCCTGCAGGCAGCGCAGATATTTGTCGGCCGTGATCACGCCGACGCGCGTCACTTTACCGCACGATGGACCGAGACCAGACCGCAGGCGTGCGGTGCGCGCCGGCGGCACGCAAAAGCAGAGCTCGTAATCATCGCCGCCCACAAACGCGAGCTGCCGAGCCTCCGCCGCCCCGAGGAGTTCCACGGCTTCGCGCGCGAGCGGCAGCGTATCGACACTCACTTCCGCGCCCACGCCACTGATCTGCAAGATATGTACCAGATCGGCGAAAAATCCGTCGGAAATGTCGATGCAGGCGCTGGCAATGCCGCGCAAGGCGATCCCCGCGGCAATGCGCGGCGTGGGACGTGCAAAGCGCGCACGCAAACGCTCGCTGCCCGGCGCGCTGATGCGTTTCTCGATCAGACGCAGCCCGGCCGCCGCCGCACCGAGCTCGCCGGTTACGTAGATCTCATCGCCGGGCTGCGCCCCGCCACGGGTGAGCGCTGCGCCTTGCGGCAGGAATCCATGCACGGTCACCGTCACACTCAAGGGCCCATGCGCGATGTTGCCGCCGACGAGCGCCACATGCTCGGCATCGGCCAGCGCAAAAAAGCCGCGGGCAAATGCCGTCAGCCACTTTTCATCGGCGTCTGGCAGGGTCAGCGCGAGCAGCGCCCACGCCGGTTGCGCGCCCATGGCCGCGAGATCGCTCAGGTTGACCGCGAGCGCACGCTGGCCGATATCTTCGGGCGTGGTGAGGCTCGGCGGAAAGTGCACGCCCGCCACCAGCGTGTCGACCGTGGCTGCGAGTTCCATGCCGGCGGGCACCCGCAGGACGGCTGCATCATCTCCGATGCCGAGCGCCACGTCGTCACGCGCAGACAGCTTGCGGTCGAAGAAATGCTGGATCAATTCGAATTCATTCATGTCTGCTGCTCCGCTGCACGCCATCGCGATGCGAACTCCGCGGGCCGCAAATCGCGAGCCACGCGCTCCAGCACCGCGTTGATGTACTTGCCACTGTCTTCGGCGCCGAATTTCTTGGCAAGCTCGACGGCCTCGTTGAGCACCACCCGGAAGGGAACCTCGGGGTGTGAGCGCAGCTCACACGCGCCGAGCAGCAGGATAGCGTGCTCGACCGGGTCGATCTGCTCGAGCGGGCGGTCAAGATGCTGCACGAATGTGTCTTGAATTGTGGCGCTCCCGCCGATGGTCTCGACGAGCAGCGCATGAAAAAATTCGATGTCAAGGTCATGGGCGCTCTGCCCGGCGAGTAATTGTGCGCCGATGTCTGCCGCCGGAGTGCCCGCCAACTGCCACTGGTAGAGTCCCTGCAGCACCAGGCGGCGAGCGCGCGAGCGCGCGCGCGTACCTTTCGCGCGGCCGGCGGCCATCTCAATGCGTCCACTGCCGCAGCAGGTTGGCCATCTCCACGGCCGCCCGCGCGGCGTCCGCCCCTTTGTTGCCGGCGGCGCCACCGGCACGCGCTTCGGCCTGGGCGAGCGTGTCGCAGGTAAGTACCCCAAACCCCACCGGCACTCCGGAATCCAGCATCACTTGCATTACACCGCGGGCGCACTCGCCGGCCACGTAATCGAAGTGCGAAGTCTCGCCGCGTATCACCGCGCCGAGTGCAATCACAGCCTCGAAGCGACCGCTCCTCGCGGCTTGCCGGACCGCGAGCGGGATTTCAAAAGCACCGGGCACCCGCAGCACCTCGACATCCGCCGTAGCCGCGCCCGCCCCGCGGAGCGAGCCGGTCGCCCCGTCCAGCAGGCGTTCGACCACGTGGTTGTTGAAACGCGCAGCAACCACGGCGATGCGCAAGCCCTGCGCATTGCGTGGTTCTTCAAAAATGGGGGGTTGCGCACTCATACACGGGCTGCCGGTAAAAACTCCCCGCTATTCTAACCGAGCGCCGCACTACGCCAGCAGCTCAGTCGCAATCGACGTACTCGACCACCTCGAGGCCGAAGCCCGACAGGCCGTGCATGCGCTTCGGCTGGCTCAGCACCCGCATGCGCCGCACCCCCAGGTCACGCAAGATCTGCGCGCCGACACCGTAGGTGCGCAACACGCTCGCTCCCACCGGGCCGGTTTCTTCGGCGGAATCGGCGCTGTGATTGTGCAGCCGCTGCAAGAGTGTCGCCGGCTCCTCGGGCTGGCGCAGGATCACCAGCACGCCTCCCTCGCGCGCAATGTGGGCCATGGCATTGCGCAAGGGCCAGCCAAGTTCGCTCCATTGCACACCGACCACGTCCGACAGTGTGTTCTGCAAATGCACGCGCACCAGGGTGGGAGTGTCGGCGTGCAGCGTGCCTTGCCGCAGCGCAAGGTGCACGGTGTGGCTGATGCGATCCTCATACACCAGCAGGCTGAATTCGCCGAATTCGGTTGGCACGCGGCACTCGGTAATGCGCTCGACGGTATTTTCCTTGGCCAGCCGGTAACGGATGAGGTCGGCGATGCTGCCGAGCTTGAGGCCATGCGCACGCACGAACGTTTCGAGGTCGGGACGCCGCGCCATGTGCCCGTCCTCGCTCAGCACCTCGACAATCGCGGCCGCGGGTTCGAGACCCGCGAGACGCATCAGGTCACAGCCGGCCTCGGTGTGTCCGGCGCGGGTTAACACGCCGCCCGGCTGCGCCATCAGCGGGAACACGTGTCCCGGCTGTTTCAGATCCTCGGGCCGTGCATCCGGCTTGACAGCGGTGCGGATGGTGTGCGCGCGGTCATAAGCCGAGATGCCGGTGGTTACGCCCTCCGCGGCTTCGATGGAGAGCGTGAAATTGGTGGTGCGCTTGCGGTCGGTCTCGCTCACCATCAGCGGCAGGCGCAACTGCGCGCAACGCTCGCGCGTGAGTGTAAGGCAAATAAGCCCGCGCCCGTAACGGGCCATGAAGTTCACATCCTCGGGACGCACCTTCTCGGCCGCCATGATCAGGTCGCCCTCGTTCTCGCGATCCGCGTCGTCCATCATCACTGCCATGTGTCCGGCACGCAGCTCGGCCAAGATATCTTCAATGCTGTCGAGCCCCGCCTGGGGAAACTCTGCGACTTTGCCATTCATGTCGATTCTCCGTTCTGCGCCGCGCCCGCAAGCAGGCGTTCAAGGTAACGCGCCACCAGGTCCACTTCCAGATTCACGCGCGTGCCGGGCTCCCAGTGTTGCAACACAGTATGTGCGAGCGTATGCGGAATGACGTTGACGTCAAACTGGCTGTCATGCACCGCGTTCACCGTGAGGCTCACGCCATCGACACACACCGAGCCCTTATGAGCAATATAGCGCCCGAGCTCGGCCGGAACCTTGATCTCGAAGCGCAGCGAGCGCCCCTCAGTGTGCCGGTTGGCGATCGTGCCTACCCCGTCCACGTGTCCACTCACCAAATGTCCTCCCAGCGGACTCGCGAGCGTGAGCGCGGGCTCGAGGTTCACGGCAGCGCCAACCGCGAGACCGCCAAAAGTGGTAAGCGCCAGGGTGGCGCGGGAAACATCGGCGCAGAAACCGCCAGGCCGTGCTTCCGCCACGGTGAGACAGCAGCCGTTTACGGCCACACTGTCGCCCGCGGCATATTGTTCCGCGGCCAGGCCGCCGGCGTCGATCTCGAGCCGCAGGTCGCCGCCGAGCGGCGTGAGTCCCCGCAGTTTGCCGATGGTTCGCACGATCCCGGTAAACATGCTCACTGGAACCTGGCGATCAGGCGCAGGTCCGCGCCTACGCGGCGCATATCGGTAATGCGCAATTCCGGCCGCGGCTGCATGCCGGCGAGCGCTGGGATCCGGAACATGCCATGGGCGTTCTCGCCAAGGATGCAAGGTGCCATATATATGATGAATTCGTCGATGAGTCCCGCCTGCATGAGTGCGCCGTTCAGCCCTGCTCCCGCTTCGACCAGCACCTCGTTGGCACCGCTCTTGGCGAGTTCTCCCATGAGGGCCGCGAGATCCACGTGCCCGGTACGGGCCGGGAGCACCAAGAGCTGCGCTCCGCCTGCGAGGAGCGGCACCTGCCGCGCCGGGTCTGCACTGAGTGTCGCAATCAAGGTCATACCCGGCACCTGCAGCAACCTCGCCGTCGACGGTGTACGCAACGCACTGTCCACCACCACGCGCCGGGGCTGGCGCCAATCGCCGGGCAGGCGCACGTTGAGTGCGGGGTCATCGGCGAGCAGCGTGCCGCTACCCGTCAACACCACCGAACTGCGCGCCCGCCAGTGCTGGCCGTCTGCGCGCGCCGCTTCGCTGCTGATCCACTGGCTCTCGCCCGACGCGAGCGCCGTACGCCCATCGAGACTCGCCGCAAGCTTGCTGCGCACCCACGGCCGGCCGCGTTGCATGCGGCTCACAAAACCGGGATTAAGCGCCGCAGCCTCTTCGGCCATCAAGCCGCTCGCAGTCGTGACACCGCGTGCGTTCAACTTGACGAAACCTTTGCCGGCCACGAGCGGATTGGGGTCCCGCATGGCCGCGATCACGCGCATGACACCCGCCTCGACCAAGGCGTCCGCGCAGGGTGGAGTGCGCCCGAAGTGTGCGCAGGGCTCGAGTGTCACGTACGCGGTGGCGCCGCGCGCCCGGTCACCCGCATCGCGCAGCGCCAGCACCTCGGCGTGCGATTCACCGGCGCGCTGATGAAAACCCCGGCCGACAACCGCGCCGCCTTTCACAATCACGGCACCCACGCGCGGATTGGGGTCCGTAGTGTAGAGCCCACGTTCGGCTAGGCGCAGAGCCTCAGCCATGTAGGCGTGGTCGGCGGCCGTGAAGATATCAGGCACGGGTAAAAACACGAAGTGCCGCGTACGGCGTGCTGCGCAAGCGTCCCGGAAGATAACGAACCGCGCCCCACCCGTTCCGCTTGCCTGGAATGCAACACGCAGTACCTAGCACCCAGCACTTACCAGCACTATTCGGCACACCACACCCTCTATTTCTGCTCTTCTTCCGGCAACAACGGCATCTGTTCACGCTTCAGCGCCTCGCGTGCGGTCTCGTCCTCGAGGCGCTCAACCTCTTCGCGAAACGCGTTGACATCCTGGAAGCGGTGGTACACCGAGGCGAAGCGCACGTAGGCCACTTCATCGAGGGTTTTCAACTCTTGCATCACCCATTCGCCGAGCTGTCGGGATTTGATCTCGCGCTCACCCGCCACTTGCAGCTTGTGCTCGATGCGGGCCAGAGACTCTTCGATCGCCTCGGTGCTGACCGGGCGCTTTTGCAGCGCGCGCAGCATGCCGGTGCGCAACTTGTTGGCATCGAATGGCACGCGCTGACCGTTGTTCTTGACGATGCGCGGCATCACCAGTTCCGCGCTTTCAAAGGTGGTGAAGCGCTCGCCGCATTTCTCGCATTCGCGGCGCCGGCGCACCTGCGCGCCCTCACCCGCGAGGCGCGAATCGATTACCTTGGTGTCTTCATGATTGCAAAACGGGCAATGCATGTGGATCGCGCATGAGCGCCACTCAGAATTGCAGATCGGCCGGATACACCGGGAACTTCCGGCAGAGTGCCAGCACCTGGTCCTTGACGCGGGCGATGGTTTTCTGGTCGCCGAGGTTATCGAGGATGTCTGCCATCCAGCCCGCCAGCTCACGCACTTCGGGCTCCTTGAGTCCACGGGTGGTGGCGGCCGGCGTGCCGATGCGCAGGCCCGAGGTCACCATCGGCGGGCGCGGATCGTTGGGGACGGCGTTCTTGTTGACGGTAATGTTGGCACGATGCAGCGCCGCATCCGCATCCGCGCCGGTGATGTCGCGTGCAATCAGGTCCATCAGAAACAGATGGTCATCGGTGCCACCGGAAACAATGTTATAGCCGCGCTGCATGAAGGTGTCGGCCATGGCGCGCGCGTTGTTGAGAATCTGCTGCTGATACACTTTGAACTCGGGCTGCAGGGCTTCGAGCAGAGCCACGGCCTTGCCGGCAATCACGTGCATCAGCGGTCCGCCCTGGGTACCCGGGAACACCATCTTGCTGAGCTTTTTTTCCACCTCAGGGCTGGCCTTGGCAAGAATCAGGCCGCCGCGCGGGCCACGCAAAGTCTTGTGCGTGGTCGTGGTAGTCACGTCGGCGATGTTCACGGGGTCCGGATAGATACCGGCCGCCACCAGCCCCGCCACGTGCGCCATGTCGACCACCAAATAGGCGCCTACCGAGTCGGCGATGTCGCGGAACTTTTGCCAATCGATGCGCCGCGAATAAGCCGAAAATCCGGCCACGATCACCTTGGGCTTGTGCTCAGCAGCGAGCGCACGCACTTGGTCGAAGTCGATAAGCCCGGTCGCAGTATTTACGCCATATTGATGCACGTTGAAATGCTTGCCGGAAAAACTCACCTTGGCGCCATGCGTCAAGTGCCCGCCGTGTGCGAGCGCCATGCCGAGCATGCTGTCACCGGGTTGCATGAGCGCGTAGTACACCGCGGCGTTGGCTTGGGAGCCCGAGTGCGGTTGCACATTGGCGTAAGCCGCATGAAACAGTTGCTTGGCACGCTCGATCGCGAGTGACTCGGCCACGTCCACGAATTCGCAGCCGCCGTAATAGCGCTTGCCGGGATAGCCCTCGGCGTACTTGTTGGTGAGCACCGAGCCCTGCGCTGCCAGCACCCGCGGGCTCACGTAGTTTTCCGAGGCGATGAGCTCGATATTGTCTTCCTGACGCTGCCGCTCCGAACGCAGCGCCGTGTAGAGCTCGTCATCGAACCCCTGAATGGTCATGGACTGGCTGAACATCAAATGCTCCGGCAAGAGGCTATTTTTAGGGCGCCATTGTAGCGTACGCACGCGCCCGCTCAGGTATCGAGAAAAGCCTGCACCACCGAGCTCCAGGCCGTAGCGAGATTGCGGCGATTGTAGCCCCCGCCGCCCAGCCCCACGATGCGCCCGCCGCAGGATTTCGCCGCAAGCCGGCACAGGCGCTCGGCAGCGTAGGCGTGCGCCGCGGGCGAATAGCGCAGGTGAGTGATGGGATCGCCCGCGAGACTGTCGGCGCCGCACTGCAGGATGATGAACTCAAAGGCATGCGTACTCAGATGATTTTCGACCCGTGGCCAGACTTCGCGAAACGCCGCATCGTCCGCGCCGGGATGCATCGGGATATTGAGTTTGGTGCCGAGCGCTGCCGCTTTGCCGGTTTCATCGAGGCCGCCGGTGCCCGGATACAGGAAGCGCCCGTCCTCGTGCAGATCCGCGATCACCACGCCCGGGTCGGATTCGTAACTGTAGAACACGCCGTCACCGTGGTGCGCATCGATATCCACGTAAGCGATGTGCTGCAGATGATGACGCCGGCGCAGGTACTCCACGGCGATGCCAATGTCATTCAATACGCAAAAACCCGCGGCGTTGCGCCGCCCGGCGTGATGCAGGCCGGCGATCGGTACGAATGCACGCTGCCAGCGGCCGGCCATCACGCCATCGACCGCGTTCAACACGGTGCCCGCTACCCCGATCGCGGCCTCGAGGATTCCCGGCACTGCCGGCGTGTCTCCTTCATCCAGCGCACCACCCAGCGCCACACGCTTGGCTACATAGTCAAGGTAATGCGGATCGTGAAAAGCCTCGAGCTCGGCGCGCGTCGCCATGCGCACCGGCACCGGCAACACCCGTTGATCGAGCCCACGAGTACGCATCTCCTGCCAGAAGGCATCAAAACGATCCGGGCCGAAGGGATGCCCAGGCCCAAAGCCGTAACGCGCTTGCGCCGGATCCGAGCAGACTCCCACGGCAATCTTGGATGAAGGAATGGCAGTATCTCCGCACCGGAACGGTCCACGGCCGGTGCTATTATGAACGCAGCTGCTTTGCAGGGCTCACAGCATGACGGATACGGGCAGCGCGAGAAGAATCCCGGTAGGCTGGCGCGAGTGGGCGGCGCTACCCGAACTCGGCATCGTCCGCATCAAAGCCAAGATCGACACCGGCGCACGCACCTCAGCGCTACACGCCTTTGCAATCCAACGCTTCCGGCGCCACGGGCGCGAGATGGTACGCTTTGCCGTACATCCGCTGCAACGCAAGACCCGGCCCGTGGCACACTGCGAAGCCCGCGTGGCGGATGAACGCTGGGTCACCAACTCGGGCGGCGAGCGTGAACGCCGGGTAGTGATCCGCACGCTGCTGCGACTCGGCGCCCGCAGTTGGCCGATCGAGCTCACCCTGACCGCGCGCGACAATCTGCGCTTTCGTCTGCTGATCGGGCGCAGCGCTATGCAGGAGCAATTACTGATTGACCCGTCCGCCTCGTACCTGACCGGCCGCAAACCCCACTGGCACAAGACCTGAACGTGAAGAGCAAACGCCTGAAAATCGCCGTGTTGTCGCGCAACACCCACCTGTACTCGACCAAGCGGCTCGTGGAAGCAGGGTTGAAGCGCGGTCATGACATGTATGCCATCGATCCACTGCGCTGCTATATGAATATCTCCGCACACCAACCGGAGATTCACTATCGCGGGCACAAGCTCGAGGGCTTCGACGCGATCATCCCGCGCATTGGCCAATCGGTGACTTTCTACGCCACCGCGGTGTTGCGCCAGTTCGAAATGCTCGGGGTATATCCCCTCAACGAATCCGTGGCCGTAGTGCGCGCGCGCGACAAGCTGCGTTCCCTGCAGCTCCTGGCGCGCAAAGGTGTGGGCATGCCGGTGACGGGCTTCGCACATTCGCCGGACGATACCGACGACCTGATGGCCCTGGTCGGCTCGGCACCGGTAATCATCAAGCTTCTCGAAGGCACCCAGGGGCGTGGCGTGGTACTCGCTGAGACCCGCCAAGCTGCGGAAAGCGTGATCGACGCCTTTCGCGGGCTGGATGCGCATTTCCTGCTGCAACATTTTGTGCGCGAGGCGCACGGCACCGACCTGCGCTGTTTCGTGATCGGCAACCGCACGGTGGCGGCCATGCAGCGGCGTGCGCGTAAAGGCGAATTCCGCGCCAATCTGCACCGTGGCGGCAGTGCCAGTGCGGTACACATCAGCACCGACGAACGCCGCATGGCGGTCAAAGCCGCGAGGATCATCGGGCTCAACGTCGCGGGCGTTGACATCGTGCGCGGTGCCGACGGGCCGCTGGTACTCGAGGTCAACGCTTCACCTGGCCTCGCGGGCATCGAAACCGCGACTGGCAAGGACATCGCTAGCGAGATCCTTCGCTTTATCGAACAACGCTGCCGCAACTCCGAAGTGCTGCCGCCGCCGCACGGTTGATTCGCGTTACCGTCAAGTCATAACCCCGACATCGAAATTCGCCCAGAGCATTTTAGATCGGCCTGAAGCAGCGGCTCTCTTGCAACGCTGCCGTGATGGCACACCATGATTGAATTGGACGACAGGGCAACATAGTATGCCATCCGCCTAATTCCAATTGGGCGACTACGATACGACGGGCAGAAGGGTAAACTTTGACAGCTTCTCCATCGATAACTTTTTTGCAGCCAATCACGTTGCCACGAGTACTCTGTTGCCCGCACTGTCACCGCGGTAGTGACAAAATGTATCAGCAAAGCCGCGACCACGACGCGAGACTCATCAGATGCGAGAATTGCCAATACGAGTTTGATCGCGCAACCGCAGTCGACGAGATGTTCGCGGATGGAACTCCGATGGGATATGCCGAATGGACGGGCGGCGTACTGGTTGCGGGTACTGGATACTGTTATCCCAGTCAGACCGTCTTGCTAGACGTTCGCAGAAGAATCACCCGTATCTACGATATCGAGATAGGCCGACAGGGATCGTGGCTAGCAGGCGGCCTCAGTGCGACGTTTCTGCCTCAGGGCTACGTCATGGTTGCAGTGGCTCCTTATCCCGAGCCAACCTCCTCTGAACCAGTCAACTTACTCATACAGGCTACTGGCGCTGCTCCTGACGCAACACCCCTCTCGCCGTTCAGGGAAATTTTGCTGGAGGCTCGGCGCATCGCGGTAACCGCACCGAAACTAACCACGATTCTTTGTGTCGCAGCTCTGGATCTGTTTTTCGAGGAAATTTCCAGCGGTACTGTCAAGCGAAACAGGCCCCGCTGCTGGGAGAGGCTTTTCAAGCGTGCAACGGGCCGTTCTCTCGGGGATGCACTTGGCGATCGTGATCTTGGGAGTCTGCATCGCCTGCTTGCCGTCCGCGACATCCACGCGCATGGGAGAGACTACATGCAGGCGCTTCCGTCGGAGATCCGAGAGCCCGAACGGAATTACCTGGGGCTGGCACATAGGCTTGAGAAGCCGCTGGCCCCGTCAGCTCGATGGGCGCTTAGTGTGACGCTTGGAACAATTAGACAAGCAAGCAAGAAATGTTAGCTACCTCCTCGACTTTTTACCAGAAATCAGTTGAAACGGATAAGCCTTACTTCCTCCCAGGCCACCATGCGATGGTAAAACGCTTGCACACGATGCGCTCGCACACAACTGTTTCCAGGAAATAGAGGGAAGCGTACTGCCACAGTTGTTGCCTTATAATCTGCGTCTGGTTTCAAATCCTAAACGAAAAATTCCATGGCCCAATACATATACACCATGAACCGGGTGGGAAAGGTGGTGCCCCCGAAGCGTGAGATCCTGCGCGACATTTCGCTCTCCTTCTTCCCCGGCGCCAAGATCGGAGTGCTCGGCCTGAATGGCTCGGGAAAATCCACGCTGCTGCGCATCATGGCGGGCGTGGACACCGACATCCAGGGCGAAGCGCGCCCGCAGTCCGGCATCAAGGTCGGTCTCCTGCCGCAGGAACCGCAGCTCGACCCCAAGAAAAATGTGCGTGCCAATGTCGAAGCCGGTATGGGCGAAATCGTGCACGCCAAAGAGCAGCTCGACGCGGTGTACGCGGCCTACGCCGAACCGGATGCCGATTTCGACAAGCTCGCGGCTGAGCAGGCCCGCCTGGAAAACTTCCTGCAGGCGGCGGGTGCTACCAATCTCGAGCACGTGCTGGAAGTCGCGGCCGAAGCCTTGCGCCTGCCGCCCTGGGACGCCGACGTGACCAAGCTCTCGGGAGGTGAGCGCCGCCGCGTAGCTCTGTGCCGGCTGTTGCTCTCCAAGCCCGATATGCTGCTGCTCGATGAACCCACCAACCATCTCGACGCGGAATCGGTGGCCTGGCTCGAGCGCTATCTGCACGAATACGCGGGCACCGTGATCGCGGTCACCCATGACCGCTATTTTCTCGACAATGTGGCCGGCTGGATTCTCGAGCTCGACCGTGGTCACGGGATCCCATGGCAGGGGAATTACTCGTCGTGGCTCGAGCAAAAGGAACAACGCCTGGAAATGGAGGAAAAACAGGAAACCGCGCACATCAAAGCCATGCAGCAGGAACTTGAGTGGGTGCGCACCAACCCCAAAGGCCGCCACGCCAAGAGCAAGGCGCGCCTGCAGAAGTTCGCCGAACTCTCCTCGGTGGAATTCCAGAAGCGCAACGAAACCCAGGAACTGTACATCCCGCCCGGCCCGCGGCTTGGCGATATGGTCGTGGAAGCCCAGGGCCTGCGCAAGGGCTTTGGCGACAAGCTTTTATACGAGGACTTGTTCTTCAACTTGCCGCCGGGCGGCATTGTCGGTGTGATCGGCCCGAACGGCGCCGGCAAAACCACACTGTTCCGCACGATCGTGGGCCAGGAGAAATCCGATGCCGGCGAGCTGCGCATCGGCCCAACGGTGAAATTCGCCTACGTCGACCAGTCGCGTCACACGCTCAATGATGACAAGACAGTGTGGGAAGAAATCTCCAACGGCCAGGACATCCTCACGGTCGGTAATTACCAGACCGCGTCGCGTGCCTACGTGGGGCGGTTCAACTTCAAGGGGCCGGACCAGCAGAAACACGTGGGCCAGCTCTCGGGCGGCGAGCGCAATCGCGTACACCTCGCCAAGGTGCTGCGCGACGGCGGCAACGTACTGCTGCTCGACGAACCAACCAACGACCTCGACGTGGAAACCCTGCGCGCGCTCGAAGCCGCCCTGCTCGCCTTCCCCGGCTGCGCCGTGGTGATCTCCCACGACCGCTGGTTCCTCGACCGCGTAGCCACGCATATCCTGGCCTTCGAAGGCGATTCCAAGGTAGTCTGGTTCGAAGGCAATTACGCGGACTACGAAGCCGACCGCAAGCGCCGTTTGGGAGCCGACGCCGACCAGCCGCACCGCATCAAGTACCGGCGGCTGAAGGAATAGAAACACGCTGCGCCCCTGTAATGCCAACGGATCCAGCCCGGTGCACACACAGAGCCGTCCACAGTTCAAGCGCTTGATCGCGCGCCTCACCGCCGCCGCGCTCGTGATGGCGCTCTGTGCCTGCGCACCGCTCATTGCGCCTGGCCACGCGGTGCCCAAGAACCCCTACGCGTTCCAGTTCGAGGAATACTGGTACAAGTTCGCGCGCCTGTATCCCTACTTCGACTACAAGCACATCGACTGGCAGGCCGCCTACGACCGCTATCGTCCGCAGGCGGACCAGGTGACGAACGAACTCCAACTCGTACACCTGCTGATGGACATGACCCGGCCGCTCAAGGATGTACACGTGTGGTTCAAGTCTCCGGATGGCGACTACCTGACCACGTATGACCCAAAACGCGCACGCGATCCTAACTGGAATATCCGCGTCCGCGATCTGTATGTACCGGACCTTGCCTACTACGGCGGCGCCGACTGGGGTGTTGGCAGCATTCGCCAGTTCAATTATCTGTTCATCTCCGACTGGAAAAAATCCGCGCTCTCGCTCGATGCGTTCGTGGCCGCGCTGCAGCAACTGCACACAAGCCCCGGGCTCATCATCGATGTGCGCATGAACGGCGGTGGCAATGAAGATCTGGCCTACAAGATTGCAGGCTTCTTTGCGGACCGAACGCACCTGAGTGAGTACTATCGCTACCGCAACGGGCCCGAACCCGGAGACCTCGGCCCGGCCAAACCACGTTACCTTGAACCTGCACCGATCGTCCCCTACCGCGGCCCGATCGTGCTGCTCATCGGGCCGGACAGTTTCAGCAGTACCGAGAACTTCGTGGCGGCAATGCAAACCTTACCGAACGTAACCACCCTGGGCGCTACCACCGGAGGCGCCTCCGGCTGCCCGGAGTCTTTCGCGCTCCGCCAGGGTTGGCGCTACAGCGTGCCGGTTTGCTTTGACATGACCCGCGATCACCAAGTCATCGAATGGAATGGCATCCGACCGGATATCCCGGTGCCCACGACGCTTGCGGATTTCAAACGCGGCGACGACCCGGTGCTGGATGCGGCCCTGAAATTTTTGCGGGCAAAGGCCGAAGCGCGGTCGACATCGTAAATCCGATGCGGCCGGCAAGGCTCAGTCGCGGCGTGAGTGCTCGCGCTCGGTGGATTCAGAGCTTTTCCGTCCGCGTATGATCAATTCCGACCCGCCGCCTGCGGCATCGCCCGCAGGTGCTGGCTTGGGCCCCCAGCGCAGCCAGCGCGGCAAGTGCCGCCCGAGGTCAATAATTTGCTCGCGCACGTGCTCTTCGGCAAGCGCCGTGGCGCGCGCGCGCAGCACATCGTGCCGGGTCACGAGGCCGATCAATACTCCGGAACGTGGGTCGAGGATCGGCACACAGCCCATATCACACTCGGCCATGCGATCCGCGACACGGCTGAGTGGCTCATCCGGATAACCGGTGGCACGCACCTTGGGAACCACATCCGCAATGCGCACGGTCGGCAGATAATTTCCATCACGCAGTTTCTGCACGTAAGTGCGGCGCAGCATCCCGAGGAGTTTATGCTCGGCGTCGACCACGGGCAGACCATGCTTGTAGCCCTCGGGATCGTGTTCGTCCACATGCAGCGGCACTGGCATGTGCACATCAAAGAAGCGCACGGCATCGGCCACGGTCATGCTGTCGATGAGCGTGTGCACATCGCGGGTCATGTGATCTTCGACGAACATGGTCTCGAACGGTGGGGTGGAATACTCGCGGGTCACGTGATGGCCGCGTCGGGCAATCTTTTCGGTCAACACCGAACGCTTCAGCATCAACACCGTGCAGGCCGCTGCTACAAAGGTTGCGATCGTGAGCGGCAGCACCGCATTCATGTCCTGGGTCAATTCGAGTGCAAACACAATACAGGTGAACGGCGAACGCATGGTGCCGCCAAGTACCGCAGTCATGCCGATGAGTGCCCACAGCGTAGGGTCCCCAACCGGAATGATGCGCGCTTCGAGCGCACCCATGGCGCCGCCCATGATGAGCAGCGGCGCGAGCACCCCACCTGAAGTTCCGGAGCCGAGCGTAGAGGCCCAAAGCAGTGACTTCACAATCAGCAAGCCGAGCACCGCACTGAAAATGAGTTTGCCCGCGAGCAAGTCGCGAATAACGTCATAACCAACCCCCAAGGCGTTCGGCTCGATCATCGCGGCGATACCGATCAACACGCCGGCGAGGGCCGGCCACCACATCCAGTGCACTGGCAACTTGCCGAACCCGTCCTCAAAACGATAGGTCAGCCAGGTCAGGAGCCCGGACAACAGGCCGCCCGTGATACCGACCGGAATGCAGATCAGCAAGCCTTCCCATGGAATTACCGGCGAGTGATAAGCAAACAAGGGGCCGGCGCCGAGCAGCGGTATGCGCAGGATATCCGCTGTCGCGGCCGCCACCGCCACCGGGATAAAGCTGCGCGGCCGCCATTCGAACAACAACAACTCGACGGCAATCAGCGTTGCGGCGATGGGCGTCGCGAAAATCCCCGCCATGCCCGCCGATGCGCCGGCGACCATCAGGGTCTTGCGCTCCATCGAAGACATCTTGAAGAGCTGCGAGAACAGCGACCCGAACGCCCCGCCGGTCATGATGATCGGGCCTTCCGCACCAAACGGACCGCCGGTACCGATCGCAAGCGCGGACGCCAGCGGTTTCCAGAATGCCACCTTCGGTTCGATGATGCTGCGGTTCAGCAGGATCGCTTCGATAGCCTCGGGAATGCCGTGGCCGCGGATTTTTTCCGAGCCATAACGCGCCATCAGCCCGATCAGGATGCCGCCGATGATGGTCGGTATGAACACCGTCCAGCCGGCGGTCTCGTGCGTGGGGAAATTAAAAGCGAAGGAAAACGTGTGATAGAAAGAGATATTGGTGATGAAACCGATGAGCCTCACCAATATCCAGGCGATACCCGCTCCCGCGGCGCCGATCGGTATCGCCATCAACGACAGCACCACCAACCGGTAGTTGGCAGTGGTGTAGTCACCCAGTGCCGGGCGCTTGGCTTGCGGCTCGGAATTACGCGGCCGGAACAGGCCGCTCACGGCGAATCGAAGACCGGAAGGAGGCGAACGATTCGTGGCGTTTTGATGCTTTTTATTGCAACCACGGAGATCAAGCCTAACATTCCGTGAGGCGAATTTCAGGTCAGGCGCGCCTCGCCCGGCCGGAACCCGCACCGTTTCAACGCGTGAAGGCTAAAACCACGACCATCAGCGCCACACCGAACGCGGCCACGATAAAATCGAAGCTGGTCGCGAGGTACGGTCCATGCGCTACCGGCCAGAGATGTTTGCGCCGATAAACACTTGCATACACCAGGAAGCGGACCCCCATGGCTACCGCCATAAGCACACCCAAGGCAATCAGTATGGCGCCCACCCACATGGAGATCCTGTCGGGGTGTGAGAGGCCACCAACGTTCGCAGCGGATTGTTCGCGCAAAAACAGCCCAAAGCGGTCAATGGCTATGCCGAAAATCATGAGTGCAAGTGCGGTTCGTATCCACACCGACAGGGTGCGCTCGGCGTTCTGATAGCAGCGCTCGAATGACTGCTCAATGAGCTGGTTATGCAAGCTCTGCAGCAACGCGACACGGTCCGTCTCGGGCATACGTCAACCTCTCGAGAGTGTGTCAGTAGGCTAACGGCCGACCTGACCTCAAATCCATGTTGCCGCGGCTCACGGGCGCGCTCCCGCCCGGCACCACTGCTCAGGCCATAAAACACAACATGTAAATAAGGGCGGCAATCCCTCCGCCTCCCACCAGGAGCGCGAAAGCCGGCGCGAGCCACGCGGAGCGTCCCGGATAAAGGCGCAAGTTGCGATGATAAGAGCGCACATACGGCAGGAACCGCACTCCCGCGGCCAGTATCACTGCAGTACCCAGCGCCACCATCAGCAGACCGGCACCGTAGGTTCTGATGTCGGCAACGAGCGGCATTCTTGGAGCCGCACGATGCACGAACAACAAATAGCGATCCACCGAAAGCCCCAGAATCATCACGGCAGCCGCAGAATGCGTCAGCAACGCCAAATTGCGCTCGGTGTTTTGATAGGACCGTTCCGCGGACAGTTCCGATCGCCGTGCGGAAGACACCAGCATATGTTCGAGTATCGCCAAGGTTTCCGCACCAGGATCCGTCGGCATGTCGCCACTCGGGGAACAGAGCCATCCCTGATGAAGATATCACGTTTGCTGGGAACCGATATCCGAACCTTGGGTTAGAGCCGGCACGCATTGCCTGCCGCCCGGTCAATTGGAGGACACGAACTTCTCACGGCGCAAATTGTGCGTCTGGAAACCCACAGCCTTGAGCTTAGTCACAGCGTCGTCGATCATGCCGGGGTTGCCGCACAGGTACACGATGTCGCGCGCCGGATCCGGCTTGAGCTCCATGAGGTGATCCTGTACGTAGCCTTTTTGCTCGTGCGCCGATGGCGGGTCCGAGAGCCGCCGGCTGTAACTGGTGATGAACTTGAAATGCGGATTTTCGTGTGCCAGTTGCAGCATATCCTCGCCGTACAAGAGTTCATCGGGCCCACGCACGCCCATCAGCAACACGGCTTCGTGACCCTCGCCATTCAAGCGCTGGCGCAACTGCGGCAACATGGCACGGAATGGCGCGATGCCGGTCCCGGTCGCGACCAGCAGGTCGCGCGCAAGCGCATCCTCGCGCAACTGGAAACGTCCGAACGGTCCGGATGCCTGCACGCGTGCGCCGGGTGGCATGGCAAACAAAAGCTGGGTGCCGCGCCCGCCTTCGACATAGGTGATGGCCAGTTCCACATCGTGAGTCTCTCCCGGACTCGCGGCGATGCTGTAGCTGCGGCGCAGTTCCTTGCCCTCCCAGGGCATGTGCAAGGTCACGAATTGCCCGGCGGCGTACTCAAAGGGCTGGCCATCCTCGCGGCGGAAATTGAACTGCCGAACACGTGGAGTGATCATGCGGGTGGATTGCAATACGAAGTTGAACCGTTCGTGAGGCATGCCGGTACCAGTAAATTACGCCGAGACAGGGATCAAAACGCCACTGAGGGCGCACTTTTTAACATAGTTACGTGGAACAGCCGAGTTCTGCGTTATAGTCTGCGGCGCCATTCTACGGAGGTTTGCACCATGTTGCACCGCCCACTCGCGATTTTCTGTTTGCTTGCCGGAAGCTTGACCATGTTTGCCACCGCACGGGCCGCCGGACCGATTGCGGCGTCTCCGGATACCCACATCCTGCTTCAGGAAGCGGTCAACGGCGGTTGGCGTTCGCCTGCCAACAAGGCACGCGACAGGTACCGCCACCCGATTGGGACACTTGAATTCTTCGGCATTCGCCCGGACATGACGGTAATCGAGTTGTCGCCGGGCGGCGGTTGGTACACGGAAATCCTGGCGCCGTTTCTGTACGCGCAGGGTCACCTCATCGAAGCCTCGGCACCTGTCGACAGCACGAACAAATTCATGCAGCGCATGGCGGAAAACTATCGCGCGAAGCTCAAGGATGACCCGGCCGTCTACGGCCACATCGAAAAGTTCGTGCCCTTTGCGCCGCCCGCACAGGTAAATCTCGGGCCGAACGATTCCGCCGACATGGTGTTGACCTTCCGCAACACCCACGATTGGCTGAATCACAGCCCGGCCACGCTCGATGGCGTCTTCAGGGCCGCCTACAACGTGCTCAAACCGGGTGGCGTGTTCGGCGTCACCGAGCATCGCTCGCTGCCGTTTGAGAACGCCATTGAGAGTTCTCACAAGCTGCACCGCATCACCGAGGACTACATGATCGAAACCGGCCTCAAGGCCGGGTTCATCCTTGCGGGGGTATCCGAGATCAATGCCAACCCCAAGGATCCGATGAACATCAACGTCCACCACCTGCCGCCGGATCTCGACATGGGCGACACGCCGGCACAGAAAAAGGAATACGAAAAAATCGGCGAGTCGGACGTCATGACCATGAAATTTGTCAAACCAAGACACCCGGATAATATCCGGCGGCTTGAAAATACGGGGACCTGATCGCACGGCGGGCGGCGTACTGCCATGCCGCCTGCGCTCTCCTCTCAACGCGCGTCACGTCAACGGTGCGCGGCATCTTGTCCCCGGGCGGCGAACCACGCGTCTTCGCGCCGGCGAATCGTACTGCCCAAGAGTGCACAGACGCCTCCCGAGACCATGATTCCGCGAATCCACGAGATATCGGCGCCACTGAGTTTGGGCACCATCGGCCCGGTGTAGAAGCTGGTGCTCATGAAGGGAATTTCCACGACAACGCCAAGTGCGTAGGCCCCGAGCGCGCGCCAGTTCCAGCGACCGTAAATCCCTTCAGGATCGAAGATCGAGGGCATGTGATAGCGCTCGTGGCGTACGAAGTAGAAATCCACTAGGTTGATGGCGGTTCACGGGATCAGGAAGTAAGCCAGGAATAGGATGAAGTCCGCGAAGTTGCTGACGAAATTCTTGTAACTCAGTGCGGCAACTAGCGTACCGACAATCACCGTGACCACTACAAATGCCATGCGTGTGCGCGTGTGAATCTGCATGCGCGTGATCGCCGACAGAATGGTGGCCGCGGACATGAATGCGCCATACAGATTCAAGGTATTGATGGCGAGCACGCCCAGCAGCACTACGATATAAAATGGCCACTGCGCGCCCTGCGGCGCCATCCCGACGACGAATGAAACTGGCGCGGCCTCGAAAGCCTTAACGGCAAGCGCAGCGGCGACCGCGCCGAAGATCATCATCCAGACGGTTCCGACCACCGACCCCGCGTAAGTCCACCAGAATGTTGAAGCCGTGGACACGCGCTTGGGCAGATAGCGTGAGTAAGCGGCAACATAAGGAGCAAAGGTAATTTGCCAGGTAGCCGCGATCGCCACGGCGAGGAGAAACCTCCCGAAGGTAAAGGATCCACCGTGCCAAGCCCGAGCAAATCCGGGATGCCGTATCAGAAGTACCGACAAAGCGATAAACCCAATGGCCGCAAGTACGCTGATTGCGCGCTCCATAACATGCACCAGCCGGTAGCCGATGACCGCGGCAACAGCACACACGACGCTCAGAATTACAATCGCCGGTACAATCGGCAGCGCCGCCCAGGCCGAAAGCGCTTGACCGCCCAACACCGCGGTCGAAACAAAAAAGCCGATGTACATCAAGAGCACCAGGATTAACGGCAGAATCGCGCCGTGGAATCCGAACTGCGCCCGCGACTGGATCATCTGCGGGATGCCAAGCTTCGGCCCCTGCGCACTATGTAGCGCCATGACGATCGCACCGAGCAAATTGCCAATCGCGATTGCCGCGATGGCCCAGGGAAGCGGAAGCCCGAGCACAACAGCGAGCGCACCGGTAACCACAGTCGTGATCTGCAAGTTTGCCGCAAACCACACCGTAAAAAGACTCTGCACGCGTCCGTGGCGCTCCGCGTCCGGAATGCAATCGATGGAGCGGGACTCGATCGAAAACAGGGGCATGGCTTAGCTTGAGGAGGTTCTGTCAGCGCGGGCAATCAAACAAGTGTGCAAGAAATTGCCATGCTACTTGGCGCGGCGATCGGGGCTCCGCGCTCGAGCCCACATCGAATGCAAAGGCGCTAAACAGAGACCGCACTCAAGACCTGGTTCTAGTCTGGGACACGGCCAAGCGTCCGATAGCCTCATTACAGATAGCTTGAATGACCTTCCGGATCCGCGCTTTTGCGGATGCGAAGCCTGGATGAGTCACAGCCCCGTGCGGATCCGCTTCATCCATGTACACGCGTTGGGCCATCTCGATTTGCAGTGCCTCGACGGTCTCCATCTTGCCGTAATGATCGGTGATGTATCCGCCCTTGTACGGCTGGTTGCGCACCACCTTGAAGCCCTGCTTGCGGTAGGCAGTCTCCGCCACGTCGGTGAGCCAGCCGGAGTTGCTGCGGCCATCACGATCACCCAAGTAAATTTCGTCACGTAGCTCGCCATATAGCAGACTCGCGCGTGATGCATTGCTGTGCGCGTCAATCAGCACCACGCGGCCAAACTTGTAAATCTTGGCCTGCAGCAGTTCGAGCAGCCTTGCGTGATACGGCACATGCACCAGAACGCGACGGCGTTCGATTTCAGTCTTCGACGGTGGGATACGGTAAATCTCTTCACCCCAAAACGTTTTCAATGCGACGAAACTCGTTTCAAAACGTCCCGGATACAGGGGCTTGTCATCCGGTGGCCGGTTCAGGTCAGCCACAAAACGGCTCCAGGTTGCGTAAATCGTCGTGACGCC
>JBOIBB010000130.1:0-4668 GCA_050739335.1 Gammaproteobacteria bacterium
CGCGTACGATCCTCAAGCCCGCGAGCTTTAGGCGGCGGGCGGACTCGGGCAGATTGCGGTGTATGCGGTGACCGCCGACGGTAAACTCCTGCAGACCGATGCGCTGCCAACGCGGCGCGTGACGGCGAGGTCGCGGAGATTCGCGTGTACAACGTGGATGCCACGGGCGCAGATGCACAGCAATTAAACAACCGAAGATTCCGCGTGCGGTCTTGTTGACGCGCTCGCCTGGAATCGTGAATTTCCGGACCAGCCCATGCGTATAGCGTGGACCGACAGTGAGTGGCACATTTTGAACAGTTGGCTCATTCCGACGTTATATGTATTCCGGCACGGCAAGCTGGTGAAGCAATGGAGTGGCTGGCCGGCGGGTGCTATAAAGACGCTACGCAAGAATCTTGCGGATCTGGGCGTCATCGATTACTGACGAGACCGGAAAATAGTGCGTGTATTTCCGCCCCTCAGTACCAGAAATGCCGATAAAACCGTGAGTTTCGAGGAATTCGTACGCACTATTTGGTGGTTGGCTCAGTAAGTGCTTGAGGGTAGGTCGGATGGCAGACGCCGAGAAAATCCAGCGTGATCTGGCCGAGGCCGTGCGCCGGGCCTGCCTCGATGCGGCACGCGAAGGCTACGAGCAGGCGGCACTCGCCGGGCTTTGCCACGAGGGCGCGATGGAAGCCTCACTGGATGCGATCCGCGCGCTCAGGTTCGACGCTTTGCTGGCCGATGATGCCAGCCGTACGACCAGCGCGCCGCCACATACTGCCCGGTCGCGCTAGCGCTACAATCCGCGACCCCGTTTACCGACTCGAGGAGCCCTAAGGTGAAACACGCTCAAGCCGTCGCCGAATTCATCACGCATCATTACCGCCATTTCAATTCCGCGGCGTTGATGGATGCGGCCAAGGCCTACAAGGCGCACCTGCGCGCGGGCGGCAAGATGATGGTGACGCTGGGCGGCGCCATGAGCACCGCGGAGCTGGGCTTGTCGCTCGCCGAGATGATCCGCCGCGACCAAGTGCAAATCATCACCACGACCGGCGCCAATCTCGAAGAGGATATCTTCAATCTGGTGGCGCATGACCACTACGTGCGCGTACCGCATTACCGGCACCTGTCGTCCGAGGACGAAGAAAATCTGCTCAAGCGCGAACTGAACCGCGTGACCGATACCTGCATCCCCGAGGAAGAAGCGTTCCGCCGCATCGAGGGCGCGGTGTTCGCCGAGTGGCGCGCGGCCGACCAGAAAGGCGAGCGGTTCTTCCCACACGAATTCATGTACAAGATCCTGCGCTCCGGCGCGCTCAAGAAGTACTACCAGATCGATCCCGCGGATTCCTGGATGCTCGCGGCCTGCGAGAAGAATCTGCCGATCATCGTGCCGGGCTGGGAAGATTCCACGCTCGGCAACATTTTTGCCGCGCACTGCCTGAAGAAGGACGTGAAGAGCGTGCACACCGTGCGCACCGGCATCGAGTACATGCTGCTGCTGGTCGACTGGTACCGGAAGAACGCCGGCGGCAAGGGCGTGGGCTTTTTCCAGATCGGCGGCGGCATCTCCGGCGACTTCCCAATCTGCGTAGTGCCGATGCTGCAACAGGATATGCAGGAAGACACGCCGCTCTGGGCGTATTTCTGTCAGATCAGCGATTCGACTACCAGCTACGGTTCGTATTCCGGCGCCGTGCCCAACGAGAAAATCACCTGGGGCAAGCTCCACAAGAATACCCCGCGTTTCATCATCGAGTCGGATGCCACTATCGTGGCGCCGCTGATGTTCGCCTACATCCTGGCGGACTAAAAAGGAGAGTCCCGGTGAAAGCATGCATGAACTCGCTGTTGTGTGCGCTTTTGTTCGTGTCCGGTGTGGCGTTGGCGCAGGCATTGCCGGCTTCGCCCTACGTGCAGGTAACCGGGCACGGGAGCTTGAGCGTCGTGCCGGACATGGCGCGGGTGACGGTGAGCGTTGCCGAGACCGGCAAGGATCTCGCGGCAACGCGCGCTACGGTCGAGCAGCGCGCGAGTGCCGTACTCGCGGCGGCGCGCCGGCTGGGTGTTGCCGAACGCGACCTCGACGCTGGCAGCCTTGCGATCCAGCCGGAATATCGCTGGGAAAATAACAGCCAAGTTTTCATCGGCCAGCAGGTGAGCCGCCGCATCGCAATCACCTTGCGGGATCTCAAACGTTATCCCGAGCTGATCAGCGCGCTGGTCAAAGCTGGCGTGACCACGTTTTCGACGACGCTCGACCATAGCGACATTCCGGCTCTGCGCCGCCAGGTGCTGGCCCAAGCCGTGGACGACGCGCACGCGCGTGCCCAGGCGCTCGCGGCCGCGGCGGGTACGGCGCTCGGCGGCGTGTATAGCATCAGCGCCAACGATGTATTTTCGCGTCCGCAACCCTTGTTGCTGGCGGCCAAAGCCGCAGCGGCGAACGGCGGCGCCGACTACACACCCGGCACCCTGGATATCGACGCGACGGTGAATGTGGTGTACCTGCTTAAAAGTGTGCAGTGAGCGGGGTTTGGGTTATCATCGCGACGCTTTTTAGGAATGCACGTACGAGGTGACATGTGAACATCGCAAGCATTAAAACGTTGACGTTCGCGGCGGTCGGGGGCTTGCTCTTGGCAGGCTGCGCCAGCATGGCCGGCGGCTCGTCGGGAGCGACCATTCTGGTTGGGGGTAATCACAGCAAGATCACCGACCAGACCTACAAGGACGTGCACAGTCAAGCGGATCTCGACAAGCTCTGGCAACAGGCCTTTGGCGGCATGAGCCAGGTGCCCACACAACCGAGCGTGGATTTTTCCAAGGACATGGTGATCGCGGCGTTTCTGGGCTCGGAAAAGCACGGAGGTTATGTGGCGCGCATCACTAACGTGGACAACAGTGGTGCCTCGCTCGGTGTGACGGTTACCATTACGGTGCCCGGGCAGAATTGCAATTTTTCGCAGAGCACCTCGGAGCAGTATCAGTTTTTCAGCATCCCGGCTTCGAGCAAGCCTGTGAGTTTCAATATCACGCAGCGGAACGCTATGCCTTGTGGCTGATGGACGACGTTGACGGGATGCACTCGTACTTGCGGGTGCATCTCCAAACAACACACGGGCCCCGAATGGGGCCCGCGTCGTCTGTGACGGACAATTGATCTTGTGAAGCTCTGAAGGCTATCCGAATTGGCGATTGCCTTGCGTCACCTTTTCTAGTGCCCGACCTCGCTGGCCAACGCATTCGCCGCGGTCACGAGGCTCGCATGCGCGCGCCGGAACGCCTGCCCGAGGCGCATGACGGCCGGCAGGTCCTGCGGGCGCTTCATGAGCCCCACGAGCACGCTCAGGTGCGGGTGCAGGCTGTCCACCGAGGCAACCACGACCGGCGGCAGCGTGGCCCCGGCGGCGTCGAGCAACACGCGTAGCGCCGCGAATTCCGCACCGGCGCTGGCGGCAGCATCGGCGATCGCGGCGGTCTCCATGTCGACCATCAACGCGCCGGTCGCGGTACCGGCCGTGGTTTTTTCCTGCGGCGTGTACAAGGCCCGCTGCGTGGTGAGCAACCTGCCGCGGGTGATGGCCGGAACTCCAGGCGCGCCGAGCGTACGTACGAGCTCAGCGTGGAAAGCCGGGGAAACCGCATGCTCGACACCGCTCCTGGCATCGAGGATGACATCCGGCAGAAACAGCGTGCCCGTTGCCAGATGCGGGTCCAGCCCGCCGGCCGTGCCCCACACGAGGATGCGGCGCACCCCCGCAGCGAACATGCCATCGGCCGCGCGCCGCGCCTTCACTGCACCCATGCCGCTCACCCACAGGCGCCAACCGTGTTGCGTCAAGGCCCGCGCGCTGCGCGCTTCAAATTCCAGCGCGGCGATGATTCCGGAGCTCCCGGTCTCGTCCGCGGCGTTCACTCGCGCAAGATCCCGACGAGTTTCCGGTAACGCGCGAGTGCCCAGAGCGGGAAATAATCGCTGTAGCCGTGGTAGCGCAGATAAAACACGTGAGGGAAACCCGGCGCGTTGAACTGCTCCGAGTGCCAGTTGCCCTGCGCGTCTTGTTGATCCAGCAGCCAGCGGATGCCGCGCGCGACGGCGCGGCTCTCGGCTTCGCCCGCGGCCATGAGTGCCAGCAGTGCCCAGGCGGTCTGTTCGGGTGTCGCCGGACCCTGGCCGGCGCGCTCGGGATGTTCGTAGCTGTCGTTGCTTTCGCCGAAGCCACCGTCCGCTTGTTGTACCGATTTTAGCCAGGCTACGGCCCGACGCAGGCGCGTGTCCGCGGGCGCTATTCCGGCAAGCTCAAGCGCGCTCAGTACCGACCAGGTTCCATATATATAGTTCGTGCCCCAGCGCCCCCACCACGGACCGCGTGCATCCTGCATGTGCGTGAGCCAGCGAATGGCGCGCTCCTGCGCTTTGCGGCAGTCGTCGCCGATAATCGAGAGCAGCGCCACGCAACGCCCGGTGACGTCTTCGGTGGGCGGATCAAGCAGCGCGCCGTGATCCGCGAACGGAATCTCGTTCAGATAATAATGGATATTGTCGGCATCAAAGCTGGCAAAACCGCCGTCGCGTGACTGCATGCCTTCGAGCCAGCGCGCGGCACGCGCGACCGGTTCGCGGTATTCCGGCTGCCCGCTGCGCTGCATGACCCAGGCGACGGCCGCAGTATC
>JBOIBB010000131.1:0-6932 GCA_050739335.1 Gammaproteobacteria bacterium
CGCCTGGGGTGCTGGGCAGCCTTTGTAGCCAGTATACCTGCCAGCGCGCGCCGGCAATATGCTTATTAACGTACCTGTCGTTGCTTGAATTTAATGGTGCCCGGAGTCGGAGTCGAACCGACACTCCTTTGAGGGGAACGGGATTTTGAGTCCCGCGCGTCTACCAGTTCCGCCACCCGGGCATGAGACCAGCGGCGGGATGCCGCGGGCGCACAGTATAGGGAAATCGCCCGGCCCCCGGAACGGCTTTTTCCGCGAGCTTGCGACTTTTTGCCGTTCCCGAGCATCCTATCCACTATGAGCGGTCCGTTTGACCAACCCGTCGAAGGCGAGCTTGTGGCGCGCGCGCGGCGGGGCGAGCGCAGTGCGCAGGCGGCTCTCTACGGCCGATTCGGCGGTGCCGTGTACACGCTTGCACGGCGCCTGCTGCTCAAGCCGGAACTAGCCGAGGATGCCTTGCAGGACACGTTCGTGGAGGTGATGCGCGGACTGCCGAAGTTTCGCGGCGAGGCACCGGTCGGGATGTGGATTCGGCGGGTGGCCGTGAACTGCTGTCTCATGCAGTTACGCGCACCTTGGCAGCGTTACCGCGCGGCCCTCCCGCCCGAAGATGACGCCGCCCCCGTGGATGGCTGGGACGCCAGCGACGGCAGAAGCTGGCAGGACGTGCTGGATGCGGAACGCGCACTCGCCGAGTTGCCACCGGCCACGCGTACCGTCGTCTGGCTGCACGAAGTCGAGGGCTACACGCACGACGAGATTGCCGAACTTTTGCACGCTACGCCGAGTTTTTCCAAGTCGCAGTTGGCACGTGCCTACGCACATCTGCGGGAGTGGGCCACAAGCGGCTCCGGAGAGAAATCATGCACGCAAGCCTTGAGCAATTGATCAGCCTGCGCGATGGCAGGCCGGTGGCCGCCGAGGCGGACACGCATGTGCGCGGGTGTGCCTCCTGCCGCACGGAAGTGACGCGGCTTGGCCACTGGCGGCAACGGCTGATCGATCTGCCGCAGTTGGAAGTGCCGGCCGACGCCTGGCAGAAAATCGCGGCACACCTTGACAGCCAGCCGCAGCCTCGCCGGGTGCGCCGCTGGACTGGTGCGGTGGGCGCGGCGCTCGCGGCCTCGGTGGTGGCGGCCGTGGTGGTGGTTACGCTGAATCTGCGCGCGCCGAGGGTGGTGCCTCCGGCCGGTATCGCGACGGGTTCCGCGGCGCTTGCACAACTTCAATCGCAGTCGCGTTATCTCGAACAAGTGATGCAGGCCATGGGTACGGGTGGCGACCAGGGAGTCACCGGCACGAATACGGCCGCGACCGTCGCGGCGCTCGAGGACCGCATCGCACTGGTGGATTACGCCATCAACCAGGCGAATGCTGAGCCGCGCACCGCGCCGAATTTGACCGCGCTCTGGCAGCAGCGGGTGAACTTGATGCAGTCGCTGGCCGCCGTGCGCTATGCGCAGGTGTCGGATGCGAGCTGGGGTCAGTAATTGGCAAGGAGATATAGCATGAAAGGCTGGTTGATTATATGCAGTGCGTTGCTATTTGCAGCGGCAGCCCCGGTGTACGCGCAAACCGCCGGTGCACCGGCCGCGCAAACAGATGCATCGCCACAGGTAGCTCAGCAACGGCTGCAGCTCGATCAGCAGCAATTGCAACGGGATCAACAAAAGCTGCGACTGGATGAACAGGCTCCGGAGCGTGATCGATCGGCCATCGATCAGGATCTGCATTGGTTACTTCTGGACCAGCGCGCACTGGAGCACGATCAACGGCAAGACGAACTGCATCAGCAGTCTCTGGATCTCAATCAGCAGCAACTTGAAAAGCAGATGCAGCAGCAAATGCAGCAGGCCCGTCAGCAAATGGAGCGGGCCGCCCGCCGCATGGCAGAACTCAGCATGCAAATGCAGGGCCCAATGATGTTGCAGCTCTCACGCATGCTCGACCCGAATCGTGCCGTGCTTGGGATAACGCTGGCCAACATCGCTTCGGGCAACCACCCGCTCGGCGTGGTGATCGAAGCAGTGACTCCGGGCGGGCCTGCGGCCCAGGGCGGGCTGCGCGCGGGCGATGTGATCACGTCGATCAATGGCACGGCTTTCAAGCCGAGCGGGGCGGAGTCCGCGGCCGACCAGCTCATGGATTTCATGCAGCACATCCAGCCGGGGGAGCATGTGACCCTCGTCTACGCGCGCAGCGGGAAGAGTCACGGTGCACAGGTCACGGCTGGGCGGCTCTCCGATTACGGCTTTGCCTGGAATATGCCCGAGATGCCGGCCATGTCGGCGCTCGCGCCCGCGAACTTGCGTGCCATCTTTGGCCCTTGGGGCTACCTGGGTCGCGCCGCGGGCTGGGCAGGCATGCAGCTTGTGACGCTCACGCCTGGACTTGGCCAGTATTTCGGCACCAGCACGGGCCTCCTCGTCGTGCGCGCGCCACAGGACGCGGCACTCAAGCTCGAAGACGGTGACGTGATCGTCAAGATCGACGAGCGCCAGCCCGCAAGCCCCTCGGATGCCATGCGCATCATCTTTTCGCATGCGCCGGGCACAACGCTGACCTTGCACATCCTGCGCAAGAACAAGCCTCTGAGTTTGAGCGTCAAGATGCCGCCGGCCACGGGTGCAGCAGGCACGTACCGGCCCATGAGTTTCCAGGACCAGTAGACCAAAGTCGGACGATAAACGTCTCGCTGGACTGAATGCCATCGCTGCGTGCGTGGTGCGCAACGCGTCAATCGGCTTGGACAAGGTCCACAATATCCGGCAGACGGTGAACTGAAACTCAGTGTTCCATACAAACAGGCCAAAGCCGGCAGCCGGCGTTCCCATGCGCCGTGCGGATTTCTACTACGACTTGCCGCAGGAATTGATCGCCCAGCGTCCGCTTGCCGAGCGCAGCGCGAGCCGCTTGCTGGTGCTCGATGGCGAGAGCGGGGCGTATGGGGACCGCGCGTTCCGGGATTTGCCCGGGCTGCTGCGGCCGGATGATCTGCTGGTCTTCAACGACACGCGCGTCATTCCGGCCCGGCTTTTCGGCCGCAAGCCGAGCGGCGGCGCCGTGGAGTTCCTCATCGAGCGTGTGCTGGACGCGCACCACGCACTGGTGCAGGCGCACGCCAGCAAGCCCTTGCGCCCCGGCGCGCGCATCCTTGTGGCCGAGGCAACCGATGTCGTAGTGCTCGGCCGCGAGGGCGGGTTTTACAAGCTCGAGTTCCCCGAGGTCTCACTGCCGGATTTTCTCTATCAGTACGGACATGTGCCGCTGCCGCCCTATATGCAGCGTGCGGACAATGCCGAGGACCACGAGCGCTATCAAACGGTCTTTGCCCGTGTGCCGGGCGCCGTGGCGGCGCCCACCGCCGGCCTGCACTTCGACCGGGCGCTGCTCGCCAAGCTCGATGCGCAGGGCGTGCGTCAGGTGTTCGTGACGCTGCACGTCGGCGCGGGCACGTTCCAGCCGGTGCGCGAGGACGATGTCTTGCGGCACCACATGCACAGAGAGCAGGCATTCGTGCCCGAACGCGTGTGCGCAGCCGTGGCCGAAACGCGCCGGCGTGGCAGGCGGGTGGTGGCTGTGGGCACTACCGCGGTGCGCAGCCTCGAGGCCGCGGCGGCCGACGGTGCGCTGCGGCCGTTTGCGGGCGAGACCGCACTCTTTATATATCCGGGTTACCGGTTCCAGGTAGTCGACGCGCTGATTACCAATTTCCATCTTCCGGAATCGACGCTGGTGATGCTGGTGAGTGCGTTCGCCGGCCGCGAGCACGTTCTCGCGGCCTACCGGCACGCGGTCGAGCAACGCTACCGGTTCTTCAGCTACGGGGACGCGATGTTCATTACGCCGGCTGCCGAGGCAGTGTGCCGGGGCTGACCCGCGCCCAAAGTCGCGCCGGCCTGTGGCGACGACGGGAATCTTGCTGCTGACCTGAAGCGGCATGGCCGTTACACTCTGCGCATGAAATTCGAGTTGCTGCAGACCGATGGCGCCGCGCGGCGCGGACGTCTCAGGTTTGACCGCGGTACGGTCGAAACTCCGGCCTTCATGCCGGTCGGCACTTACGGCAGTGTCAAGACAATGACTCCGGAAGAGCTGAGCGCCGTGGGCGCCGAGATCATCCTCGGTAACACCTTTCACCTGATGCTGCGCCCGGGTACCGAGGTGATTCGTGCGCATGGCGATTTGCACCGCTTCATGCACTGGGACGGCCCGATTCTCACGGACTCCGGCGGTTTTCAGGTGTTCAGCCTGGCGAAGCTGAGCAAGATTGCCGAGGAGGGCGTGAGTTTCCAGTCGCCGGTGAACGGCGATCCGGTATTTCTAAGTCCCGAAGATTCGATGCACGTGCAGCAGGCGCTCGGTTCCGACATCCTCATGGTGTTCGATGAGTGCACGCCTTATCCCGCGAGCGAAGGCGAGGCCCGTGAGTCGATGCAGCGCTCGCTGCGCTGGGCCAAGCGCTGCCGGACGGCGCACGCGGGGCAGCCCGCAGCCCTCTTCGGCATTATTCAGGGCGGCGTGTATCCCGAATTGCGGCGCGCCTCGCTCGCCGGACTCACTGGGATCGGTTTCGATGGCTACGCCATAGGCGGGCTCGCCGTGGGCGAAAGCGAGCCGGAGCGCCTGGCGATGCTCGACCTGCTGGCACCGGCATTGCCTGCGGACCGCCCGCACTATCTGATGGGCGTGGGCACGCCGGCCGACTTGGTGCAGGCCGTGGCGCGCGGCATGGACATGTTCGACTGTGTGCTGCCGACGCGCAACGCGCGTAACGGGCATCTGTTCACCAGCCGGGGCGTGCTGCGCATCCGCAACTGCGCCTGGCAGTCGGACACCCGTCCGATCGATGAAGTCTGCGGCTGCTACACCTGCCGCAATTACACCCGCGCCTACCTCCGGCACCTGGACAAGTGCGGCGAGATTCTCGCGCCGCGCCTCATGACGCTGCACAACCTCTACTATTACCAGCAGCTCATGCGGGAGATGCGCGCGGCCGTCGAGACCGGCCATTTCGGGGCGTTTCAGGCCGATTTCCTCGCACAACAGGCGAAATTTGCCGTGGCTGTGCCATAATGCGCGCCGCTTCGGGGGTGCCGATCACGGCTTGGGACCGCTACAATTGGCGGCGAGACCCAGCGGCTTGTGCTTCCCGGGCGATTTGAAACAACTTCCTGCACAGGATCGGTCATGAGCTTTTTCATCCAAAACGCCTATGCCGCGGGGGACGCGGCAGCCAAACCCGGTAGCAGCCCGATCTTTTTCTACGTCATGATCGCGGTATTGATCGCGGTGTTCTGGTTCTTCCTGATCCGTCCCCAACAGAAAAAGCAGAAAGAACACCAGAAAATGCTCTCGGCTATCGGCAAAGGTGACGAGGTGATCACCAGCGGCGGCGTGCTCGGTCGCGTGAAGGAGCTGGGCGACCAGTTCATCACGCTCGAAGTGGCGCAGGGCGTGGAGATGCAGGTGCAGCGTCAAGCCATTGGCGCACTGGTGCCCAAGGGCACACTCAAGCACGTCTGAACCGGGGCGACGGCGGCGCGGCGATGCTGAATCATTATTCTACCTGGAAAAACATTCTGGTCGTGGTGATCGTGGTGGGCGGCATTCTGTTGGCGCTGCCCAATATTTACGGCGACGATCCGGCGGTGCAAGTGTCGGAAACCAACGCTACGCTCACCGACTCAGTGACCGGCCAGGTGGAGTCGGCCCTGCAGACCGCGAAGATTGAGTACAAATCCGCGGCGCTCGACAAGAACCGCCTGCTGGTGCGCTTCGATAACACCGAGGATCAGTTGCAGGGCCTGAGCGTCATCACCAAGGCACTCGGGAGCAAGTATTCGGCGGCGCTCAATCTGGCACCGCGCACCCCCAAATGGATGCAGGATCTCGGATTGCGGCCCATGGCCAAGGGCCTCGATCTGCAGGGCGGCGTGCATTTCCAGTTGCTGGTGGACGAAAACGCCGCCGTGCAAACCAAGCTGCAGCGTGACTCGGCGGATATTCGCACGCAATTGCGCCAGCAGCTCATCCGTTATGACGATGTGTCACTCAAGGGCGATGCTATCGGCATCACCTTGAACAGCCCGCAGGACACGGGCAAAGCACAGAAATTCCTTGCGAGCCAATACCAGGACTTGACGATCGCTTCGGGGCCCTCGACCAACACGCTGGTGGCCAAGCTCTCGCCGCAGCAGTTGCAGACCATGCACCAGACCGCGGTCGAGCAGAACATGACGGTGTTGCGCAACCGCGTGAACCAACTGGGTGTGGCCGATCCGATCGTGCAGCAGCAGGGCGGTAACAGCATCGTGGTGGAGCTTCCGGGGGTGCAGGACACCGCACGCGCCAAGGAAATCCTGGGTGCCACCGCAACGCTCGAGTTTCGCATGGTGGACATGAGCGCGAATGCGGCTTTGGCGAAGCAGACCGGGCACATACCGCTCGACGACCAGTTGTTCAACGACAGTTCCGGCAACCCGGTGCTGTTGAAACGCGACGTGATCGTGAGCGGCGACCAGTTGACCGACGCGACTTCGGGTTTCGACCAGCAGACCGGGGCACCTGACGTAAACGTCAAACTGAACTCCGCGGGCGCGAGCAAGATGGGGCAGACCACGCGTGAAAATCTCGGCAAGCTCATGGCGGTGCTGTATATCGAGACCAAGACCGAGAACACCACGGTGAACGGCAAGACCGTACCGATCCACAAGAAGACCTATACGGTGATCAGTCAGGCCACGATTCAGGGCATTTTCAGCAGCAGCTTCCAGATTACCGGCCTGCAACAACAGGAAGCGCAGAATCTGGCGCTGCTGCTGCGCGCGGGCGCACTTGCGGCGCCCATGGATATCGTGCAGGAGCGCACCGTCGGCCCGAGCCTTGGCCAGGAGAACATTCGCCAGGGCTTTCATGCGGCGCTGCTCGGC